>CAYUAF010000071.1:0-8239 GCA_964442555.1 uncultured Allobrachymonas sp.
CTGTCATTGGAACATGGTTTGTTGGGCTTCCGGGGGGTTATGCAACGGTCTTATCCTACGCTCCCCCACCTCAAAACCGTTATTTACCTGACAACTACATAAAAAAACCGCATCTAATGATGCGGTTTTTTCTTTCCTGCGATCAACTCTTTGCGTTAGCCGTGCATGTTGTGTCACTCGCCGGGCGACAAGAACGTACACGTCCAGTACGACTAACAATCAGCCGTCTTGTTTGTTGCGTGCGCCGATCACCAGTCACATCATTGCGTTCGATGGTAAAAGTCAGGGCTCCAAAAGCACCGTTTTTAGTCCGTGAGTAACCCGAACCATTGTAAAGAACATATGGCGAGCCTCCCGCGGCAGTGCCGTTACCAGAAATGAGAAGAAAATCAGGCAGCGCCATTTGCTCTAACACCAGTTGATCTGTTCCGGCATCAAATGTCTGGTTCAGATTCTTATCCACAAACACTCGCCAACCAGTAGCCCAGTTGGCATTATCTTGCGGAACAACCATGGCAAACGCACTGTGTTTCATCGCCTCGCTACGTGCAGAGTTTAACGCTGCCGTTAAGGTATTTGTGGTAGAGGTCAATGCCGAGTTTCGTCGGAATTCAACAAAATTCGGCGCAGCCCATGCCATTAATACGGCAGCCACAGCAATAGTTACCATTAGCTCAATCAGAGTGAAACCACGAAAGGAATGTGCTGCATTACGCATATCAAGGCCAGCAAAGTTGGGGATTAGATACTTTTTCTGTACCAGTACAGTCTTTTACGCCCGTACTTGTCAATCGCAGATTGCCAGCTCGAGGATCTGCTTGCACGGGCGTAGCTACTACTCTGACACAAACGTTAATAGGCAGTCCGCCCTCGCATTGTTCCGCAGACAAGTTGTAAGAAGGAGCGCTGACATTTCCCGCAACAGTAATAAACGGCACGCCTGTTGCACCAACTGCAAAAGCCCTATACGTATTGTTCTGCGTCATGAAACGCTCTTGCTGTTGCATAAGTTCCGTTAACGCTGCACGCGCTTCCGCACGGCGGCCTTTACGCACAGATTCAACATAAGACGGATAAGCTATCGAAGCCAGAATAGCCACTATCGCCACCGTAATCATCAGCTCCAGCAAAGTAAACCCTTGCGTTAACTGAGCATGCTTATAACGAAATTTTGTTGTCATTTTTGATTCCTCAATTCCAGATAGTTATTAATCTGGCGCCAACTCAAACGGCCAACAGGCATATAGATATCATCTCCTGCTTCAATTTTTGATTTCTCAGTACCCGGGTACAGCGTATAGGGCTTGATTTTCCGCAAACGACGTCCTGTGCTATCAGCCTTACCCAAGTCACTGTTATCGATAAAAAGCAGGGGCTGCCCGGCCAAGCCAACCGGAGAAACACGAACACGAATTACAGCAGAGAAATAATCAAACACATACTGCCGAGAAGTTCCTCCATCTACTGGACAAATACCCGGTGTAGACGCACCGCGAGGAGTTATCGAGTTCACGACAACACTGCTCGTATAAGGTCTGGCAGTTCCGTCGGAAACTATACGCTCTCCCGATTCGGTAAGATCATGATACCAACCTGCTCGATCGCTATCTGTATCGGATGCAGGTCTACCAAAACGGAATCCTGCACTTGCTTGCCCTGTGGTGCCGCCTGCGATAACTACTTGCTTCAAGCGCCCACGTCCTGGAATACCAACCTTCCACACGGTATCGGTTGTATTATGCAATGCACCTTTTCCATCATCGTAAAGTACGTAATACGTGTTACCAGGCTGGGTTATTGACGGATCAGTCTCTTCAATATACTTACCCGTACCAAATCCGACCATATAGGCATCTGTAGCACCAACGCGCAGAATAGATGGTGCGGCGGTAATTGGCTGCACTATTCCCTGAGCGTCCTTGGCTGCATACATAGGAATGGCTGTTGAGCCAGATACAAAGCGGGACAAATTGGCGGCTGTATTCCATTTATTGGCGTCCAAGCCTGTAAAACTCAATGCCCACACATTGCCATGCAAATCTCCTGCATATACCAAGTCTATTGTATTACTAGCGTTGGCTGTGAATGACTCCAGATTGATAATACCCGTGGCCCGAACGGTAGAAGCCCCCCCTGTTTGATACAACGTTTTATCAAACGGCAAGGAAATTTTGTAATAATTTTTACCCAATTCCCAAGCTTCGCTTACCGGCTTATCCAAAGCCAGCAAGAAAATAGTTGAATTTCCCGTTTTACTATAAACACCATCGCCGCTATCAACATAATTATTAGCGCCCGCCGGCACCAAAGCAAACCAACGATATACATCTTTGCTGCCTGCGCTTGCAACAGTTTTATGTTGTGTCTGCATTTTGACAATGCGTGATTTACCAATCACATATCCCATATCAGGGTCATCTACCTGGTTGAATTCCCACAAAACACTATCTGCCCCAAATTTCTTGGGATCAGAAACATCCAATGCGAAAACACCTTTACCACCACCACCTGTACCGGACACCAGTACGGTTTTCCAATCACTGGCATTCGTACCTTTACCTGTTTTGGCCTCACCGATTACAGGCGTAGCATCCACATAAGCTTGATGTTTATAGTCTTTACTGGTCAAGGCACTCAGTTTGGGCCCCATCCAGCTTGGAATATAAGCAAATAGTTCATCACCGGTTTTGGCATCAAAAGCATGCAGCATGCCGTCATTGGCGCCCACATACACAACTGCAGTCCGATTTTTTCTGCTAACAGCATGCTTATCATAACCATCCCCCAATGCGAGGGAAGTCGAAGGCGCCCCCACATACACCACCCCAGAATTCACAATATCCCCCAATGCACGTGCGCGCAAGCGGAATTGAGAACCTTCTTTAGTTTTTACACCGCGCAAATACTCTACACGGTCTCGCCACAAACCATCAGTGAAATTCGCTTCCGCATTTGGTTTGTTCAGCATGTTTTGCAATGCAGTTTCAATGTCTGCCTGCGTAAACGGTGTAGCCGTCTTAACTACTCCAGCGCCAGACGAGCGCTGCACTCCTACAAAAATCTTGCGTGAAGCAACAGATGCAGCCGAACTAAACTGCTGACTTAAACGCTTCTCAGCCGACCATGTTGCTTCCTCTTCTAACGTAGGCACTCCATCCGCACTTTTCTTGATAGCGAATGCCTCTACATCCCCCGACCAGTCTTCTGTATTGAAAGAAGCCTGATATTGGAACAAATCAGAACTTGCCAAATTGCTACTTGACGCAGACGAGCCAGCAATATTGCGCATTTTGCTGCTAGCTTCACTAAATATCTTTTCGAACGCCTCTAAAACCCCACGCGCATCGCTTTGCAGGAAGTAGCTTTGTGGCTCCAGTTGACGCTTAGGATCTTGCCAAACATTGTTATCCGCCTCACCTTTCTGGTTATAAAAAGGATTACCTTCTGCATTATAGGGAAGGGTATTATTGGCATCACCAGTTGGCTGCGTATTAAACCCGCCATATTTGGCTGCCGTATAATATTGGTTTCTCGTACGACGTTTATCTTCTATCGACTCGTTACCATACTCATTCACGTCAAAAATGAATGTCTTAATCCGCAAACCGGGTCGCTGTTTATCCGGAGCACTTGTCCAATTTCTTCCCCTGATGTCCTGTGTATGCGCCCAATAGGACAATCCTATGATTTCCGAACTGCGATAGTCGTTATTAGCAGGATATCCAGAATAAGATGCGTTATTGGGATTACTGGTGGTCCTCACAATAGGATTTCCGCTTTGATCAACTCCGTTCGTATAGCTCATAGCCTGTTTGCTTTCAAAGGCCTGAACAACCTTCAACCAATGGTTGATATCAGGAATATTGTTGGCCAAGTCTACACCAGGCATACGACTCTTTCCATAACGCTTGGAGTCGTGCGTATTCACATCACCAATAAGGGCGATATTGCTTCTTACACATGAATAATCAGAGGTATTAAGGCGGCCATCACCATAAGGATCCAAACCACTCCAATCCGTATAAATCGGGAAACCGTCATACATATCGCTTGTCAGACCGCTTACCGCCGCCGAACTTGGCTGCAACCCTTGCATATAACGTAGGGCCTCATAATACAGCTCACTTGCCGGGTCATAAGTTTTGTAATTCCCCTGTTTATTCGGCAATAAGCGCCCAAATTTATTCAAGTAATTAATAACACCACTATTTTGATATGTCGTATCATTCAAAGGATTTTGATACAAAATACCTGTTTTATCATCCCACTCTGCATGCGGATTAGCGCCAGTTTCTATTCCGCTTGTGCTGTACACTTTAGGACCAACAAACTTCATCGGAGCACGCAATACACCTCCATAACGCCCATATTTTCCATTATCGTAACTGAGCGTATTATCAATCGCATAACCAAAAGCTGCCAAACGCAATTGCGAGTTGTAATGTTGAATGGTCCCTATCGGTTTGTGATACCCACTAGGGTATCGGGTACAAAATCTGTAATCGCGCTTATCTGTCAACTCACCAGAAGCATCTTGAGAGCAGACTTCTACCCGTGAATAGAAAAATCCCTCTGTATTCAAGTTTTTAGCATTCGAGGCTGAGTAATTTTCCAAATAACATTTTTTCCGAGTACCGATTGCAGGATCACCAAAAACACTATTGTTACACGGCACGCTGCCGCTAACAGCCATAGTTGCCCACCCCTTACCAGGCGCGCCATACCATACCTGCTTGAGTGTGCCGCCTATTGAGCAAGTGCCATTTTCATCGGCACACACCGAGCCCGTTCCTCCATATGCACTTGCAGGAAGATTTTTTCCTGTTACAAGAATGTAGTCTGCCGGATTACTACTTTTTGTCGCACCGAAATAAATATGGTTTAATCGATTCCCTACCCAAATGCTGCTTGCGCCCCTACTGTTAGCTTCATCTCGCATCAGCTTAGGAATAGCGCCAAAATATGTTCCATCACCCTTTTTCAACTCTTTAGCAGGAAAGTTTGTGGAATTCCAAAAATTCGAACCGCCAGGACCAGCATTCAAGTTTCCCGGCAGAACGGCTCGTTGCAGAACAGTCAGTTTTTCCTCATCAATTACACGGTCACCGCCAGATAAGGCCAAACGCAACATATCAATGGCCGAGTTACTCGCCCAGTTCAGAAAATTCCCGCTAAAAGCATCGTTGCAGCGATGGTTCGTTGCAGCTCCGCTGATGACAAAGCGTTTATAGTCGGAACTCGTTTTACCGGCAGCAGGTGTTTCTGTCGGATTATTATTGTACGTATAGCACATTTGGTCATTGTAATAACCAAGATACTCTTTATCAGGACTATAAGAAGAGTCTGTATTTGCTCCTGGCTGATCGACATACTGCGCACCTACTGTCGGATACTCAACCGAAAGGGCCAGCGCCAAAGCAGGTTTATCACCCTGTGTCGCCGCATACAACGGCTCTGATGCAATATCCAGAGCCTGAATATTAGGTGGAGCGCTTTGCCCAATCACTGCAAATGAAGCAAAACCGCCAATACCCACAATAGCCGCCACAATGGCTGCTGTACGCCAACGCTTTTTTGTTACTGGTTGATGATTTTCAGAAAGTTTTTGCATGGCAAAACCTCTTTTTGATAGTTAAAAAATTAGCCTGATTAATTGCGATACACGGTTTGCAAGACAGCTTGTATATCACTACGTGGACCAAATCCTGTTCCAGTTATACGATACAGTGACCCTGCTGCATTATTCGATTTTGCATCGCCTGCAGATTGATAGCGCGGAGTAGTCATTCCGCCGGAAGGATTACCAGGGTCAAGATTTGGCGGTATGTATTCAATAACATAACGTGGCGCCAATGCAGGCTGAATGCCTCTGCCCATCGCCGCATCCGCACTGCTGAAATTACGCCCCGTGAAAGTACCGACTGCAACGCTGGGCGCCGTGGCCCCGGTATCGGTAAAATCCACAGTTAACCAAGTCGGTTTAGGTGAGCCTTTCCGCGGCCCATTGCTATCATAGTTTTCACCCGATTCAAGTGAACAGAATCCTCGCCAACCATCGCTCCCTGTGGATGTATTACACCCCACGCTAACTATGGGACCTGTTGCCAAAATATTCGCTGTACGCGCACCGGCAAAATTATTTGGTCCTGTCAGCTCAATTTCAGCATCAACCAGAGCCGCTTCTGCCCCTTGCCAAGCTAGTTGCATATCACGGTCACTACGCGCAGCACGCTCGCCCATCATGACGATTTGCATGCTCGCAACTCCCAATAACGAGACAATGACCAACAACATCAAAACAACAATAAGAGATACCCCTCGTTGAGCCAAGCGGGCATTCACTAGCTTTTTTCCCATGTATGGCGCCAAATATGCTGAATCTTGGCATTTCATATCAGAAAATATTTTCATGACGGCATCACCACATTACAAGGAATCGGATTATTGGGATCAGAAGGAGCAGGTTGATATCCTTGATTTTGACAATTACGCAGCAATACTGTAAAAGTTACAACTTGACGCAAGCGGTCATCGTTAACCTGCAATATTGATCCTGCATCAGCAGCGCCAGAGTATGCGCTACTGCCTAACGGATAAAGTGTTTGATTACTGACCTCTTGCCCAGACCCCTCAGGCCCGCGTAGCACCAAGCCTATACGCAAGCTACGTACACGACGCCAGTTGGTATAAGTAGCCGTTTCATTTCCGGCTACTGTTAGTTGATCCGCTCGCAAATACTTATTGGGTACAGTACTGACATTAACGGTACTGGTATTGCTTCCTGGAACGCTATTAGCATCCACGTTATCTACGCCGTAAAGCACCTGAAAGCTCTCCACTCCACGGATTAAAGGCGTTGTACTAAATGCGCCTGTTTTCGTATTTTTATTCATGCACATTAAGGAAGGCTCGCCCGTGCTGTCAGTTGACACATAAAGAATACTGACTATACGGTCATCCCGCTTTATGGAAGACTCTGTTGGCGCATGCCCTGCACAATCGATCATGCTGCCGTCTGCAGAATTTACGCTGCCGTCTTGCGCTGAAAGAATGCCTTTGACTGTTTGATATTGAAGGATCAGCACGTCACTTCCCGCACCTGCACCGGCAGGATGTGCTTGCGCATTATTTAACGGATCCGTGCTACTGGGAATAGCGTTGTTATAGCCCTGCAAGTTAGGGCGCAAGGAAGCAATATTGGTGCCGGATTGCGTGGTATAGGCAACCTCTGTTCCCGCATAGGGCAATACGGCGTATTGCATATCTTCAAACCCCGTTTGCACCACCAGACGCTGAATGGTTTCAGACGCAAAACGCCCGTTATCACGCAATTGCCCTGCGACATCTACCGTCCCTGCTCCTCGACGCCCCGCCAACAATGCTGCAGCAGCCGCCAAAATCACCAACAGGCTGACAGCCATCGCTACCAGCAATTCAACCAAGGTCAAACCTCGGCTCGACTTACCTCCAGACACAGCACGAATACGTGGCTGGAATTGGAATATTTTCAAACGTGAACTCACAGCTGACCTCCTGGAGTAACCGGCAAAATCACATAAGGACGCACTCCATTGTCTGTGGCCTGCCTGATTTGTCGCTCAGTGTCCTCTCGCGTCCACCCCAGCTTAATAAAAGAAATATTCTGCTCGGCACTTGTGGGCGCCGTACAACCCCATTGCGGCAAACCTTCCGCGTCATACGGCGCAGTATCCATACAGACAACAACACGAATACCCGGCAATACTCGATCCGCGCGCGCCAGCCATTCAGTCATTTGCGCATTGGCCACAGCCACGTTATCCACACAGCGTGCCGTACTACTTGTATCAAGGCAATTAGACGGAGATCTTGGCACCATCCTACCGGTCTGAAAATTACCCAAATAAGGATTATCTGCCTCTGCGGTTTTGGTCGCCACAGAAGGATTAGCACGCATCATCTCGGCCAGCTCGCGCGCCAAACCGAGCGCTTCTGACTGCAAGCGGGCATCACGATTACTTTTGAGCGCAGCCGCCTGCAAACCAACCATACCCAAAACACCAAAAGACAGCACAATGACCGACACCAAGACTTCCAGCAAGGAGAAGCCATGCTGCCGCGAAGAAGAGATAGATAGAACAGAAGGACGCATAGAAGGGTTTCCCAGTTATGGGCTACATCGTACATATTTATTACCAACTGTACACACCACTTATCCGCCCAAGCACTACCATTTATCGGGGCACATGCAGTTTTGCAC
>CAYUAF010000072.1:0-3039 GCA_964442555.1 uncultured Allobrachymonas sp.
CGGTGGAGCGCGAAGGCATCTTGCACAGCGAAGTGGTAGAGCTGCGCGGCACCGACCCGACGGTATCCGTCAAAATCCAACCCGAATGGGGCCCCAACGCCTACATCAGCGTGCTGGTGTTGCGCGGGCGCCTGCGCGAAGTGCCTTGGTACAGCTTCTTTACCTGGGGCATTTTCTCGCCCATCGAATGGTGGCACGCCTACCGCGAAGCGGGCAAAGACTACACGCCGCCTACCGCCACGATTGACCTGAGCAAACCCGCCTTCCGCCTGGGCATGGCACCCATCAATATCGGCGTGGAAGGCCGTGCCCTGCAAATCAAGGTGCAGGCCGACCGCGAAAGCTACCAGGTGCGCGAACAGGCGCAAATCACCATCGAAGCCAAGCTGCCCAACGGCCAGCCTGCCGCCCATGCCGAAGTGGCGCTGGCTGCGGTAGACGAGGCCCTGCTGGAACTCAAACCCAACACCAGCTGGGATTTGCTGCACGCCATGTACGCGACCCGCCCCTGGGGCGTTGAAACAGCCACGGCGCAGATGGAAATCATCGGCCGCCGCCACTACGGCCTTAAAGCCGTGCCGGCGGGCGGCGACGGCGGACAAGGCGGCCAAACGCGCGAATTGCTGGACACCCTGCTGCTGTGGAACCCCAACGTGCAGCTCGACGCCAACGGCAAAGCCACGCTGACCGTGCCGCTGAATGATGCGCTCACCAGCTTCCGCATCGTGGCGGTAGGCAGCAGCGGGCAAGAGCTGTTCGGCACCGGCCAAACCCATATCCGCACCACGCAAGACCTGCAAATCATCAGCGGCTTGCCGCCCCTGGTGCGCGAGGGCGACCAGTTCCGCGCCCAATTCACGCTGCGCAACACCACCGATAAAGAAATGAAGGTGGAAGTTACGCCCAAAGCCAGCCAGCTGGAACTCAAACCGCAAACGGTTGCCATTGCCGCAGGCGGCTCGCAAGAACTGGTGTGGGACGTAACCGTACCGGCCCAACTGGCCTTTGCGCCGCAACAGCAAATCGAATGGGAAATTGCCGCCAAAGACACGGCAGGCAGCCAAGCGGCAGATGCGCTCAAAATCAGCCAGCGCATTGTGCCGGCCATACCGGTTACCGTGCAGCAAGCCACGCTGGTGCAGGTAGACGGCAGCGCCAGCCTTGAGCTGGCCCCGCCCCCGCAAAGCCTGGCCGCAGCAGGCGGCACGGCAGCGCGTGGCGGCGTGAAAGTATCGCTGCAACCCACGCTGTCAGCCGGCCTGCCGGGCGTGCGCGACTGGTTTGCCAACTACCCCTTTGTGTGCCTGGAGCAAAAAACCACCAAGGCCGTTGGCCTGCGCGACACGGCCATGTGGCAAGGCATTCTGGCCGAGCTGCCCAACTATCTGGATCAAGACGGCTTAGCCAGCTACTTCCCGCCGCAAGACGGCAGCGCCGCCCGCGGCAGCGACACCCTCACGGCGTATCTGCTGGCCGTTACGCACGAGGCCGCCACGCTGGATGCCCGCTGGAAGCTGCCCGCCACCCAGCGCGATGCCATGCTGGCTGGCTTGGCGCGCTTTGTAGAAGGCAAGATCGAACGCAAATTCTGGAGCCCCAAACCCGACCGCGACGTGCGCAAGCTCGCCGCCATCGAGGCGCTCTCGCGCTACGGCAAGGCCAAACCCGCCATGCTTACCAGCATCCAGATCACGCCCAACCTCTGGCCCACGCATGCCGTGATCGACTGGCTCAACATTCTGCAAAGAATGCCCAACATCCCCGATCATGCGCAGCGCCTGCAAGAGGCCGACCAGATCCTGCGCAGCCGCTTAAGCGTGCAAGGCACGCGCATGGGCTTCAGCACCGAGGCAGACGATTACTGGTGGTGGCTCATGCAAAACGGCGACGTGAATGCCGCGCGCCTGATTCTGGCCGTGCTTAACAACCCGGCCTGGAAAGACGATATGGGCGCCCTGGCCAGCGGCTTTATAGGCCGCCAGCGCAACGGCGCATGGCACACCACCACCGCCAACCTGTGGGGCGGGCTGGCGCTGGAGAAATTCTCTGCCAAGTTCGAGGCTACGCCCGTCGCTGGCGAAACCCTGATGCGCCTGGGCAAACAAAGCGAAACCGTAAGCTGGAGCAAAGTGGCGCGCGCCACGGCCAGCAGCGCCGCCGCATCCAACCATTGGTACGGCGCAGCGCCTGCTGCAGGCATGTATACCAATAACAGCGCCTTCCTGCCGTGGCAAAACGTCCCAGGCAGCAAGCCCGAAACCTTGTCCTTACAGCAACAAGGCAGCGGCAAGCCGTGGGCCACCATCCAGGCGCTGGCAGCCGTGCCGCTCAAGTCGCCCATGTCTGCCGGCTACAGCGTGCAAAAAACCGTCACGCCCGTGCAAGAAGCGGTCAAAGGCCAAGTCAGCCGGGGCGATGTCTGGCGCGTCAAGCTCGACATTACCGCCAGCAGCGATATGACCTGGGTCGTCATTAGCGACCCCGTGCCCGGCGGCGCCACCATTCTGGGCAGCGGCCTGGGACGCGACTCGGCCATTGCCACCGCAGAAGAAAGCGGCAGCAGCCGCGGCTGGCTGGCGTATATCGAGCGCAGCTTTGAAGCATGGCGTGCGTATTACGAATACCTGCCTCAAGGCAAAACCACGATCGAATACACCGTGCGGCTGAACAACGTCGGCAACTTCAACCTGCCGCCCACACGGGTTGAGGCCCTGTACGCGCCAGAAGTTTTCGGCGCTACGCCCAACGCAGCGGTCAAGGTGCATGCACGGCCTTAAACCACAATCCACCCCGGTTTTTGCTGCAAGCCGTCTGCAAAAACCGGGGCTTAACCCGTTATTTGCCCTGTTGAATTTGCTCTGTTGAGTTTGCCCTGTTGATACGCTTTTTCCCCCTGCGCCTGTTATCCGCATCATCCACATCCGCCTGCATTTGCGCTTGCTTGGCACGCAGTGCGGCATTTTGGCGGCCACGCGCCAGCCATAGCCGCTCGCCAACCTCGCACAGCCCGCGCACAACAGCAAGTGTCACAACTGCAAG
>CAYUAF010000072.1:3139-8178 GCA_964442555.1 uncultured Allobrachymonas sp.
GCAGCCGCCTGGCCTGCGCACGCACTGCCCAGCTTTGCGCAGGTCAAGCATGCATTTGCCTCGTCCGAATCCATCTTGCTGGACCGCAACGGCGAAGAGCTGCACCGGCTACGCACCAACCCCCAGGTGCGGCGCGGCCAATGGGTGCCGCTTGAAGACATTTCGCCCGCGCTGCAAACCGCCATGGTTTTTAGCGAAGACAAGCGCTTTTACGCCCACAGCGGCGTAGATTGGCGAGCCGTAAGCGCAGCCGCCTGGGGCAATTTGTGGAACCAGAAGACCCGTGGCGCATCCACCCTGACCATGCAGCTGGTCGGCCTGGTAAACGAAGACCTGCGGCGCGGCCAGCAGCGGCGCAGCCTGCTGCAAAAATTCGGCCAGGCCATATCGGCGCAACAGCTGGATGCCAAGTGGCAAAAAAGCGAAATCCTCGAAGCCTATTTGAACCTGGTGCCCTTTCGTGGCGAAATTGTCGGCATCGATGCCTTGAGCCGCACCCTGTTCGGCAAAGCCGCCCACGGGCTGGACGAGCGCGAAGCCGCCATCGCCGCCGCCTTGGTGCGCTCGCCCAACGCCAAGCCGCAAGCCGTGGCGCAGCGCGCCTGCGGCCTGCTGGCACAGTTGCAAAACGTGCCGCGCACGCCTTTGCTGTGCGATTCGCTCAGCCTGTTTGCCACGGGCGTGATGCAGCGCAAGGCCTGGTCGCCCAGCGAAGGCATTGCCCCGCACATGGCGCAACGCCTGCTGGCGGGCAAGGCAGGCGGCCACAGCGTGCGCTCTACCCTTTATGCGCCGCTGCAACGCTATGCGACCGAGCAACTGCGCCAAACCATGCACGAGCTAACCGGCCGCAATGTGCACGATGGCGCGGTCATCGTGCTGGACAACGCCACGGGAGAAGTGCTGGCCTGGGTAGGCGCGTCTGCCACCACCAGCACCGCGCCCGATGTGGATTACGTGACCGCCTTGCGCCAGCCCGGCTCCACACTCAAGCCTTTTTTATACGCCCAGGCCATTGCAGAGCGCCGCCTGACAGCCGCTTCGCTGCTGGACGATTCAGCCGCCGCCATCCCCACGCAAAGCGGCCTGTACGTGCCCAGAAATTACGACCGCCATTTTCGCGGCTGGGTATCGCTGCGCCAAGCCATGGCCGCATCACTCAACGTGCCGGCCGTGCGCACCATTGGCATGGTGGGCGTCAACCGCTTTGCCGATCAGCTCCGGCGCTTGGGCATCAAGCTGCCGCACACGGGCGACCACTACGGCTACAGCCTGGCGCTGGGCAGCGCAGAAATGAGCTTGCTGCAACTCACCAATGCCTACCGCGCCTTGGCCAATGGCGGGCGCTACAGCGCCGCACGCTGGCAACCCAGCGCCCTGCCCGCTTCTGCCAACACGCCAGCAGCAGCGCGCGCCGCAACGCCCCCCGCCCCATTCAGCCAGGCGCTGGACGCACGCGCCAGCTTCATCGTCAGCAACATCCTGTCTGACAACAACGCCCGCATCCCCACTTTTGGCAGCAACAGCGTGCTGCACACCCGTTTTTGGACGGCTGTTAAAACCGGCACCAGCAAAGACATGCGCGACAACTGGGCCATTGGCTACAGCGAACGCTATACCGTAGGCGTGTGGGTGGGCAACGCGCAGGGCCAGGCCATGTGGGATGTGAGCGGCACCACAGGCGCTGCGCCGGTATGGGCTGCCATCATGCGCTACCTGCACCGCAACACGCCCAGCCGCCCGCCCAAGCCGCCCGCCGGCTTGGTGCAAGCCCGTGTCGAATTCGGCCACACAGCCGCAACGCTGGCATCGCCATCCGCCCACAAAAGCAACAAAACAGCCCACAACGCCGAACCCGCCCGCATGGAATGGTTCATACAAGGCACGGAGCAAAGCAGTTTTGTTCGGTCGCAACGCAGCAGCAGCCCGGCTGCCGCACGCATTCTCAATCCGGTAAACGGCTCCTTGCTGGCGCTCGATCCGGACATTCCCCCCAAACGCCAGCGCCTCATGCTGCAAGCATCGCCCGAATCGTCGCCGCATAACCGCTGGCTCATCAACGGCAAGCTGGCAGGCAAAGGGCGCACCTTGCCCTGGATGCCCTGGCCCGGCAAACAGCGCATTACCTTGCAAAGCGCCAACGGCCAAACGCTGGATGAAATACAGATTGAAGTGCGCGGCGCTTTTGCCAAACCTGCCGGCAGCGCAGCCGGCAAGCGCGCGCCGCGGTAACGGGCAGTCCCTGCCCAATGCAGCAAAGGGCTTACCTGCGCACGGCGCAAAGCGTACAATGCAAGCGTGTTTCGCATGAAGGAGACTGAACCGTGGGAGCAATGTCTTTTTGGCACTGGGTAGTGGTTTTGTTGATTGTGGCCATGGTGTTTGGCACAGGCAAACTCAAGAACATTGGCAAAGACCTGGGCAGCGCCGTCAAAGGCTTTAAAGAAGGCATGCGCGAAGGCGAAGAAAATCCGCCCGCCGCGCCACGCGTCACGCACCAACAAACCCATACCGACGACAACACCATCGACGTCGAAAGCAAATCCAAATCCTGAAAAGCCCGTTTGGCTGCGGATACGGATAAAAGGGTGCCCTGCGCATGATTGATCTGGGAATTTCCAAGCTAACCCTGATAGGCATTGTGGCCTTGGTCGTTGTCGGCCCCGAAAAACTCCCCACCGTTGCACGCACGCTGGGCACCCTGATCGGGCGCGCGCAGCGCTACATCAGCGATCTGAAAGCCGAAGTGGGCAACGTTGCCGGCCTGAACGAGCTGCAAAAAATGAAGCAGACCGTTGAACAAACCGCCTGGGACCTGCAACAGCAAGTGCACAACACCTCGCACCAAATCCAGCGCGATCTGCACGGCGGCTATGCCTGGACTCCATCCGCCGACATCGAAGATATTGAAGAAGCACAAGACCGCAGCTACTGGAGCAACTACAGCCAGCGCCCCGCAGCGGCACATGCGGTACGCAAAAACTGGCGCATTAAACGCAGCGCCCTGCCCCACTGGTACAAAACGCGCCACCGCGTGCGCACGCATGTTCTGTCGGGCGCGGCGCGTGTTGCCCGGCACCGCCCCAAAAAAAACTCGCCCGGTTAAGCGGCCTGCCTGCGCCGTTTGCCCGTTCGGCAATTGAGCCAGCCCTTGTGTCGTTTATTGAGTTTGTTGATACTCCCACCCCACCCGCCTGAATCATGACCCAAACCGCCCCCACAGATGACGATGAGCTGGCTGGCTCCGAACAGCCCTTCATGGAGCATCTGCTGGAGTTGCGCACGCGGCTGCTGCGCTGCATTTACGGCATTGCCCTGGTCACAATTGTGCTGGCGCTTTACCCAGGGCCTGCGCAGTTGCTGGACTTTGTGGCGCAGCCCATTCGCGCCCACCTGCCGCCCAATACGCGCATGATTGCCGTCGATGTGTTCTCGCCCTTCATCATGCCCCTGAAAGTGCTGCTGCTGGTAAGCGTCATGGTGGCCATGCCTTGGGTGGTGTACCAACTCTGGGCATTTATCGCGCCGGGCCTGTACAGGCACGAAAAGCGCCTGGCGCTGCCCCTGATCGTTGCGGGCAGCTTGCTGGCCTACGCCGGCATTGCCTTTGTGCAGTTTCTGGTGCTGGATCGGGTGTTTGCCTTTATCCAGAAGTTTTCGCCCGAAACGGTTGCCGCCACGCCAGACGTAGCCTCTTACGTACAAACGCTGCTATCGATGTATCTGGCATTCGCTCTGGCTTTTCAAGTGCCTATCGTCGTGATCTTGCTGGTGCGCTTCGGCATTGTGTCGATCGAAAAGCTCCGCTCTTTCCGCCGTTTTTTCATCGTCATTGCTTTTGTGATTGCCGCCGTCGTCACTCCACCGGACGTGCTGTCGCAACTGGCCTTGGCCATACCCATGTGTTTGTTGTACGAAGCGGGCCTGCTGGCCGCCAAATGGTTTTTAAAAGATACGCCTGCCACGTCAGAATCAGATACCAACACCGCCAGCTAACCCCGCGCGCCCGCCTATATTGACCTTAACTGCCCGTTTCGCCTGCATGGCATGACCCTTGCCCCCTTGCATGACTTTTCCGCTCAAAATTTCCATCTACGCCACGCCCGGCGCCAAAAATACGCAAGTCGCCGGCATGCACGAGCAGGCCTTGCGCCTGCGTTTGGCGGCTCCGCCGGTAGATGGCAAGGCCAACACCGCCTTGCTTGCCTGGGCGGCCAAAACCTTTGGCGTCAGCAAAAAACAGGTGGAACTGCTGCACGGCGCAGCCAGCCGCCAAAAAGTCATCCAGATCGTTTTTCCGTCTGAAGCGCAGCGCCAGGCTGCCCACGCACAATTGCTGCACTTGCAGCAATCGCAACTTTCCTCCAACCCGTAAAGGATTTACGCATGAACACTGCCAGCAACAACGCGCCAGCGCGCCCTTTCCATATTCTGGGCATACAGCAAATCGCCATTGGCGGCCCAGACAAACAGCGCCTGCAAACCTTGTGGGTAGACATCTTCGGCCTGGAACGCACAGGCACCTTCACCAGCGAACGCGAAAATGTGGATGAAGACATTTGCGCCATAGGCACCGGCCCTTTCAAGGTAGAAGTGGATCTGATGCAACCGCTCGACCCCGAAAAAAAGCCCGCCGTGCATGCCACACCGCTCAATCACGTCGGCTTGTGGGTAGACGATTTGCCTGCCGCCGTGCAGTGGATGACGGAGCGCGGCGTGCGCTTTGCGCCAGGCGGCATCCGCCAAGGCGCTGCGGGGTTTGACATTTGCTTCATCCACCCCAAAGGCAATGAAGAATTCCCCATTGGAGGCGAAGGTGTTTTGATCGAACTGGTACAAGCCCCCCAAGAAGTCATCAAGGCTTTTGCTGCACTCGGCCAGCAATCTGCTTAAGCCGATTTAATGAAACCAATCCGTTAAACCGCAGCGTTTTACGCAAGCAGCAACCGCCCTAATAACAACCGCCTACTCCCCTGCTAGATGCAGGGCGTGCAGGCGGTTTTCTGTTTTTGCGGCTGGCTTGTTCAAACCCTCAAACC
>CAYUAF010000073.1:0-8087 GCA_964442555.1 uncultured Allobrachymonas sp.
ACCTCCACCCGCGAAAACTGCCTGGGCAGCCAATGCCCGCAGTACAAAGACTGCCACGTCAATCACGCGCGCCGCCAGGCCTTGGCGGCCGATGTCGTCGTCATCAACCACCACCTGTTTTTTGCCGACCTGGCCGTGCGCGAATCGGGTATGGCCGAACTTTTGCCCAGCGTGCATACCGTGATCTTTGACGAAGCGCACCAGCTCAACGCCATTGGCGTGCAGTTTTTGGGCAAGCAACTGGGCACCGGGCACTTCTTCGAATTCAGCCGCGATCTGCTCGCCGGCGGGCTGGAACATGCCCGCGGCCTGGCCGAATGGCCCAACATCAGCCAGCACATCGAACAAAGCGCCCGCAACTGGCGCTTAACGGCAGCCGAACTGGCACATGGCAAATGGGGCTGGCAAGGCGACGCGCCCGACGGCATAGACGCCACCCGCTGGCAAACCGCCTTGCAGGCCTTGTCAGACGCCGTTGCCCAAGCACGCGACGCGCTGGATACCGTCAGCGAGCTGGCCCCCGACCTGCAACGCCTGCTAGAACGCGCCACCGCCCTGCAAGAGCGCATTGCCCTATTCGGCCAACCCCGCCCGCCCGAAACCGTGCGCTGGATGGACGTAAGCGCCGGCCTGCGGCTGGCCCAATCGCCGCTGGACATTGCCGCCACCGTCAGACACACCCTGCTGCGCCTGCCAGAAGACAATGCGCCCTCTGCGCCAGCGCCCGCATCCGAACCTGCATCCGCCCCCACATCCGGTGCGGCCCGTTCCGGCTACCCAGATGATGAGGCGGCCACCGCAGAAACAGCGGAGCCAGACGCGCCCAACCGTGCCTGGATCTTTACCTCGGCCACGCTGGGGGCCGAGCCGCAACTGCGCTGGTTTACCGAACCTTGCGGCCTGCAAGACATGCCCACCCTGCAAGTTGCCAGCCCCTTTGCCTACGCCAGCCATGCCAGCCTGTTTGTGCCGCCCATGGTGCCGCCTGCCGACCCGCAGCACCTTACCGCCGTTGCGCAACTGGCCGCAGAAGGCGCGCGGCAACTCGGCGGACGCACGCTGGTGCTCACCACCACGCTACGCAGCCTGCGCCTGATTGGCGAGCAACTGCGCGAACAGTTTGATGCAGATAGTGATGCAAACAGCGCCATCGACATCCTGGTGCAAGGCGAATCCACCAAACGACGGCTCACCGAGCGCTTTCGCGAAGGTAGCCAACACAGCAGCCGGCGCGGCTGCGTGCTGGTGGCATCCACCTCGTTTTGGGAAGGAGTAGATATCCCTGGCGACGCCCTGCAACTTGTCGTGATCGACAAGCTGCCCTTTCCGCCCCCCAACGACCCCGTGGTGCAGGCCCGCGCCCAGCGCCTGCAACAGCAAGGCCGCAATCCTTTCATGCACTATCACCTGCCCGAAGCAGCCGTGGTGCTCAAACAAGGCGCTGGCCGCCTCATCCGCCACGAAAACGATCGGGGCATCCTGGTCATTTGCGATAGCCGCCTGCGCACCATGTCATACGGCGCCCGCCTGCTGGCCGCCCTGCCCCCCATGCAGCGCCTGCACACCCACGACGACTTTGTGCGCAAACTGCAAGAACTCAACGCCCTGCGGGCCGGCAACAAGCCGGCAAACAGCTCACCAAACGGTTCGCCAAACGATTAGTGCCTGTTCACCCTAAGCGGCTTGCCACGCCCCTGCCAGATTCGGCGCAATCACAGCACACACAGCACACACAGCACACGCGCCGCCACACGCCACAAGCTGCGCAATCATTCCGGCTGACCCGGGCAACACAAAGCCCGGCAGGCCATCGCCCAACCCAATAAACCCCACAAACCAGCGCCGCATCCGCCAATAAAAAAGCGACACCTCACAGGGTGTCGCTTGTTCTTCAGCACGAGGCCGCCATGAGGCTGCCATCATGCCGGAAGTTAAACAGCTGGCTTTACCAAAGCTGCCACCAGGACTTGGGTTTGCCTTTGTAAGGCTGGCTGAGGTAAGGGCTTTGCGGAAAGTTGGTTTGCAGCACGCGCAAGGCATCGTCGCGCGGCTGGGTCAGGCCCAAGGCATCGTACGACTGAGCCAGAATGGCCAGCGCCTTTTCTTGCGAAGGGGTGCCGTCGTAGTTCTTAACAGTGTCTTGCGCCCGGTTAATGGCCGCCACGTAAGCGCCTTGCTTGTAGTAATAGGCGGCAATGGCCAGTTCCGACTCGGCCACGGCGTTGGCAATGTAGTTCATGCGGCGTCTGGCGTCCGACGCATAGCGCGATTCGGGAAAGCGCGTAACCACCGCCTTGAACGCCTCGAACGATTCTTTGGCCGCCTGCTGGTCGCGCTCGGACAAGCCCTGGTTCGTCAAAAACGACAGCCAGCCGCCGGTGGAGCCGTTGAAGTTCACCACGCCTTTGAGGTAGTAGGCATAGTCCAGCGCGGGGCTGGCCGGGTTCAGGCGGATAAAGCGTTCCAGCGTGGCGTTGGCCTCGTCATAATCCGCGTTTTGGTACTGTGCATAGGCTTTTTCCAGCTGGGCCTGCTGCGCCAAAGTGGTGCCGGCGGCGCGGCCTTCGAGCACGTTGTACAGCTCAACCGCACGATCGTAGCTGCCCGCATTGCGCTCGTCCCGCGCCTCGCTGTAGATGCGGTTGTTGCTCCAGCCGGCTGTTTTTTCCTGCGTGGTGCGCTGGGCGGCACATCCGGCCAAACCGGCTGCCAACACGGCCACTGCCACCGAAGCTGCCAGGCCGGATAATGGGCGTGTCCCATGGGATGTTTTCATGAATCGTCTCGTGGTCAGCAAAAAATCCGGGTCATTATAGTAGTCTGCCCCTGCGCTGCGCCTTTCGCAATCCACGCCACAATCCGGGGCTTGCTTCATGCCGGGCGCTATTTGCAGCGCCGTAGCTGCCCCTTGGTTTTATCGCCTGTTTTCTATCTTTATCACCATGCACTCAGCCCCCGTTTCATCTGCCCATATGGCAGAAGATGACAGCACAGCCGAAGCGGAAATTCGCGAATGGCAGCTTGCCCCGGCCGATCACGGCCAGCGGCTGGATCGCTTTTTGGCGCAGCAAGTGCAAGAGTTTTCGCGCAGTCATTTGCAGCAGTTGATTGCAGACGGCCTGCTCTTGCGCAACGGCCAGCCTTGCACCAAGGCCGCAACGCGCCTGCGCATCGGCGACCGGCTGAGCCTGACCCTGCGGGACACGGCCCAATCCACCGCCTTTGTGCCGCAAGACATTGCCATTGACGTGGTGTATGAAGATGCGCACCTGCTCATCATCAACAAACCAGCCGGCCTGGTGGTGCACCCGGCACCCGGCAACTGGAGCGGCACCTTGCTCAACGCCTTGCTGCACCACTACCCTGCCGCTACCGATGTGCCCCGCGCCGGCATAGTGCACCGGCTAGATAAAGACACCAGCGGCCTGATGGTCGTGGCTCGCACCCGCCCCGCTTACGATGCGCTGGTGCGCCAAATCGCCGCCCGCAGCGTGCAACGCGAATACTGGGCGCTGGCGCACGGGCACTGGAAGCACCCTGCCCAACACACCATTTCGGTAGAACAAGCCATTGGCCGCGACGCCCGCAACCGCCTGCGCATGGCCGTGGTAGATATACAGCGCCAGGCGGGCAAAGAGGCCAAAACCGACTTCACCCTGCTGGGCAACAGCACAAACAACACGGCCACTGGCACACCCGCATGCTGGGTGCACTGCAAACTGCACACGGGCCGCACACACCAAATTCGCGTGCACATGCAACACCTGGGCCACCCGCTGCTGGCCGACGCCCTGTATGGCGGCGCCCCCGCCTGGGGCATGCAGCGGCAGGCGCTGCACGCCTTTCGGCTCAGCTTGCGGCACCCCGTCACAGACCAACAGCTACAATGCGAGGCCGCTTTGCCGCCCGACCTGCAAGCCGCCATCACGCACATGGGCCTGGCGGCAGTAGCCAGCACACCGGCCCGCCCTGTTTGAACCTTGTTGGATCTTGCCTTCGCACATTCGTTAAACTGGCCCCTGCGCCCGTCGTGATGACGATGCGCCCTTGACATACTCTTTACACACAGCCCCTTTGTGCATGGAGCAATCTCCCATGGAATCTCCAACGAATCCGACAACGGATTTCACGCAAGCCAAGCGCATGCCAAAAACCGCCGTGCCAAGCACATCGCCAACGCGGGAACATGGTGCGTTCGCTGCGCCCACAAATTCGTTGGCGGCAACAAGCCCGGCCCTTATCGGCTACACCAAACGCATGGGGGGTGACACATGAAAAGCATGCACGCTACTTTCCATTTACTGTTCGTGCTGGCGCTATTGCTGGGAGGCTGTGCGACCGAATGGCGGCGCCACAACACCGCGGCAGATAACGTGCGAGCAGACCATCCCCACCGCCCGTCTACCCTACGCCTGCACACCGTACAGGGCAGCACACAACCTGATGAGGGCTTGACCCCCATTACCGAGGCCGATCTGCTGCCAGGCGACATTTTGTTTTCTGCCGAAAAAACGCTGGTCTCAACAAGCATACGGCTGCTGAATCACGCGCCGGTCAGTCACGCTTTTCTGTACTTGGGCGATGGCCAGATTGCCGAAGCGGTAAAAACAGGCGTGCAAATACGGCCGTTAGCAGAAGTCTTGCGCCAAACCAGCCTGGCTGTTGCCTTCCGCCGCCCCGATCTGCAAGCGGCAGATATAGACAAAATCCGCGCCTTCGCCCAGCGCATGCAAGGCAGCCGCTACAACATGCTGGGCATTGTCAAACAAGCGCCGTATTCGATTTCCCGTCATGCTTGCGAATTGCCCGTCATCCCGCGCACGGTGCGTCATATGTGCCTGAATGCACTGGCAGCCGTGCAAATCACGCCTTTTTCCAGTCAGCGTTATTTCTGTTCGCAATTTGTCATCGAGGCATTCAACCAAGCTGGCAAACCCCTGACCAAGGCCCCGCCCGAATGGCTCAATCCCAACGACATCCTGTGCATGCGCGAAGGCGATGTGCCCGCGACCGCACCCATTGCCCGGCTGAACTACATCGGCCACTTGCAATGCAGCGGCTCGCCCTGGAATGGCATATGCCGCATAGCCGACAGCCATGCCGCCCCACCCACCATGCCTTTGTAAACACCATGCATTCTCCCGACATCAAGCGCATTCTGGAAACCGCCATTCTCTGCGCGCCTCAACCCTTGCCCCTGCGCGACTTGCGCACCTTGCTGCAAGACACGCTGGACAACGCTGCCATTGAGCAGTTGCTGTACGAAATTGCCCAAGAATGGGAGCACAAAGGCCTGGAGCTGGTTTCAGTCGCTACCGGCTGGCGCTTTCAGACCCGCCCCGAGATGCGCGAGCACCTCGGCCACCTTTACCCCGAAAAACCGCCCAAATACAGCCGCGCGATTTTGGAAACTTTGGCCATCATCGCCTACCGGCAGCCCGTAACACGCGCAGATATTGAAGATATACGGGGCGTAACGGTCAATTCCGCTCTCATCAAGCAATTGGAAGAGCGCGGCTGGGTCGAAACCGTTGGCCACCGCCCCACCGTTGGCCGCCCCGAGCTGCTGGCAACCACCAAGCAGTTTTTGAACGATATGGGTCTGGCGTCGCTGTCGCAATTGCCGCAAATCGATGCCGGCGAAGCAGCCGCCCTGCTGGAAGAACTGAACGCCGCACACGAAGCCGGATTGCATCACGCACCGGAACACGACCCGCGCCAAGCCGAGCTGGAACTGCCCACACAGCCTGCGCCCGAAGACCCTGCCAACCCCGCCACCGAGCTTGATGCCCAAGCCCAAGCACCCGATCTATCCGATGCGGACGATACCCGGCCAGCAGCGCCCGAACCAAACGCCATGCCCAACAACAACGCTTTGAACGACGCGTTGCACGCAAGCCAGGCCACAGAACGCGACGCAGATGCAGCAGTGGCTGCCCCAAACCACACCGCACACACCGCTGAACCTGCGGCAACGGCAAACGCCGCCACAGAAACAACCGAAGAGTTGCCAAAGGAATTACCAGAGGAGTTACCCGAGGGCTTGCCCCAAGCACTCCCCCAAACATCGCCCCCGGCACCAACCGCGCACACAGCGTCAAATGCCGAACACCCCGATCACGAACCAGACAATGACCATGCAGCCTGATCTTTTTGACTCATCCGACAAAAAAGCCGATAAAAAACCCGCAGCCTCTGCCAGAAAAAAAGCGGCAAGCGAGCCTACGGCCAAAAAACCGCGCGCCAAAACAGCCACTGCCAAAGCCGCCCCGACCAAAAAGGCGGGCAGCAAGGCAACATCCGCCAAGCCAAGCAGCCGTACCGCGCGCACGCCCCAACCGGCAACGACACCTGCGCCTACGGGCATACCTGCGACCATGCCTACAACTGCGCCTGATATGCCACCCCCTGCCGTTGCAGCACAAGCCCAGCCGGAAGATCTGTTTGCCGCCGTGCAATCTGGCGCTTTTGATGCGGGCATGGAAGCTACTTTGGACGCTGACGCAAATGCCGCATCCACATCGCCCGCAGCCGACGCAGCACCGGCCAAGCGCGTGCTCTCGCCCCAAGCCGACGCACCCAAATTGCACAAAGTGCTGGCGCAAGCGGGGCTGGGTTCACGCCTGGAGATGGAACGCCTCATTGCCGAAGGCCGCATTACCGTCAATAACGCACCGGCCCACGTTGGGCAACGCATTCGCCACGGCGACAGCATCCGCATCAACGGCAAGCCTGTGCGCATCCGCATTGATGCGCCCGCCCCCCGCGTGCTGGCCTACCACAAGCCCGTGGGCGAACTGGTCACGCACGACGACCCCAACAACCGCCCCACCGTTTTCCGCACCCTGCCGCGGCTGGCGCAGGGGCAAGGCAAATGGCATGCCGTAGGCCGCCTGGATCTCAACACCGAAGGGCTGCTGCTCATCACCAACTCGGGCGAACTGGCCAACCAGCTCATGCACCCGCGCTTTGGCTTGCAACGCGAATACGCCGCCCGCGTGCTGGGCGCGCTCACCGAAGAAGAAAAGCAGCGGCTTTTAACCGGCATCGAGCTGGAAGATGGCCCCGCCCAATTCGGCTCCATTGAAGAAGGCGGCGGCGAAGGCGCCAATTGCTGGTATCGCGTCACCATCTCCGAAGGCCGCAACCGCGAAGTGCGCCGCATGTTCGAGGCGCTGGGTCATGCCGTCAGCCGCCTCATCCGCATCCGCTACGGCGCCCTGCACCTGCCGCGCGGCCTGCGCCGCGGGCAATGGGTGGAGCTGGGGCCGCGCGACACCCAATCCTTGCTGGCGCTAGCCGGCATGCCGACCAAAAGCCGCCAGCGCAGCAGCATGGAAGCGCACCAGCAGCAACAAATCCGCCGCCGCAACCCCGACCGCAGCAGCGGCCCCGGCAAAAAGCGCCCTGCCACGCCAGCCAACTACAGCCGCACCCACAGTCGCCCCCAATATCCCGGCGAAGGCATAGGCGGCAAGCGCACCGCTGACAAGCGCAACAGCGCCCGTTCCGACACGCGCCGCAGCACCCAGCCCAACCCTTTGCAAACACGGTTTGGCTATGCCGATAGCCCCGTGCGCCCCAAACGCGACGCCACAGGCCGCGGCAAGCGTTCGGATCATGGCCGGCAAGCCAGGCCAGCCGCCAACCGCAGCCGCCGTCGCGGCTAAACAGAGCCATATCCACTTCCACTTCATTACCCGCACACGCCATGCGCCAACGGGGCTGCAACGCTGCACGCTTGAAAAGCCAAGGTTGAAAAGCCAAGGCTCCGCGATCAAACGCCAGCCCCCAAATCCAACCACCTTTTCGTTTGATTCAGGCCATGGCCCGTTTCCGGATTGCCGGATTGGCGGCTGGCTGCCATACGGTGATTCAATGGCTCTATCCAGCCTTGCCGGCGCTGCCAACCGTGGCATCGCCAGCAAGCACCGCAGGCATGTCCCAACGTTTTGCAACACACTCCATCCACCAAACCCCAAAAAGTGGCATCTTTCTTGCTGCAATCTTGCTGTAGTCAAACAGCCATTCGGTACTCTTTATGTTTATCTGTGCTTGTGTGCCAAGCTTTGCGAACACACCGCTGC
>CAYUAF010000074.1:0-7996 GCA_964442555.1 uncultured Allobrachymonas sp.
TGAAGTCTTTGCCGCGCTCGCCGCTTTTGCCGGCCAGGCATTCGTCCACATAGCGCTTCACGGGCGGCTCCCAGAAGCGGGCGTTGCTGGCGTTGATGGAGAACTCTTGCGTTTCGGGCGGAATGCGCAGATCGGGATGGGTGAGCATGAACTGGCCCAGGTTGGGGTCCAGCGTAAAGCCGAACACGCCGTGGCCCACGCTCATCACCAGCATGGTGCAGGGGCCGTAGAGGGCGTAGCCTGCGGCCACTTGCTTGCAGCCGGGCAGCAAAAAGTCTTCGGGCGTCACGTCGCGGCCGCTTTGCACCACGTCGTCCGGCGCGCGCAAGATCGAAAAGATGCTGCCCACGGTGCCATTGACGTCGATATTGACGGTGCCATCAATCGGGTCGAACACCAGCAGGTATTTGCCGCGCGGCATGCCTGCGGGGATTTGGTAGGGCTGCTCCTGCTCTTCAGACAGCATGCCCGCCAAATGGCCGCCCCAGTTGTTCATGGCGGTGAAGCATTCGTTGCTGACCCAGTCGAGCACGCGCTTTTCTTGCGATGCGCCTGGCTCGCCCGCCACGTGCTGCATCACGCATGCGCCGCAGGCCGCATCCATGATGGGCTGCCCCGGCATGGCGTTGAGCGCGCCAAACGCCACCGAGCGGCTGATGGCCTTGCAGGCCAGCGCCACATCAAGCATGAGGGCGTTGAAGTCGCCCGAAGCCTCGGGGTAACGCTTGCGCTGGTCGATCAGGTATTGCGTGAGCGTGTAGCGGGGGGGCAGGGGCTGGGGCAACAGTTGCATGGCGAATTGCGGCATGGTGCTTCTCCTGGTGTTGGCTTTCTTTTATTGGGCGGCGGCCTGGCGCAGGGCCTGCATCACGCCACGGTAGCCGCCGTCGGCATCCGGCGCGCCAAATACGGCGCTGCCCGCCACAAAGGTGTCGGCGCCAGCAGCGGCAATGGCGCCGATGTTGCCGGTTTTCACGCCGCCGTCCACCTCCAGCCAAATGGGCTGGCCGCCTGCGGCCATGTGGGCATCAATGCGCTGGCGCGCCGCGCGCAGCTTGGGCAGGGTGCTGTCGATGAAACTTTGGCCGCCAAAGCCGGGGTTCACGCTCATGAGCAGCACGATGTCGAGCTTGTCCATCACATGATCCATCCACGCCAGCGGCGTAGCGGGGTTGAGCACAATGCCCGCCTTGCAGCCCTGGTCGCGAATGAGTTGCAGGGTGCGATCCACATGGCGGCTGGCTTCGGGGTGAAAGGTGATGATGTTGGCGCCCGCCTTGGCAAACAGGGGAATGAGGCTGTCTACCGGCTCCACCATCAAATGCACATCGATGGGGATTTGCACATGCGGGCGAATGGCCTCGCACACCAGCGGCCCGATGGTGAGGTTGGGCACGTAGTGGTTGTCCATTACGTCAAAGTGCACCAAATCGGCACCTGCGGTTTGAATGGCGCGCACCTCTTCGCCCAGGCGGGCAAAGTCTGCCGAGAGGATGGAGGGAGCCAGTCGAATGGAAGAAGTCGTCATGATGCAAAGTGGCGGCAAAAAATGAAAAAGAAACTGTTTCGGTCACACCCAAACTACCGCTGCTGCGGGCGCATGCGCCGCCCAATGGCTGGCGCAGCCAGAGCAACTGGGGGCGATGGGCAAAATGGACGGTGGACAAAATGGCCGATAGGCAAGGGCTTGGCAAGCGGCTGGCGGCGTGCGGATGGGCGGCAGGCCGTTGGTTGCGCCTGCTCAATCCTTGCGCGCCCAAGCCCTGCGCGCTCACACCCCGCATGCCCACGCCCTGCCTCACGCACATCACGCCCGGGCCTGCGCGCGTTCGGCATGCCACGCCTGCACGTCTTGCAGCGTAACCTGCCCCAAATCAGGCACCACGCGCAACGCGCCCGTAAAGTCGTGGTGCGCGGTAAAGCTGTTGGGCGTTACCACAACCTCCAGCCCCGCCGCCCGCGCGGCTTGCAGGCCGTTGGCCGAATCTTCAAACGCCAGGCAGGCCGATGCGGGCAAGCCCAGGCGCTGCAAGGTTTGCTCGTACACCTGCGGATGCGGCTTTTTGTTGTAGGCGGTAGAGGCGTCTTCGATCACGGCAAAGCGCTCGTGCCAATCTTCGCCCATGGCCCGGCGCAGCAAGGCGGCGATGTTGATGGGCGATGTGGTGGTGGCAATGGCCAGTTGCATGCCTGCGGCATGGGCGCTGGCCATCAGCTCCAGCACGCCCGGGCGCACGGCCACGGCGCCTGCCTGCACGGCCTGTTCGTAAAACGAGGTTTTGAGTTCGTGCAGGCGCGCCACTGTATCGGCCACGCCCCCGCCGATATCGACCAAATCGGGCTGCACCTGCCGCCAGTAGTGCAGGATGCGCTCTTTGCCGCCCGACACTTCCAGCAGGCGCGTGTATTCGGCTGTGCTCCAGTGCCAGTCGCGGCCTTCTTCGGCAAAGGCGCGGTTGAATGCGGCCAGGTGGGCGGCTTCGGTATCGGCAATGGTGCCGTCCACATCAAAAATCAGGGCTTGCAGCATGGGGGCTTTTCTATCCAAATAATCAGGGTAAAGATGATGATGCGACATCCACGCACGAGCCGGCTTAACGGCTCCACGGCTTCAAAAGAACGGCTCTCAAAGCCCAGCCGCTGTGCGTTGCTGCGCGCGTAAACGTTGGCGCAAACGTCGGTGCAAACATTGATGCAAACGTTGGTGCTGGAGACGTCGGCGCTGTCAGTGACCTACTGTAGTTCGATAGAATCATCAGCACTAATCATCTTTATTATCAAACACATCAATATTTTCTGATAAGAAGGCCGTGCGCAATTACACCCTCAAGCAAATCCAGACCTTTATGGAAGTGGCGCGCCAAGGCTCGATTTCGCGCGCGGCTGAGCGCCTGTTCATTACGCAGCCGGCTGTTTCCATGCACATTCGCCAGCTTGAAGAGGTGTTTGGCGTGGCCTTGTTCGAGCCGCACGGGCGCGGCATCCGGCTGACCGACGCGGGCCGCGCCTTTGCCGACAGCGCCATGACCCTCATGGCCGATCTGCACGAGCTGGAATCGCTCATGGCGGCCTATGCGGGCGCGAAAAAGGGGCGCTTTGTGCTGGCGGTGGTGAGCACGGCCAAGTATTTCGTGCCCATGCTGCTGGTGCGGTTTGGGCAGTTGTTTCCGGATATCGAAGTGGCGCTACACATCGAAAACCGCGAAAACGTGCTGGGCCTGCTGGCACGCAACGAGGCCGATCTGGTCATCATGGGGCGGCCGCCGGCCAATCTGGCCACCGAAGCTGTGGCCTTTGCCACCAACCCCATGGGCATCATCGCCCCGCCGCAGCACGCGCTGGCGGGGCGCGCGCGCATACCGTTTGCGCAGCTGGCCGAGCACGCCTTTGTGGTGCGCGAATCCGGCTCGGGCACGCGCGCAGCCATGGAGCGCCTGTTCGAGCAGCACGATGTGGCGCTCAAAGTCGCCATGGAAATGCCCAGCAACGAAACCATCAAGCAAGCCGTGATGGCCGGCATGGGGCTGAGCTTTTTGTCGCTGCGCACCGTGCGGCAAGAGCTGGCGGGCGGCTACCTGGCCCTGCTGGATGTGGACGGCATGCCGCTGACCGGCCAGTGGTACGTCACCCACCTGGCGGGCAAAACCCTCTCGCCTGCGGCGCAAGCCTTCAAAGGCTTTTTGGTAGAGCAAGGCGCAGCCCTGATGGACGCCATCTCATAAACAAAAACTGATGACTTGAAAAATAAAAACGAATTTACCTGATGATTTGAAACGGCTACAGTGGCGGCTCCACCCCCGACATCAACACACGCACACCGCTGCAAGACCAAGGAGACACGTCATGGACCAGTCCAGCCGCTACGCCGATTTAAGCCTCAAAGAAGCCGAGCTGATTGCCGGCGGGCGCCACATTCTGTGCGCCTACAAAATGAAACCCAAGGCCGGCATCGGCTACCTGGAAGCGGCTGCGCACTTTGCCGCCGAATCGTCCACCGGCACCAATGTGGAGGTATCGACCACCGACGACTTCACCAAAGGCGTGGACGCGCTGGTCTACCACATCGACGAGGCCACCGAAGACATGCGCATTGCCTACCCGCTGGAGCTGTTCGACCGCAATATCCTCGACGGGCGCATGATGATGGTGAGCTTCTTGACGCTAACCATCGGCAACAACCAGGGCATGGGCGACATCGAATACGCCAAGATGATCGACTTTTACGTGCCGCGCCGCGCCATCGAGCTGTTTGACGGCCCCGCCAAAGACATCTCCGACCTGTGGCGCATTCTGGGCCGCCCCGTCAAAGACGGCGGCTACATCTGCGGCACCATCATCAAACCCAAGCTGGGCCTGCGCCCCGAGCCGTTTGCCCAAGCGGCTTACGAATTCTGGCTGGGCGGCGACTTCATCAAAAACGACGAACCGCAAGGCAACCAAACCTTTGCCCCGCTGAAGCAAACCATTCCGCTTGTGGTAGACGCCATGCGCCGCGCCATGGACAAAACCGGCGAAGCCAAACTGTTCTCGGCCAACATCACGGCAGACGACCACTACGAAATGCTTGCCCGCGGCGAATTCATCCTGCAAGCCTTCGGGCCGGATGCCGACAAAGTCGCCTTCCTGGTAGACGGCTACGTGGGCGGCCCCGGCATGATCACCACCGCGCGGCGCAACTTCCCCAACCAATACCTGCACTACCACCGCGCGGGCCACGGCGCCGTCACCAGCCCCAGCAGCAAGCGCGGCTACACCGCCTACGTGCTGGCCAAAATGAGCCGCCTGCAAGGCGCATCGGGCATCCACGTAGGCACCATGGGCTACGGCAAGATGGAAGGCGAAAAAGACGACCGCGCCATTGCCTACATCATCGAGCGCGACAGCTACACCGGCCCCATCTACCACCAGGAGTGGTACGGCATGAAGCCCACCACCCCCATCATCAGCGGCGGCATGAACGCGCTGCGCCTGCCCGGCTTCTTCAAAAACCTGGGGCACGGCAACGTCATCAACACCGCCGGCGGCGGCAGCTACGGCCATGTGGACAGCCCCGCAGCCGGCGCGCGCTCGCTGCGCCAGGCCTATGAATGCTGGAAAGCCGGCGCAGACCCCATCGAATGGGCCAAACAGCACCGCGAATTCGCGCGCGCCTTTGTCTCCTTCCCCAACGACGCCGACAAACTCTACCCCGGCTGGCGCGAAAAACTGGGCGCAGCCGTGCAGTAAGCACCGGCCTGCCGTAATTGCCCTCACCCGGCCTGCGCCAGCAGGCCGGGCGGCCACTCGGGCACATATCCAAACAAATATCCGGACAAGCACCCGGGCCAACCTCAAGCCACCAACAAACCGCGGTTTACGCAACCGTTGCGCAACAAGCCAAGGCAGGCCACACCATGCCGGCACACCTCCGCGCTCTTGCTGTCTTGACCTAGCGCTTTTCCTGCACGCCCATTCGCACCCCCATCCCCCTGCACATGGCAACGACCCTGCCCAACGCATTTCCCAAACGTTTGCACAGGCTGCCGCCAAGGGGATAATCGGCAGCCATGGAACATCTCTCACAGGCTTTGCAGCTGGCGCAGCAATCCATCGGCCTCAGCAGCCCCAATCCGCGCGTGGGCTGCGTGCTGGTTGCGGCCAACGGCGCCGTTATTGGTCGCGGCTACACCCAGCGCCCCGGCCAGGCGCACGCCGAAATCATGGCTCTGCGCGATGCCGCCAGCCGAGGCGCATCTACCGCGGGCAGCACGGCCTACGTCACGCTGGAGCCTTGCTCGCACCACGGGCGCACGCCGCCTTGTTGCGACGCGCTGATTGCCGCAGGCGTAGCCCGGGTGGTTGTGGCCCTGCAAGACCCCAACCCGCGCGTGGCAGGCCTTGGTCTGCACAGGCTGCGGGCCGCAGGCGTGGCGGTGCAGCTGCTCGATGCAGACTCTGCCCTTGCCCGCGCCGCGCGCGACATCAACATCGGCTTTTTGCACCGCATGCAATACGGCAGACCTTGGGTGCGCCTTAAAACCGCCACCTCGCTGGATGGCCGCACCGCCCTGCCCAACGGGCACAGCCAGTGGATTACGGGCGAAGCCGCACGCGCCGATGTGCAGCAGTGGCGCGCCCGCGCTTGCGCCATTCTGACCGGCGTGGGCACCGTGCTGAAAGACGACCCGCTGCTCAATCTGCGGCTGGCGCACGCCCAGCCCCCAGCGCCGCACCCCCTCCTGCAACAACCGCCCTTGCAGCAACCGCATTTGGTAGTGCTGGATAGCCAGCTGCGCACACCGCCTACCGCGCGCCTGCTGGGCGTGGGAGACCGCAAAGTGTGGCTGTGCGCCTGCCCGCCCACAGGCCACGCGGCGCACGACAGCGCCTTGGCCCAACGCGCAGCCGCCTTGCAAGCAGCAGGCGCAGAAATCATCTGGCTGCCCGCCAACGCCCAAGGCAGGCCCGATATACACGCCTTGCTGCAAGAGCTGGGCCGGCGCGCAATCAACGAACTGCATGTTGAAGCGGGCGCCACCCTCAACGGCGCCCTGCTGCAACACGGGCATGTGGACGAATTGCTGGCCTACATCGCCCCCGTGCTGCTGGGGCCGGGGCAGGCGCTGGCCGATCTGCCCGCCATGACCGACCTGGCCGACAGCCAACGCTGGCATTTGTGCGAAAGCTGCACGCTGGGCAACGATGTGCGGCTGCGCCTGCGCTTTTTCTCGCCGTAAGCCCTGCACCGCCCGACCCGGAGCCGTTCTTGTTCCTGCTTGTGACGCCGCACTGGCTACAAACCGCGTTGTGCGCAAAAACGCCTTGCCCCATCAAATGCCGGGCAAGGCACACGCAACAGTACATGCAACAGCCGTGTGCTGGCGCGGCACGCCAAGCAAGGCACGCTGCAAGCCATACCGCTTGCGGCTTGGGGCATGCCCGCAGCGCATTGCCCATCAAACCGCGCCATCCCAGGGCATGCGCCCTGCCAAGCCCGACAGAAGGGCGCTGGCGGCCTGATTCGATTCATGACCCGCGCGGCTCGCTTGGCACTTGGCACTTGGCACTTGCTCAACGGCGAGCTTACTCACCCTATTTTTAAAGACTGCGTTGCAGTCAAAAACTTGCTCGCCAAAGCCCAGCCGCAGCCAAGGCGCTACCCCCTGGCAAGGCAGGTGACAAGGGCGAATCGCTTTTTTGATCACAACCCGAAGGTAACAGGCTTTTGTTCCGCGCACGCACCCGACATGGGCACAACCGCCCAAAAACCGCACGCGCCTTTTACAACACGCGCAACGCCGCTTCGTAATCAGGCTCGTTGGCAATATCGGCCACCAGCTCGCCATGCAGCACGCGGTTGTTCTCATCCAGCACCAGCACGGCACGCGCCGTCAAGCCTCGCAAACCGGAGCTGGCAATGGCCACGCCGTAATCCTGCGCAAAGCTGCTACGGAAAGAAGAAAGCATCACCACATTGCTGATGCCCTCGGCTCCGCAAAAACGCGCTTGCGCAAACGGCAAATCAGCCGAAATGCACAACACCACCGTGTTGCTCAGCGCTGCCGCTTTCTGGTTGAACGTACGCACCGACTGGGCGCACACGCCGGTATCCACACTCGGAAAAATATTCAACACCTTGCGCTTGCCGGCAAAGTCCGCCAGCGTCTTGTCCGACAAATCGCCCGCCGCCAAACAAAAATCAGGCGCCTGGCTGCCTGCTTGCGGAAACGTGCCTGCAATATCGACAGGCGTGCCCTGCCGCGTAACCTGGTTCATGTCATCCATCCTTTACAAAAAATGCCGCGCGCAAATGCCACGCGTGCAAAAGCCTGCTGTTACAACACAGCCTGCCGCAACAGCTGTTGCGCGCTTGCACGACCATGTTAGCGGAAAGCGCAACGCGCCGCTTGGCAACAACAGAAAACCGCTATAATTGCGCACTTGCCGGTGGTATAGCTCAGTTGGTTAGAGCGTGGGATTCATAACCCCAAGGTCGGTGGTTCGATTCCACCTACCA
>CAYUAF010000075.1:0-7463 GCA_964442555.1 uncultured Allobrachymonas sp.
TGTCCCGCGCGGGCTGGTGGGCTGGTGGGCTGGTGGGCTGGTGGGCTGGTGGGCTGGTGGGCTTGAGAGATCAAGAGATCAAGGACATGACCGCATCAGTCGGCCATACGGCCCAGCCGATAGCCGGCAAGGCAGGCAAGCTGTTGTCATCGTTCAAAAACTGGCTTCTGCTTTTTTGACACCCGCTCCACGGCCAGCGCCTGCCCTGCCTTACGGCCACAGCGGGATCGCCAGCACAGGCGCTCCCGCCAACACCCCGCATCAATCAACCAAGGCGGCCTGCTTCCAGGCGGCAGCGGCTTCTTCCGTGTCGCCATGCTGCTCGGCCAGCAGCGCCAAGGCACGCCAGGCATTGCGCAACAGCACAGGCTCGCCGTGCAAGTCGCGCACGGCCTGGCGCAGCAACTGCTGTGCCTTGCCCCATAGCTGGCGCTGCATGCACACCATGCCCATGAGATAGCACAGGGGCGCTTGCTGCGGGTGGCGCAGATGCGCTTGTTCGATGCGCTCCAGCCAGGCGGTTTCGATGTCGCCGCTGCCCGTGCCGTCCAGCGTGGCAAACAGGCTACTGCGCTGTTGCGCCGTCAAGGCTTGCGGGTTGTGCGCGTAACGTTCCCACACCGGCAGCAGCCACGCCCGCGCCTGCGCCGCAGAGCCGCCCAACTGCACCATGCGCTGTGCGGCCTGCAAGGCCACTTCGGGTTGCTGGCGCTCGTCCGCTTCCAGCTGCCCCCACATGCGCACCAGTTGCTCGGGGTCGCTGGCCGAGGCGATCATGTCGCTGGCCAGCCGCGCCATGAGCACCTGCCCGGCATCGGGCGAAAAAGCCTTGTGCCGCACCAAAGCGCGGCCTGTTTCCAGGGCCATGTCCAAACGGTCCAGCTGGCGCGCGGCCTGCAAGCGCAGGCGCAGGGCCTGTATGCGCCGGGCGGTGCCTTTGGGCAAGTCGTCCAGCTGCTGCAAAGCCTGCTGGGGCGCATGGTCGTCCAGCAGCCAGCGGGCGGCGCGCAAATGCAGGCCCTCGCGGGTTTCCAGCGCGGCTTCGCCCCGCGCGGCGGCAGCTGCTTCGTGCGCGGCTTGCATGGATTTGTCGCGCTCTGCCGCATCTTGCAAGGCATGGCTGCCCTGCGCCATGACAAAGTGCGCCAGCGCCCGCAACTGCATGCGGTAGGGCACGGCTTCACCGTCTTCAAACTGGGTGTGGTCGGCGTGCAGTTCGGCCTCTTGCTGCAAAGCCTGCTGGGCAAGCTTGCGCGCGCGGGCAAAGCGCCCGGCCAGATAGTGCGACATGGCGGCAAGCAAATAGCCGTGCATGGCGCGCTCGCGCTGGCGCATGCGCCAGCGGCGGGCCTGCTGGGGCAAGGTGCGCAGCAGGCTGGATGCGCGCAACACGACTTGCAGCAGCAAGAACACGCCCACCAGCGCCAGCACCGCAAAATTGAGCGAAAAATCAATCGCCTTGTTGGGCGGCCAAAAGATGGTGACTACGGGCTGGTTGCCGCCCATGAGCAGCGCCAGCAGCACGGCCAGCGTAGCCAGAAACAAGAGCCAAAGCAGGGCACGCATGATGTTTAACGGCTCGCTGCGACAGAAGAAGCCGGCACGGCGGCAGTTGGGACGGCGGCAGGCGCGGCAGCAGAAGCCCCGCCAGAAGCCGCCGCTACAGGCAAGGCCGCCACGGCTGGCTCGCTGGCGGCGGCTAAGGCTTGCAGGGTTTGGGCAATGGCGGGCAGCTCGCTTTCGCGCGCGTGCTGCATGACTTGCTGCAACACCTGCTGCGCCGATTGCACGGCGGGCGATTGTTGATCGAAATATTGATCAAACAAGGTGTTGGCTGCCTCCAAATCGCGCTGTGCCGCTGCGGGCTGGCGCACCAGCAAGGCCATGCGCGCCTGCAACAGGCGTTGGCGCATATGTTCGCGCACATACACGGCTTGCTCGGGCGCGATTAGCGCAGCGCTGGTGCTGGAGATGGTGCGCACCCGCACCAGTTGCACCATGCTTTCTTTCACGCTTTGCCACAGCCGCAGCCAGCGCGATTGCGGCTCGATGACGACGGGCTTGGCTGCTGGCGCCGCTTGCAGGGCGGGCATGCTGTTGCCTTGCAGCGGCAAGGTGTCCAGCCGTTGCAGCAGGCCGTCCAGGTCGGCCACCAGCTGCACCACATCCATGGCGTGCGCCGCTTTGATGCGTGCCAAATCTTGCACGATGGCCTGATGCGCTGCTGCCAGCCGCGGCAGGCGCTGGGCGGCCAGGCGCTGCTCGGCGTCAGTCAGGGCTTGCAGCAAAGGTTGGGTGTTGCCCGTCAGTTGCACCTGCTGTTGCGCCGTTTGCAAGGCGGTGCGCATGTCCGCCAGCATGAGGCTTTGCTGCGACTGGGCCAGCGCCTGCAATACGGCATCAGCCTGCGTGCGTTGGGCATCCAGCGCGGCCATTTTTTCTTCAAGCAGGGCGGCGCGCGCGCGCATTTGCTCGCTGTGTTGGGTAGCCAGTTGCAATTGCAGGGTCAGGTCGCGTGTTTGCGCGCCCAGGCGCGCCAGGTTTTGCGCCATTTGGTCGTGCTGCCGCATGTGGCTGCGCCACATCCAGCCCAGGGCGGCCAAGGCCACAACGGCCAGCCCCCACCCCAATGCCAGCCCCAGGCGGGAGCGGTTAGACAAGCCGGTAGCAGCTTGCGCATCCGCATCTGCCGCACTTTCGGCATGTGCAGGCAGGCCTGCCGGCTGCGCGGGTGTGCCGTGTTCTGGCAATGGGTTGTCTGGCCACTGATTCATGGGCAGGATTGTAGCGAATGCGCCACGGAGCGCAGTACGTCTTGCACGGTGGGGCGGCACGTGAGCACCCGCCCGAAACCCAGCGCCTGCGCTTGCCGGGCAATGCGCGCATGGGTTGTTAGCGCATGGGCGTGCGCCCAGTCCCCATCAGGAAATTGCCGCGCCAAATACCGCACGGCCAAAGAGCTGCTAAACAGCCACACGGCAGGTTTTTCTGCCAAGGCGCGGGCGGCCCGGGCTTGCTGCGCCTGCCAGGCTGGCGGTTGGCGGCAATAGACTGCCACGCTGTCCACCCCCACCCCGGCTTGCCGGATGGCGGCGCCCAGCCAATCGCGACCCGAGCCGGCGCCCTGCCCTGCTTCAAACGCTGCCGTGCCGTGCGGATCGTGATCGGTGCCGCGCACCCGCAGGATGCGCTTGTCGCTGCGCAGGCAGGCAGCCAGTTGCGGTTGGATGTGCGGCCAAAGGGCTTCGGAGTCGAATTGCGGGGCGTCGTCTGGCGGGCTATCAATCTGGCATGCGGGGATGCCAACTTGCAGCAAGGCCCGCCGGGTGCCGGGGCCGACCGCCCAGGCGCGCAAGCCGTGCGCCTGCCAAAGTTGCGCGGCCTGCTCTTGCGCGGCAAAAAAATGTTCTACCGCCGCAGGGCTGACAAAGACTGCCGCATGCCACTGCGCCAGCGCCTGCCAACAGGGCTGGATCTGGCTGGCGGCCACGGGCGCAATCGTGATCAAAGGCAGCACATGGCACGGTGTGCCGGGCAGATGCGGCTGCAACGCCGCCTGCCAGGCCCGGGCTGGCCCTGCGGGGCGGGTGATGATGAGTGGCACCGGCATGCTGGCCTGCTGGGGTTATGCGTCTGCGGTGGTGGCGCCCTGCGCAATCAGGCGCTGCGCCACGACGTGCCCCAGCTGTTCGGCTTGCTGTAGCGTGCGGCAGTCTGCCTGGGCTTGGGCACGCAGCAGGCGGCCATCCGGCATGCCCCAAGCGGCTTGCAGGAGCAAGGCATCTCCGCCCGCCCAGGTGGCATGCGCTGCCAAAGGCACGGCGCAACTGCCGCCCAAGGCCTGGCTTACGGCGCGCTCTGCGCTGACTTGCAGCCAGCTGGGTTGGTGTGCCAGCTGTGCCAGCACGGGCAGCAGGTCTTGCCGGTCTGCGCGGATTTCAATCGCCAGCGCGCCTTGTGCGGCGGCTGGCAGCATCACTTCCGGCGGCAGCCATTGGCGAATGCGGTCTTGCAGCCCCAAACGCTTGAGTCCGGCTGCGGCCAGCACGATACCGTCCATCTGGCCTTCGTCCAGCTTGCGCAGGCGGGTATCGACATTGCCGCGCAAGGGCACCGTGCGCACATCCGGCCGCAAGGCGCGCAGTTGGGCAGCCCGCCGCAGGCTGGAAGTGCCAATCACGCCCCCGGCCGGCACATCGTGCAAGCTGGCGTAGCGGGGCGATACCCAAGCATCGCGCGGATCTTCGCGCTGTAGCACGCAGGCCAGCATCAGGCCTTCGGGCAGACGCATGGGCACGTCTTTGAGGGAATGCACGGCCAGGTCGGCCCGCCCGTCTTGCAGGGCATATTCGATTTCCTTGATGAACAGGCCTTTGCCGCCGATTGCGCTCAAAGGGCGATCCAGCACGCGGTCGCCCTCGGTGGTCAGTCCCAGAATCCGCACCTGCTGCTGCCCCAGGCCCTGCAACAAACTCTGCACATGGTGCGCCTGCCACAAGGCCAAGCGGCTTTGGCGGGTGGCAATGACCAGCGGGAGCGAATGAGAGGAACAAGCACAATCAGACATGGCGCAAAGTAAAAACAAGGGCGCGGCAACCATGCACCGGCACCGCTATCTATATATATCAGTCAAAACGGGAACGATGCTAGCACGCTACGCACCCGCGCAAGCCACGGGCACAAACCACCAAACACAAAGCACCGGGCACAAGCGTTGCGGCGCATCCCGTCGTTGCCCGGCAGGCTCCGTTTGGCCTCGGCCAATTCAGCATATAGTCAAAAACAGACTGCCACGCCCAGACCACATCCCCGCACCGGCCAGCCTACAGCCGCCCCCACGACCACACGGCTGCACGCCAACAAGCGCACATCGGGGGTAACTGCATGCCATCACCGCAGGCCCATTCATCCGGGATTAAACACTGCGTTTGCGGCCAGCCCCCAGGCATTGAACACACCCGTTTGCACGCGGCAGCGCAGGTCTGAAAATGAATACCAAATACCCTGTTTTTTGAAAGGATTACAAATCGGCACAGTTTGCCCGCCAGTTGCCCACATTTTCTGTGGATAACTTTGGGGACAATCTTGCAACACATGCGCCAAAGCCTTGATTTATGATGATCCCGACAGATTGATTACCTTTTAATCAAAAATATTCCCTTTAAAAATCAACAAGTTACACGAATCAATGCGGTTTTGCACGCGATTTGGGGCTACTGCTGCGCCGGGCACGCAAACTGTAGATAATCCCCCATGCAACACAGGTAAAAAACATGCCAACCGAAGCAAATTCGCCCCTCCAAACGACAAATCGGCTTACATCCGGCGCGGCTGCTAGGGTTTGGCCTGTAGGAGCCTTGTGCCGTGCGGTTGCCGACGCTTTGGACGCCCGTTTTGGCGCCATCCGGGTGCAGGGCGAAATTGCCGGATTCATGCAGGCGGCCAGCGGCCACTGCTATTTCACTTTAAAAGACCAGCAAGGCCAGTTGCGCTGCGCCATGTTCCGCCGGGCGGCCGGCCTGCTCGGCTGGACGCCCCGCGAAGGCGAGCAAGTCGAAGTATCTGGCCGCCTGGCCGTGTACGAGGCGCGCGGCGACCTGCAATTGATTGTGGAAAGCATGCGCCGCGCCGGGCAAGGCGCTTTGTACGAGGCCTTTTTGCGCATCAAGGCCGAGCTGGAAGCGCAAGGCCTGTTTGACGGCGCACGCAAGCGCACGCTCACTCCTTTCCCGCGCGGCCTGGGGCTGGTCACCTCACTGGGTGCGGCCGCCCTGCGCGACGTAGCCACCACCCTGCAACGCCGCGCCCCCCACATCCCCGTGCTGCTGGTCCCTGCCTTGGTGCAAGGCAACAACGCCCCGGCTACGTTGATAGCGGCCCTGCAACGCCTGTACCGCCTTGCCAGCGCCCAGCAGCAAGGCGATATGGCCGCCCTCGCGCTCCCCCCCATCGACACCATCTTGCTGGTGCGCGGCGGCGGCTCCATCGACGATTTGTGGGCGTTTAACGATGCCCAGTTGGCACACACTATCGTGCAAAGCCCGGTGCCTGTTGTCGTGGGCGTAGGGCACGAAACCGACTTCACCATTGCCGACTTTTGCGCCGACGTGCGCGCCCCCACCCCCACCGCCGCCGCCGAACTGGCCGCCATGCCCCAAGCCGACGCTTGGCAACTCGCCCAAAGCTGCGCCCTGCGCCTGCAACAGCGCGTGCAGCGCCAGCTCGACACGCACGCCCAGCAGCTGGACCGGTTGGCCTGGGGGCTAAGCCGCAGCGCCAGCCCCGTGCGCCAGCAGCGCCTGCATCTGCACGAAACAGCCTTGCGGCTGCAACAACTGCGCCGCACCGATGTAAGCGCGCGCTTGCAGCACCTGCAACACCTGCGCGCCCGCCTGCTGCAAGCGGCCATGCGCCACGCCCGGCACGGGCAACATGCCCTGCAACTGCACCATCTGGCCCAAACCTTGCAACACAGCCTGCGCCACAACCGGCAACAACAGCACGTGCGCTTGCGCGACTTGCAACACCGCTGGCAGGCCGCCTGCCAGTGGCAGCTTGAACAACACCGCCAACGCCTGCAACGCAGCGCCGACAGCTTGCGGCTGCTGGACCCCCAGCACGTGCTGGAACGCGGCTTTGCCCTGCTGCAAGACCAGCAAACGGGCCGATTGCTGGCCCGCCAAGCGGACTTTTACGCGGGGCAGCGTGTAGTTGCTACGGTGCGCGACGGACAAGTGACGCTTACCCCCCACCCCCCAGACTCCCCGCCTGGCCAAACCGAGCTGGATTGGTGAAGGCCGCTTGCAAACGGGCTTTTAGGGTCTGTTCACGCTATTTTTGATCATGCGAAGCTGCCCGCCAGAGTGCCCAGAGCGCCAATCGAGGCGTGCGCCGCAGCGCAGACCGGGGGTCCGTACAAGAAGCACAACAAAGAGTGGCGCTCTGGCAAGCTGCTTCCCTTCGGGTTGCGCCCAAAAGGCCATCACCTGCGTTGCCAGCCTGGCCAAGAATCGCACCTTGGCGGCGGCTGGCGTCTTGGCGAGTGACCTTTCAAGCGCAACGCATCGTCCAAAAATAGCGTGAACAGACCCTAGTTTTTAGTTAATGGCCGCCTGCAAGCCATCGTTCATCAGAGCCATCATGACCATCAGTGCTGTTCGCGCGCTTGTCGGCATGCGCATGCCCAACAAACCCAACCGCATCCTTTCACCACCCGTTTTTGCGCCACGTTTGCCTGCACCACCTGCAACGCCCACAGCCCCAACAGCCCGCCCTGCCGCCGTGCCAAGCGCCTTTCTTTGACTGCCAGCCCAAGGGATAGCAAAACCATCGCCCAACAAACACATGCAATAGCCTTGCCTCTTGCTCATCATCGCCCAGCAAGCAGCAAAACAGCCCATCTGCCGCAGGCGTAGGGCGTAGGGCGTAGGGCGTAGGGCGTAGGGCGTAGGGCGTAGGGCGTA
>CAYUAF010000076.1:0-7406 GCA_964442555.1 uncultured Allobrachymonas sp.
CCACCGACACGCGGATTTTCAATCCGCTGCTCTACCAACTGAGCTACCGAGCCAACAAGTTCGGCATTGTAGCAAGGAATTTCGCTGTTTTTTCAGAACTGCAGATATTTTTGCGAAAAATCTGCGCCTTGCTTTTTGCAACCGAGCATAGTGCCACATCTCACGCCGCAGCAGTTGAAGCTGCGGCAGCTCTGGGTATCTAGCGCCATGCGGCAACGGCACATCCATGCCTTGCTACCTGCCACGCATATTGACCATCGTCAGGTTTGAGGAGGCTCCATGCGCAAGAAGTGGGCGCGATAGTACTCCAGCTCGGCGATGGACTCTTCCACATCGGCCAACGCTGTGTGCGCTTGGTGCTTTTTGAACGCTGCATGCAGCTCTGGCCGCCAGCGCCGCGCCAGTTCTTTGAGCGTGCTGACGTCCAGATTGCGGTAATGGAAAAAAGCTTCCAGCCGTGGCATGTATTTGACGAGAAAACGCCGGTCTTGCCCGATGGTGTTGCCGCACATGGGCGATTTGCCCTTGCTCACGTATTGCCGCAAAAAGGCAATCAGCGTTTCTTCGGCCTGTGCTTCCGTGACCGTGCTGGCGCGCACTTTGTCGATCAGGCCGCTGCGCGTGTGGGTGCCGACGTTCCAGGCGTCCATTTTTCCCAGCAGCTCGTCACTTTGGTGGATGACCAATACCGGCCCCGGCACGCGTACCGTCAGGTCTGAGTTGGTCACGATCACGGCAATTTCCAGCAGGCGCTCCTTTTCAGGATCAAGGCCGCTCATTTCACAATCAAGCCAGATCAGGTTGTCGTCGTTTTTTTTAAGGGCAGGCAGGGGCTGCGCTTGCCCGTTGGGTGAAGAGGTGTTTTCGTTTTGCATGGGCGCTATTGTGCGTCACATTTGTGCGTCGCATTTTCCGTGCTCATGCACTTTGCGCGGGCAACGGCCTGTTCCCCGCAAGGGTGATGCAAAGACCTTACACTTGCCGGCATGATGCATTCTTTGTTGTCCGACTCGGCATGGGCTGCGCACACTTGGCGCATGCTTTTTTTGGCCGCATTAGGCGTTGGCCTGCTGCTCAAGGTTTGGCTGACGTGGCGGCAGATACGCCATGTGCAAGCGCACCGCCATGCGGTGCCCGCTGCCTTTGTTCATACGGTAAGCCTGCAAGCGCACCAAAAAGCGGCTGACTACACCGTGGCACAAGGCCGTTTTGGCTTGGTATCGCTGCTTTATGGCACCGCGCTGCTGCTGGGGTGGACGGTTTTTGGCGGCCTGCAACTGCTCAACTCGCTGTTTGCGCAGTGGCTAGCTTCTCCCATGTGGCAACAACTGGGGCTGTTGGCAGGGTTTGCCTTAATCAACAGTTTGCTCGAATTGCCGCTGGACTGGTACCGTACATTCCGGCTAGAAGCGCGCTTTGGCTTCAACACCAGCACATTGGCACTGTGGCTGGGCGATTTGTGCAAGAACATGGTGCTCAGCGCCATAATCGGCCTGCCCTTGCTGGCGCTGATTGTGTGGCTGATGCAGCAAGCGGGCGGCCTGTGGTGGCTGTGGGCCTGGGCGGTATGGGCATGCTTTGGTCTGTTGATGGCAGTAATCTACCCCGCGTGGATTGCCCCGCTATTCAACCGCTTCGAGCCTTTGCAAGACCCGGATTTGGCGCAGCGCGTAACCGCCCTGATGCAACGCTGCGGCTTTGCCGCCAAGGGGCTGTACGTAATGGATGGCAGCAAGCGTAGCGCCCATGCCAACGCCTATTTCACCGGCATGGGGCAATCCAAGCGCGTGGTTTTTTTCGACACCCTGCTCAGCAAATTGCAGCCCGGCGAAGTAGATGCCGTACTCGCCCACGAACTGGGCCATTTCAAGCACCGGCATATTCAAAAGCGCCTGCTGTTGGGCCTGTGCTTGAGCCTGGCCGGCTTTGCCTTGCTGGGATGGATATACGGGCAGGCATGGTTTTATGCCGGCTTGGGCGTGGCGAATGCGCTAGCTGCGCCGCACGCCGCTTTGGCCTTGCTGCTGTTCGCATTGGTGGCGCCCGTGTTTTCGATCTTTGCCTCACCCGTGGCGGCTGCCAGCTCGCGCAAGCACGAGTTTGAAGCAGATGCGTTTGCCACGCAGCACAGCGCCGCAAGCGACTTGCGCAGCGCCTTGCTCAAACTCTATAACGACAACGCGTCCACGCTCACGCCAGATCCTCTGTACGTGCGCTTTTACTATTCGCACCCGCCCGCCAGCGAACGCCTGGCAAGGCTGGCGCTGCCAGCCGGGGGATAAGCATGCCAACACACTCACACACCTTGCCTGCCGGCCTGAATGAAGGTTTGGTCGTTGCCAGCCACGGGCGGCATGCCGTGGTAGAAGCGCCAGACGGCAGCCGCCGCATTTGCCATCCGCGCGGCAAAAAAAACCAGGCGCTCGTAGGCGATTGGATTCATTGGCAGGCACCCGCCGCCGGCCAGGGCGAAGAAGGCACGATCGAAGCCGTTTTGCCCCGACGCAATGTGTTTTACCGGCAAGACGATGTACGCACCAAGGCTTTTGCCGCCAATATCGACCAGATACTGATTTGGCTGGCGGCAGAGCCGGAGTTCTCGCACCAGCTTTTGGGCCGGGCATTGATTGCTGCCGAAGCAGCCCGCATTCCCGCGCTGATCGTGCTGAACAAATCCGACCTGACCGACCTGCACGCCCGCGCCTGGCAACGGCTGGAGCCGTATCGCGCCATGGGCTACAGCACCCTGGGCGTATCGCTGCAACAACCTTGTGATGCCTTGCACGCCCTCAAGCAGGCCTTGCAGGGCAAAAAGAATTTGCTCATGGGGCCATCCGGCACCGGCAAAAGCAGTTTTATCAACTGGCTGCTGCCTACGGCCAATGTGCAAACGAATGAAATTTCGCGCGCACTCAACAGTGGCCGCCACACCACCACCAGCACCATGCTGCATTGGCTGGATCGCTCCGCAGGCACTGCCGCCATCGACTCGCCCGGGTTTCAGGAATTTGGCATTCGCCACCTGGCCGCTGGTGATTTGGCACGCTGCATGCCAGACATTGCCCACCACACGGGCGCATGCCGCTTCTACAACTGCACCCATCTGCACGAGCCAGGCTGCGGGGTGCTCAACGCCGTAGGCACGCCGCTGGAGCAAAAAGGCATTGACCCGCAACGCCACCAACTTTACGCACAACTGCATGCTGAGCTAAGCGCCAGCAAATACTGAATCCGTCTTTTTACCGACCTGTTGCCGCACCTGCCCTATAACCCAACTCACCAAAATAAAGATTCTTTGCGCCTTTGCCCCTACCCCGCACCATGCTTTAAAGGCCAAGCCGCAACCTGCACCATGCGTGAACCGACACCGCCACACCACCCGCACACAGCCATCATCCTGTGCAATTTGGGCACGCCCGATGCGCCCACCCCTTCTGCCCTGCGGCGTTATCTGGCCGAGTTTTTGAGCGACCCCCGCATTGTGGAGCTGCCACGCCTGCTGTGGTGGCCCGTGCTGCACGGCTGGGTGCTGCTGCGGCGGCCCGCGCAATCGGCGGCCCGCTACGCCTCTATCTGGACGCCCGAAGGCTCGCCCCTCAAGGTCTGGACCGAAAAGCAGGCCAAGCTGCTGCAAGGCTGGCTGGGGCATCACGGCTACCGTGTTGCCGTAACGTATGCGATGCGGTATGGCAACCCTTCCATTCACGCCACGATTGACCGCTTGCGCAAGCAAGGCTTCTCGCGCATTCTGGTGCTGCCCGCCTACCCGCAGTACTCTTGCACCACCACCGCCAGCGTGGCAGATCAAGTCTCTGCCTGGAACCGCCGCACACGGCACCACCCAGAATGGCGTTTCGTCAATCACTACCACACGCACCCGCTCTACATTCGGGCGCTGGCCAAACAGGTGCAAACGCAGTGGCAACACCATGATCGCGGCAACATCCTGCTCATGAGCTTTCACGGCACGCCGGATCGCACCCGCCGCTTGGGCGACCCCTATGCCGAGCAGTGCCACGCCACAGCCCGGCTGGTAGCGCAGCAATTGGGGCTATCCGACAAGCAGTACCGCGTGACCTTTCAATCGCGCTTTGGCCGCGCAAAATGGCTGCAACCCTACACCTTGGCTACGCTGGAGCAACTGGCCCGCCAAGGCGCACGGCGTGTTGATCTGCTCTGCCCCGGCTTTGTGGCCGATTGCGTGGAAACGCTGGAAGAAATCGCCATCGAATGCCGCGATGCCTTTTTGGCCGCTGGTGGCCAAACCTTGCATTACATTCCCTGCCTCAACGACGATCCGGACTGGATTGCCGCCTTGGGCGCCATCAGCGCGCAGCATCTGGCTGGCTGGGTGCAGCCCCAAACGAAATAAGCGTGCGGCACGCGCCCAACAGTTCAGCCCCTGCGCTGCGGGTTTCTGGCTATAATTGCCCGCTTGATCCTCTGTCAGCCGCCCGCTGCATGGTTGATGTGCGCAATCTATCGCCACACTTGCAGCAGCCAACATCCACCGCGGGGTGTTTGGTCACGGGTCTTTTGTGCAGCTGTTTACGATCAAAATCACAGGAAAAATCAAGATGAACCTGATCCAGACTCTGGAACAAGAAGAAATCGCCCGCTTGGGTAAAAACATTCCCGACTTCTCTCCTGGCGACACCGTTGTTGTCAGCGTCAATGTGGTTGAAGGCAACCGCAAACGCGTACAGGCTTACGAAGGCGTGGTAATTGCCAAGCGCAACCGCGGCATCAACAGCGCATTTACCGTGCGCAAAATCTCCAGCGGCGAAGGCGTGGAGCGTACCTTCCAAACCTACAGCCCGCTGATTGCCGGCATCGAAGTCAAACGCCGTGGCGATGTGCGCCGCGCCAAGCTGTACTACCTGCGTGGCCGCAGCGGCAAGAGCGCTCGCATCAAAGAGAAGCTCACTTCCCGCAACAAAGACGCAGCAGCATAATCCGGCCGTCAGGCAGCAACAGCTGCCTCAAACGCCCAAGCTTTTGCGACCAAACCGCTTCACGCCGCTGGCTGAAGCGGTTTTTTCATGGCCCGGGCATGAAACACAAGTGTTAAAGAAACAGACCACCTGTTTACCTGCCGCTGCTGCCACTGCCGCCGCCACCTCCATAGCAACACCCGATCACACCTGCCCCTTCACGCCCAATATCGCTCGCATCCAATATCTGGCACGATCTGCACTGCCGGAGCCAAGCATACATGCCCGCCCCGCCACTACTGCCCGCCGCGCCCAGCGTGTGCTGATGAGCTGCAGTGACTTTGCAGCCCATGCGCTTGGTTTGCGATAGCATCATTCTTCTTCTGTACGTCATGGCCGCTTCACCGCACACCGTTCTCCCTTTCGATCCGCGCAATCTGCCCATATGGCAAGAGGCCACCCGCACCTTGCAGCAGCAGCCGGCCATTGCGGCGGAGCGCCTGCGCGCAAGCGCCTTGCGACAACGTTTTGCCTCAAACCTTTCTTGGCAGGCCGAACCGCGCAACGAGCAATTCACGCCGCCCGCACCGATTCGCGAAGCAGCCGTATTGATTGGCTTGCAGCCTGCGTCGCCCGATCCGGCGCAGCCGCTACAAGTCGTGCTCACGCAACGCGGCCAGCATTTGAACGCGCACCCGGGGCAGATTGCTTTTCCGGGCGGAAAAATCGAAGCGCACGATGCCGATGCCACCGCCACCGCCCTGCGCGAGGCACAGGAAGAAATCGGTTTATCCCCTGATCAAGCACAGGTTCTGGGCACACTGCTGCCTTACAAAACGGGCACCGGCTACCGCGTAACACCCGTAGTGGCCTTGCTGCACCCCGCCGCCCAACTGGTGGCCGATCCGCAAGAAATCACGGAGATTTTTCGTGTGCCGCTGGATTTTTTGATGAACCCCGCCCACCACCGCAAACACTTTTGGCAACCCGCCCCCACGCAAAGGCGCGAGTGGTTTTCCATGCCTTATACCGATGCCGACAGCGGACAGGAACGCTTCATTTGGGGCGTTACCGCAGGCATCTTGCGCGACTTGTATCAATTTCTGGCTGCATCTGCGTGAATATGCGCCACTTGGCAGGCAGATTGGTTTATGCTCGCACCAGCCTGTTCTTGCTTTTTCTGGTTTGCGTATGACCTTTTTTTCTCTCCTATGCGCGCTGTTGCTGGAGCAGCTGTACCCGCTGCCCGAATCCAACCCCGTCTGGCGGGCGCAACAACGTTTGGCCGATTGGTCCATCAGGAATTTAAATGCCGGCAAGCCCGTGCACGGCTGGATCTGCTGGGCGGCTGCCGTAGCCGCACCGGCTTTGCTGGCTTATGGCATATACCGCTTGCTCAACGGCTTTGCCTGGCCGCTGGCGCTGGGCTGGAATGTATTGCTGCTATACGCCACGTTGAGTTTCCGCCAGTTTGGCGACTACCTTTCTGCCATTCGCGAAGCCCTGGAGCATGGGGATGAAATGCGCGCCCGCCAGCTCCTTGCGCAATGGCAAGGCACCGCCAGCAACACCCTGCCCCGCCACACCTTCACGCAACAAGTGCTGGAACATGCCGTGCTGAACGTGCACCGGCACGTATTTGGCATTGCTGCGGCTTTTGTACTCTTTTCCATGCTGGGGCTAGGCCCTGCAGGAGCCGTGCTGTACTGGTGCGCCGATTGCGTGCGCATGTACTGGCAGCAGCCAAGCCAGCAAACCGACCTTGCCCCCGCCGGGCATGCCGCGCACGCCGCCCAAACGGCGTGGAACGCGATCAACTGGCTCCCAACCCGCATCACGGCCGCTTGCTTTGCTGTTGTGGGCAATTTCGAGTTGGCGATTGACAATTGGCGCCAAATTCCACGCACCGGCAATACCAGCAATACCGGCAACGATGGCCCCCATACGCACAACCAGGCGCTCTTGCTGGCCGTTGCCGCAGGCGCTATTGATGTGCCCGGCCACTTTGGCGCACCACCCGCAGCGCCCGTGGCTGCTGCAGCACCCAGCACATCGGCTACGGCAAACAGCCCCACGCCAGACCCCACTTTAGCGGAAGATGCCAGCGCCGCTTACGGCGTGGCGCTCTACGCCAAGCAACCCTCGGGTATCTCGCGCCTGCACATGCTGGCGCGGCTGGTGTGGCGCAGCGTGCTGCTGTGGTGCTTGCTGATTGCACTGGTTACCGTTACCCATTGGGTCAGCTAGGGTCTATTCCCTTCGGGTTGTGATCAAAAAAGCTATCGCCTTCGTTGTCTGCCTTGACGAGTAAGCTTTTTGATCACAACGCATTCTTCAAAAACAGGGTGAACAGGCACTAGGCATAGCCCATACTCTCAAACCGTTACTTACTCATTAGGCAGCTCTTTGCTTTGCCCTTTCTGCTTTTTTACCCTTTTGCCTTTCCGTGAACATGCCCGTCCTCCCTTCCAC
>CAYUAF010000077.1:0-3990 GCA_964442555.1 uncultured Allobrachymonas sp.
CACAAAAACCATGCGGCCATTGTGTCAATAGGCTGATTGGTTGTTTGTGTTGTGTTTGTGAGGTGCGTTTTTTTGGTAATTCTTGTTCCGTAGCAAAGGCTTGGTGATATTTCGTCTGCCTTAGGCATTTTCTGATAAAGGAGTAAATAATGTCTCAAGACAATCGTAAATTGAAGCTGGGTGCGCTTACCGCGCTAGTGGTAGGCTCCATGATCGGTGGCGGGATTTTTTCCATTCCGCAAAATATGGCATCGGGTGCCGCTGCTGGCGCGATTTTGATCGGTTGGGGAATTACGGCGGTTGGCATGTTGATGCTTGCCTTTGTCTTTCAAACCCTGGCGAACCGCAAGCCGGAATTGGATAACGGCGTATATGCCTACGCCAAAGCGGGGTTTGGCAATTATCTGGGCTTTTCTTCTGCCTGGGGCTATTGGATTAGCGCCTGGATTGGCAATGTGAGCTATCTTGTATTGCTGTTTGGCACGCTGGGGTATTTCTTCCCGCAGTTTGGCGAAGGCAATACCAAGGTTGCTATTGTGGCTGCCTCTATTTTGCTGTGGTGCATCCATGCACTGGTTTTGCAAGGCATTAAAGAGGCCGCCTATATCAATCTGATTACCACGGTTGCCAAAGTGGTTCCGCTCATGGTGTTTATCGCATTGGTGGGCGCGGCATTCAAAATGGATGTGTTTACCAAAGATTTTTGGGGGCAAGAAAATGCCGAGCTGGGCAGTGTGCTCAAACAAGTCAAAAGCATGATGCTGGTGACCGTGTGGGTGTTTATCGGCATTGAAGGCGCCAGCGTGTATTCCGCCCGCGCCCAAAAGCGAACAGATGTCGGCAAGGCCACCATGCTGGGTTTTATCGGGGTGCTGGCGCTTTTGGTCATGGTAAACGTGCTCTCGGCCGCCGTTTTGACGCAGCCTGAACTGGCTGCTTTGAAAAACCCCTCCATGGCCTATGTGCTGGCGCATGTTGTGGGGGACTGGGGCGCAGCGTTTATCTCCATTGGCCTGATTGTTTCTTTGGCAGGTGCTTTGCTGTCATGGACGCTGTTGTGCGGCGAGATTTTGTACTCTGCTGCGGCTGACCACACCATGCCCGCTTTTTTCAGAAAAGAAAACAAAAAAGGCGTGCCAGCCAATGCCTTGTGGGTTTCAAATGGGGCGATCCAGATTTTTCTGATTATTACCCTGTTCTCCAGCAGCTCTTATCTGGATTTGCTCTATCTGGCAACTTCCATGATCTTGATGCCGTATTTCTTCTCGGCGGTGTATGCCGTCATGATTGCCGTGCGTAAAGACGGCTATACCGAAGCGGAAGCACAAGCACAGCGCAACAAGGATATTGTGATTGGCGTGATTGCCGTTGTGTATAGCGTATGGCTCTTGTATGCGGCAGGTGTGAAGTATTTGCTGCTCTCTGCCTTGTTGTATGCGCCCGGTGCGTTGGTGTATATCAAGGCGCGCCTTGAAGACAAGCAAACGATCTTTACGGGTATTGAGAAACTGTATTTTGCCGCTTCGGTAGCAGGGGCTGTTCTGGCTGCCATCGGGCTTTACACGGGACGTTTGACCTTGTGATTTTTGACGGATTCTTTCTATTTATCGGCGATTAACCATCGAATGAATGGGCAAATAAAAGGAGTTTGATCATGCAACAAACAGAAAAACTGGGCGTTTATTCCGAAGTGGGCAAGTTGAAGCGGGTAATGGTGTGCGCACCGGGGCTGGCGCATACGCGCCTCACACCTGATAACTGCGACGATTTGCTGTTTGACGATGTGATGTGGGTTAGCCAGGCCAAGCGCGACCATTTCGATTTTGTGACCAAAATGCGCGAGCGCGGCGTAGAAGTGCTGGAAATGCACAATCTGCTGTCCGAAACCCTGTCTAATCCGGAAGCGCTCAAATGGGTGCTGGATCGGAAAATCACGCCGAATTTGGTCAATACCACCATCATCAGCGAGCTGCGTGCGTGGCTGGAGAGTTTGAGCAGCCGGCAGCAAGCGGAGTTTTTGATTGGCGGCGTGAGCGTGAACGATCTGCCGCCCGAGGTCAGCGGGGATGTGCGCTCTTTGGTGCGCGCCGCGCAAGGCAGCGTAGGCTTTGCCTTGCCGCCTTTGCCCAATACCCAATTCACGCGCGATACCACTTGCTGGATTTATGGCGGCGTAACCTTGAACCCCATGTACTGGCCCGCACGCCGGCAAGAGACCTTGCTGGCAACGGCCATCTACAAATTCCATCCGCTGTTTGCCAATGCCGGCGTCAAGGTTTGGTGGGGCGACCCCGATCAGCACTTTGGCAAGGCCACGCTGGAAGGCGGCGATGTTTTCCCCATTGGCAAAGGGCTGGTGCTGGTGGGCATGGGCGAGCGCAGCTCGATTCAAGGCATTACCCAGCTGGCTACGCGGCTGTTTGCCGAAGGGGCGGCAGAGCGCATCATCATCGCTGCGCTGCCCAAAACCCGCTCGGCCATGCATCTGGATACCGTGTTCACCTTCTGCGACCGCGATCTGGTCAATATCTTCCCCGAAGTGGTCAATAGCATCACGGCGTACAGCCTGCGCCCGGACGAGAGCAAACCCAGCGGGCTGGACGTGCGCAAAGAGCACAAACCGTTTGTAGACGTAGTGGCCGATGCCTTGGGGCTGAAAGAAATGCGCGTGGTGCAAACCGGCGGCGATGACTATGCGGCCGAGCGCGAACAGTGGGACGACGGCAACAACGTGATTGCGCTGGAACCCGGGGTAGTTGTCGGCTACGACCGCAACACCTACACCAACACCTTGCTGCGCAAGGCGGGGGTGGAGGTCATCACCATCCCGTCGGCCGAGCTGGGCCGCGGGCGTGGCGGTGGCCGTTGCATGACGTGCCCCATCATCCGCGAGGCGGTGGATTACTAATCCCCTATGTCGTGGCGGCCCGAAAACCTTTCGGGCTGCCTGTGCCCAAACAAGCAATCAGGAGTCACACCATGTCTTACAACCTGCATAACCGCGACTTGCTCAGCCTGGTTCACCACAGCACCGAAGATTTGCGCTTTTTGCTGGGCCTGGCACGCGACTTGAAGCGCGCCAAATACAGCGGCACCGAAAAGCAGCACTTGGTCGGCAAAAACATTGCGCTCATTTTCGAAAAAACCTCCACCCGCACCCGCTGCGCGTTTGAAGTGGCCGCATACGATCAAGGCGCCAACGTGACGTATATCGACCCGCATTCCTCGCAAATCGGGCATAAGGAGACCATGAAAGACACTGCCCGCGTGCTAAGCCGCATGTATGACGCGATTGAATACCGCGGCTTCAGCCAAGAAGTGGTGCAAGATCTGGCTGATTACTCCAGCGTTCCCGTATTCAACGGCCTGACGGATGAATATCACCCCACCCAAATGCTGGCCGACGTGCTCACCATGCTGGAGCACAGCGACAAGCCCATGTACAAAATCCGCTACGCCTACGTGGGCGATGCCCGCAACAACATGGGCAACTCGCTGCTGCTGGTAGGCGCCAAGCTGGGCATGGATGTGCGCATTGCCGCGCCCAAAGTCCTGTGGCCGAACGAAGAACTGGTAGAACAATGCCGCCGGTTTGCCGAGCAAAGCGGCGCCCGCATTTTGCTGACCGAAGACCCCAAAGAAGCCGTGCAGGGTGTGGACTTCATCCATACCGACGTGTGGGTCTCCATGGGCGAGCCGCTTGAAACCTGGGGCGAGCGCATCGAGTTGCTGTTGCCTTATCAGGTCAATACCGAGCTGATGAAAGCCGCCGGCAACCCGCGCGTGAAATTCATGCACTGCCTGCCAGCCTTCCACAACAGCGACACCAAGGTGGGCAAACAAATTGCCGAAAAATACCCGCATCTGGCCAATGGCATTGAGGTAACGGAAGACGTATTCGAATCCCCCTACAACATCGCCTTTGACCAGGCCGAAAACCGCATGCACACCATCAAGGCCGTGCTGGTTTCGACACTGGGCGGTTTGTAA
>CAYUAF010000077.1:4090-7228 GCA_964442555.1 uncultured Allobrachymonas sp.
GCGGATTTCAGGCGGACGGAGCGCCTTTTTGATAGCCCGCCTGAAGCTCTATGGAGGAAGTATTGCTATGCGAATTGTCATTGCTTTGGGGGGTAACGCCTTGCTGCGACGTGGTGAAGCCATGACAGTAGAAAACCAGCGCCAAAACGTGCGCGTGGCTGCCACCCAAATGGCAAAAATCCAGCCCGGCAACGAGCTGGTAATCGCCCATGGCAATGGCCCGCAAGTTGGTCTGCTTGCCTTGCAAGGCGCGGCCTATACCGAGGTGGAAGCCTATCCGCTGGACGTTTTGGGCGCGCAAACCGAAGGCATGATCGGTTACATGATCGAGCAGGAAATGGGCAATTTGCTGCCGCACGATGTGCCCTTGGCCACCGTTCTCACCCAGGTGGAAGTAGACAAAAACGACCCGGCCTTTCAAAAACCCACCAAACCTATTGGCCCCGTGTACAGCAAAGAAGAAGCCGAGCAGCACGCCCGCAACAAGGGCTGGAGCATTGCGCCGGACGGCGACAAATACCGCCGCGTAGTCGCCAGCCCGCGCCCGCAGCGCATTGCTGATATCCGGCCAGTGCAGTGGCTGCTTGAGCGCGGCACCGTGGTGATTTGCTGCGGGGGCGGTGGCATTCCCACTTACAGCGATCAGTCCGGCCAACTCAAAGGCATTGAAGCCGTAATCGACAAAGACCTGTGCGCCGCCTTGCTGGCCCGCCAGCTGCATGCGGATTTGCTGGTGATTGCCACCGATGTGGATGCGGCTTACGCCAATTGGGGCACGCCCGAGCAAAAAGCCATTGCCCACGCGCACCCGCAGGCGCTGAAAGAAATGTTCTTCGTGGCCGGCTCCATGGATCCGAAAATCCAGGCGGCGTGCGAATTTGTCGAACAAACGGGCAAGGAAGCCGTGATTGGCGCATTGGCCGATATTGAAGCCATTGTGCTCGGCCAGGCCGGTACGCGCGTATCGACTGCCGAGGCGGGCATTCGCTATCGGTAAAGCCTGTCGCTTCGTTCGTCAGCAAAACATGCATCAGCAAAAAGCCCCGGCATGCCGGGGCTTTTTCATGTCGAGTACGCCGGGCGTGCAGACACGGCGGGCGCGGTAAGCGCATATGAGGCAGGCATATGGCAAGCATGTGAGGCGGGTCAGACCGGGCATGCGCAGAAGCATATGCCGGCCCGCCCGGCAGCAGGCTTACCAGACATCTTCCCGCACCACGGGCTTGAGCTGCGGATGATCTGAGAGTTTGAATTCCGGCTCCTGCCGGCCTTGCTTCAGTTGGGCGCAATAGTCTTTCAGCAGCAAAAACACCAGCGGGCTGAGGGCCAGAATGGCAATCAGGTTGATCAGCGCCATCACGCCCATGCTTAGATCAGCCATATCCCACACCAGCGGGATACTGCCGATGGAGCCTAGATACACCGACGCCAGCACGGCTATGCGGAAAACCATCAAGGTCGGCCTGTGGCTTTTGATGAACTGGATATTGAATTCGGCATAGGCGTAGTTGCCGATGATGGTCGAAAAGGCAAACATGAATAACACCACCGCCAGAAAATCTGCGCCCCATGCGCCTACGTGACTGACAATGGCCGCCTGGGTAAGCTGCACGCCGTTGAGATTGCCGGCTGGCACGTCGGAGAGCAAAATCACAAAGGCCGTGCACGAGCAAACTATCAGCGTATCCACAAACACGCCCAGCATCTGGATCATGCCTTGCGAAACCGGGTGCTTGACTTCGGCGGCAGCCGCAATATTTGGGGCGGAGCCTTGCCCGGCCTCGTTGGAATACAAGCCGCGTTTGATGCCGATCATCATGGACTTGGAAATGAACGCGCCGAGCAGGCCACCGCTTGCCGCATCAAAGCGAAAGGCGTTTTGAAAAATCAACGCAAACACGCGGGGAACTTCGCTGATATTGATCACCACGATCAACAGGGCGATAAGCAAATAAACCACGGCCATGGCAGGCACCAGCATTTCGGCCACGCGCGATACGCGGCGCACGCCGCCAAAAATAATGGGCGCGCTCACAATCACCAAGGCAACGCCTACGGCATGCTGGTTCCAGCCCCAGGCGGCCTGGGTGGCGGCCACAATCGAGTTGGCCTGCACGGCGTTGTATACCAGCCCGAAGCAGAAGATCAGGCTCAAGGCAAACAAAATGCCCAGCCACCGCTGCCGAAGGCCCTGGGTGATGTAATAGGCTGGGCCGCCCCGAAACGCGTGGCTGTCGTACCCGCGGATTTTGAACAGCTGCGCCAGGGACGATTCGGCAAAGGCCGAACTCATGCCGATCAGTGCCGTCACCCACATCCAGAATACGGCGCCGGGGCCGCCTGTGGATACGGCAATGGCCACACCGGCGATATTGCCTACGCCCACACGGCTGGCCAGGCCGGTAACAAAGGCCTGAAACGGCGTAATACCGTGCGGATCGTTACCAGCCCGGCGGCCCCCCAGCATCTCTCGCACACTGCGCCCAAACAGGCGAAATTGCACAAATCCGGTTGCCAGGGTAAAAAACAGGCCGGTACCCAAAAGCAGATAAACCAGCCATTGCCACAAGGGATCGCTAATGTCTTTGACGTATGCGTGCAGGGTTTCGGTCATGAAAATCCTTGGTTGTTTCATTGATGTGAACAGGCCCTAGTCCGCCCGCCCGGGTTATTGTCTGATTGGATGGCAGAAGCGTGTAGCCTGCGGCTTGCGGCAACTACTCCGGCGCGCTTTCATGCATGCGTTTTGGAGAGCGCTTGATTTTTGCATAAGCCTCATCAGCCAGCAGCAGGGCAACGGCCAGAAAAGCACAGACGACCGCAGCCGGCATCCACATGCGCCTGTCTACCGACGTGGCAGATTCCACAAAGAACCCCACGGCGGCGCAAAGCCCGGCCAGCACCAGCAGGCAACGGGCCAGCGGCTCGACCGGCTTCAAAGCTTGCGCAAACAGCCATTTGAACGATGCCAGATTGAACAAGGCTACGAATAGCAGATAAATATGGTTGGCGCGGTTTTGAAGGCGTGCATAACCGTCGGCACCGCCGGTGGCAACAAAGCCGCTGTGCAGCACATGGCCGGTATACAAAAACAGGGCAAACAGGGTGATTCCGAAATACAGGTTCAGCTTTTTCATG
>CAYUAF010000078.1:0-7154 GCA_964442555.1 uncultured Allobrachymonas sp.
TTTTCGTATAGTAATCTTCTGGCGAGCAGTAAAAGGATAATTGGCATACCAAATCCTCTGAAGCTGGCTCGACTCTGTGCCACAGTTGCGGCTCGATAAAAGGCGGTTGGTTTTCCGTATCAAATATGTGGGTGTTTAATTCTTCGCCCGATTCGCTGAGTTCGTAAAACTTCAGCTTTCCTTTCTGGATCGATAACTTGGCCCATGTGCCGATCTTGGTATTGTGTTGTTTGCGGAATGCTTCGGGCAGGGTCTGTGCCGTCCAGACGGGCATTTGTTTGTAGCAAAGTAGATGATTCATTGGTCTATCCTAAGGGGTGATTTTTCGGGAAATGGCAGCGCTTAATGCTAAACAAAAAATTATTTTTGACCAAATAATGGCCTTGAAAAATCAGGTTTAATCATGCGTGGCGCTGTTGGTGCCATGTGCTGTTGTTGGGTGGTGGATGATGAATTTCACCAGAACAAGGGGATTGGTTCAGTTTGTAGCGAGCGGTATATGTTGAGAAAACTTGGCTTCTTTTTTGTGGTGATGATGGTGTCTGCCTGCAAGCCGGAGGCTTTTTTGCCGCGTGCGGTGCAGCCGCCTGCGCAGCGGGGGGCAAGTGCCAGTACGTTCAATACCGACATCCGCACGCAAATAGCGCAGCGCAATTTGCCGTGGGGCGCGCCTGTGTTTTTGCGTATCTTCAAAGAAGAAAAGCAGTTGGAGCTATGGGTGCAAAAGCCGGATGGCCGTTACGTGTTGTTCAAGAGCTATCCCATTTGCATGTATTCAGGCAGTTTGGGGCCTAAAACCCGTGAAGGCGACAGGCAAGCGCCCGAGGGGTTTTATGCTTTTAGCAAGCGCCATCTCAATCCCAACAGCCAGTACCATTTGTCGTTCAACCTCAACTATCCCAATGCGTATGACCGCGCCCATGGCTACACCGGCAGCTATTTGATGGTGCATGGGAAATGCGTTTCCATCGGTTGCTATGCCATGGGCGATGCGCAAATCGAAGAGATTTACGCTTTGGTAGATGCCGCCTTGCAAAACGGGCAGCCCTTTGTGCGCGCCCACGCTTTTCCGTTTCGGCTCACGGAATCCAACCTTGCCCGCCATGGCAACCATAGCTGGATAGCGTTTTGGCAAATGATGAAGCCGGGTTTTGATTATTTTGAAACGCACCACATTCCACCAGAGATGGATGTTGTGAATGGGCGTTATCAGCTTAGACCGTGAGTTGATGCGAAGCGGTAGGGCGGCAAAGCGGTTTTTTGCGATCAAAAGAACGGGGGAGAGTTGATCACAGAAGGTGCGCTGCCAATAACGGCTCTTTGCTTTTGCTGAAAAGACGTTGCATTGACTTTAAGGGCGTATCTCGATCATGGCGCCCAGATCAATGCGGTAGCACGGCTGGCCTTCGTGTTCTTCCACTTGCGTAGAAATGCCTCGCAGTTCGTATATAGCCAGCGGGGCATCGGCGCGATAGCCGTTTTTGATATGTACGGCGGCAAAAGGTTTGGGTTGTCCGTTGGCATCAAACAGGCGTTTTTGCCAGTAAGGCGTGGCAGGCCGATATTTGCGGTGAACCTGGCCTGCGGCCAGTTTGGCAAAACCTTTGCTGCAAATGCGCAGGGTGAGAATGTACATGTTCAAGCGAGCAAAAAGGGGGCTGCATTACCCGTTTGATTAACTTCCCAAAACCTGCATCACAACCAGCAGCACCACAAATGCAGCCAGCACGGCCAGTGCGATCTTGATCCAGCTGTAGGGGTGTTCGCCAGCCAGCGTGCCGGTGTAGCCATTGGCGACGATTTGGTAGGTTTTGGCGCCGTAGGTGTAATGAATCAGCCACACCGGCACCAATATGTGCTTGAAGGTGCGGCCTTGGTAGTGCGCATGAACCACCAGATTGCGGTAGGTGTCGCCCGGAACGCGCCGGGCGCATAGCTCGTGCAATGTGGCGTCCATTTGCTGCCGGCTTTTGCCGGCGGCGCGGCGCAAATCGACTTGGTAGCGCTCTACCGTCCAGCCGCGCACATATTCGGGCGCATAAGGCACCAGGTCGCGCGTGGTGGGGAACGGCTCGATCTTGCGCAGCAGCTCGGCGTGCAGCCCCACGGTGCCGGGCACCAGGTCATCATCGAAAAAGTGCTGGAGCTGGCCTGATGCCGGTTCCCATTGCACGTGCTGCACTTGTCGGGTTTGGGTGTTGCCGTTGCTGTCGCGGTAGGTTTCGGTGGTGTAGTAATAGTGCCCGGCTTCGGCGTGCCATTGGGCGCTGGCGTGGGCGTCAAACGTCCAATAGGGCAGGTAAACGCCGGTGAGGGTGTCGGTTAATGCCGCGGTTTTGAGGCGGTTGGGCGCAAACCAGCGGTTGCCGTACCAGGCGCGCACCTGGCTGCGGATTTGCCCTTCTGAAAACTTGAAGGGCAGAATGCTTTGCGGGGTGATGGCATCGCCCATCGCCTCGTGCGGGACGATGGCGGGCGAGCCGCAAAAATCGCAGCGTTGCGCCACCCGGCCATCTACAAATACGGAGATGGCGCGGCAGCTTTGGCATTGCACTTCGCGCTTTTCCTGGTTCCAGCTACGCTGGTTGGCAGGGTCGCGCAGGGCGGCTTCCAGGTCTTGCTCGCTGATTGTGTTGCCGGCGCTGTTGGCAGTTGTATCGGGCTGCCATGCCGATGTAGTGCCGCAGTACGGGCAGGCCAAAGCCTGCTTGGCTGCATTCCATTCCAGGTTGCCGCCGCATTCGGGGCACGGGTGCTTGCCGACGGCGGCGGTTTCCTGGGCGGGCAGGGTAGGGGGTGTGGCCTGGTTCATAAGGCGCTGTGTTAGGCATCAAACAGGGGTTTTTACCCGCGCAAAAAATCTTCCAGCGCCGTTTTGGCAATGCGCCAGGCGCTGCCGATTTTGCGGGCCTTGAGCTCGCCTGATTCAATCGATGCCATCACATCCTCAACCGAAACGCCCAGCATCTGCGCGGCTTGCGCGGGGGTGAGCACGTCCAGCCCTGTAGTGGCGGGCGCTGCGGGCGTGGTGGCCGCAGCAGGCAAGGGCGGCGGCATGGTCGCGCCGCCGGGCTGTTGCATGTTGCGCATCATCTCTTGCGCCATGCCAAAGCCCATGGCCATTTGCGCGGGCATGGTGGCGGCTGCGCCTGCTTCGCCGCCTTGGGTCATGGCCTGCCCCATTTGGTACTTGACGTAATCGTTGAGGTTGCCAATGACACTCATGCTCGAGCGTTTGTCGATGGCCTCTTCCACCTCGGGCGGAACGGAAACATTCTCAAGAATGAAGCTGCTGATTTCCAGCCCGTATTTTTCTTGAATGGCAGGGTTGATGATGGGCAGCAGCGCATCGCCCAGCTCGCTGTAGCGCTGGGCAATATCCAGCACCGGCACATGCGCCTTGGCCAGCGCCTCGGTAAACACGCTGACAATGCGCGAGCGCATGGTGTCGTTGAATTCATCCAGGCGGAAGTTTTGGTCGGTGCCCGCCACTTCTTTCAGGAACTTGGGCGCATCCACAATGCGGAAGTCATACGTGCCAAAAGCACGCAGGCGCACCACGCCAAAATCCTGGTCGCGCATCATCACCGGGTTGGACGTGCCCCATTTGTTGCCGGTAAACAAGCGCGTGTTGAGGTAGTACACATCGCACTTGAAGGGCGACTGAAAGCCGTATTTCCAGCCGAGAATGGTGGAGAGAATCGGAATATTCTCTGTACTGAGCGTGTGCTTGCCAGGGCCGAACAAATCGGCAAACTGGCCGGCCGCCACAAACTGCACCTGCTGCGACTCGCGCACAATGAGCTGCGCGCCGTTCTTGATCTCTTTATCCTCATCCGGCCAGCGGTATGAGAGCGTATCGCGTGAATCATCGGTCCACTCGATGACCTCAATCAACTGCTTGCGAACAAAATCAAAAACCCGTTCCATTGTGCGCTCCTTGAGATAAGTAGGGACGAGGGAATTGTAGTTGGCTTGCTGTGTTTTGCCAGGCGGCCTGCCTGCGTAAAGCGTCCGCTAGGGCAGTTGCCAACAGGGCTTTCCTTGGCGTTATTAGCCAATTGCAAGAATGGCGCATGGTCACAATCCGCCATCACGGCGAATGCTGGAGCAGATGCCGTACGTTCGACATGGCGCATGCGTTTAGAACGCCTCAATCATCCTTGCCCCACACATTGCCTATCCACAGCCCAATCAGCAATGGCACGATCCAGCTGCCGGTGTTTTTAGGCGGGGTGGCAGGCGCGATGTTGTCGTAGCCAGTAACCAGCGTATCAGGCACCTTGGCAAAGTCTTTATGGCTGTAGTGGCTTGTAACAGGAAGGCGAGAGGCAATATAGGGCCGCTTGTAATGGATGCGCCACCATGCCTCCGCCACAATGCTGATGCAGGCAAATGGCAGCAGCGCCAAGAACAGCAAGATGGCCGGAATAAATATGATGCAAGACAACGCACACAATACGATCACCGATAGGCATGCGATGAAGAAACTCATGCCCAGTCGCTCCAGCCCGCCCGCCAGGGGCTGAGCTGCAAACAGGCAAGCCCACACGATCAAAAACAGCATACAGAACCAGAGTGTGAGGTGGGCCTCCATCCGCGCCGAGAAGAAGGTGCCAAGTGGCATGCCCAGCGCTTTTTCCCGCGCGGTGCGTCTGCTATCCGCTTGCTGCATAGACTCATCCTGCTTGCTTTTTTGCAGCTGCCACCATGCCCAAAGCGAATTCCCAAGGGATGTGCGTGGCTGGCCTGCTACCGGGCTGGCGCCACTTTTCAGCCTAGGCGCAGCCGCCACCAGCATGGCAGGCGCGGCCTTTTTGTTTTGTGGAGCCTGTTTTTTAAAAGGGCGCAACACGCCGAGATAGATGCCAAGCACCAATGCGCCGATCACTCCCATAGCGACCGGCGGCTCATTGCCTGCCCTAGGCATCAACACTGCTCCACTCAGGCAAAGTGCGCCAAAGGCTGCGCCGCAGCCCGCCAATGTGCCCAGCAAATGGGCCATGAAGCGGTTTTTTCCGCGCGCGGTTCGGCGCGTTGCGATGGTTCGCCAAACCCACGCCCAAGCGGCGAGTATGCAAAGCAGCACCAGCCAGGAGGCAAGGTTCTGGTTCATGAAGCCGCCAATGCCTGAAGACAATTCGGCCCGCTTGCGCCACCGGTAGCGGCAAGCCGGGGGTGATTCGGAACAGCGCCTTTGTCTTGGTGGGACTGTTCGCGCAAGCTACCCCGTTCGGGGTTCTTTTGCATGTTGGCATCAAACTGACGCCACAGCGCCCAGCCAGCATCCGCCACAGTGTTGAAGCCTTCTCGAAGGAAATGCGGCTTCAGACTACGCTCGTCAAACCACTCGACAAGGCATGCGCGCAGCTCCACCGCAAAATCTTCGGCGCTGTTGCACCGCTGCACACGCGCTGCCAGGTCTTTGGCTTCGGGCGCGTATTCGCGGTACAGGCCCCAGTTGCGGACGAAACCGATGGGGTCGTAATAATCCAGCCAATCCACATAAGCGTGGAACAGATCATCTTCGCTCTTGAAATATCCCGTTGGGCAGGGCTGCTTGCGCAAACCGGTAAACAGCCAGCACGGTTTGCGGGTGAATTTTTTCTTCTTCATGCGTCCGTCCCTTCAAAGTTGGTCGGCAAAAAATGTATGGTGTGCAATGCCCAAAGCGCCAGGCAGCCATTACCCTAGGCCATGATTGGGCGATGGCTATTTCTGGGGGTAGAACCCAGTATCGTTAATTTGGCGACGCAGTGTGTCGCATGCAAGATAGAAAATGCGCTTGCCGCAAAAAGGAAGGCAATCACGCAGCAATTGCACGGCAGAGGTTGGTGATTTCTGGCAATTTCTGGCGATTGCAGGCTCTTGCCGTCTTGCGTCTGCGGCACTTGTACCCATGATTTGTTGATGGTTTATTTTCTCGGACCTGCATGGAAACTCCGACATGGCAAAACGCTCTGACACCCTTGAAACCGTATTGCTCGTCATCGAACTGCTGCGCCGCATTCCGCGTGGCCGCAAGGTAACGGCAAGCGACTTGCACCGGCAACTCAAAGATGCAGGCTTTGACCGCGATCTGCGCACCATCCAGCGGCAACTCGAAATGCTGAGCGAACATTTCGAAATCGAACGCGATGACAGCAGCAAACCCTACGGCTATCGCTGGCTCGAGCGGGCGCAGGCATTGGCCGTTCCCAACCTCACGCATCAAGAGTCCCTGCTGCTGCAACTGGCCGAAGAGCACCTGAAGAACCTTCTGCCAGCGCGCTTGATGACATCCATGGAAAGCTTTTTCATCCAGGCCAGACGCAACCTGGGCCCCGGCAGCAGCGCGCACCTCGAGCGCGAATGGCCTGGCAAAGTGCGCGTTGTGGCGACTAGCCAGCCCCTGTTGCCGCCCAAAATCGCGCCAGGCGTTTTAGAAGTCGTCAGCGAAGCCCTGTACTGCAACCGCTGGCTGCGGCTCGACTATCGAAACGCAGGCGGCAAGCGCAGCGAAATAGACATCATGCCTCTGGGGCTTGTCCAGCAAGGGCCTCGCCTCTATCTTGTGTGCCGCTACCGCGGTTACGACAATGAAAGAAACCTGGCGCTGCACAGAATCCTGTCTGCCGAAATGTCCACACTCACCTTTGATCGCCCCCAAGACTTCGACCTCAAAAAATACGACGACGATGGCCGCTTTGGTTTTGGCGAAGGGGAAAAAATCCGCCTGCACTTCCGCATCCAGCGCCAGGCCGGGCTGCATTTGCTGGAATCGCCCTTATCCCACGACCAGCAAGTGCTTGAGCTGGATGGCGGCGATCTGGAAATTACAGCCACAGTAGTCGATAGCGCCATGCTGGAATGGTGGCTGCGCGGGTTTGGTGATGCCGTTACCCACGTGCAGCGCTTGCCGTACACGCAAAATTGAAAACAGCCGCCATCACCCCCTGCGCCCTGGCCGCAATCCAAATGGTGCGGATGCCGCAATCAGCATAAAACCAAGCAGAATATCGGCCAATCGCAAACGGGTGCCGGCGTGCTTTTTAAAACGTATCTTTAGCGCATGCCTGCGCCTGCCCATAGGCAAACCAACACCCCAATCAATACCCAATTAATACCTCAATCAATAGGAACACACATCATGACAAGTACCCAACAACGGGCCG
>CAYUAF010000079.1:0-6990 GCA_964442555.1 uncultured Allobrachymonas sp.
AGTTCCGGCTAGAGCTCATTTCCCAATGGATTAAAATCCAATCACGGTAACCCCTTGAATTTCAAGGGGTTTTCCGTTTGTGGCGTAGGTAAAAATCATCACGCAGGCTTAAAAAAGGTCGAACTGGTCGGGCGTTTTGAGTGCAGGCTGTTTGGTCTTTCCATGGAAAGTGATGATGCGCTCATACTGCTTGTCGGTGAGTTGCATGACGTTGACTTTGCCACCCGCTGGCAGCACGGCTTCGACGCGTTTGGTGTAGGTGTCTAATTGTGCCTGGCTCGTGCAAAAACGCATATACACACTAAGCTGGCTCATTTCAAAGCCCATATCGAGCAATGCCTTGCGAAAGTCGGTAGCGGCTTTGCGCTCGGCTTTTTCCAGAACGGGCAAGTCGAACATTACCAGCATCCACATCAATCTGTACCCGGAAAGCATGGCTTTGTTTAACGGTATGGCTAATCGCCATCAAAATCACCAGCCAATGCCAGTGGCAACCCAGGTAGAGGCAGCTCTAACTTATCGCGTTCGCCCAAATACACCTGCGCCAGTGATGTGGCCAGTTTTTGCATGCACACCATCACGGGGGTCGCGCCCGCGCTGCTTTGCATGTCGTCGTACAGCGTGCGTACCAATGTGCGTTTGGTATCTGAAGTAATGTGGCTTTCGCCTGCGCGTTGCAGTTGCCATACCTTTAGGTCGATGATGGGGCGAAAGGGCTCCATCAAATCATCCACCAAACGCATGGCGTTGCCGTCATTGCTGTGGTGCAGCCCGATACTGGGGTGCAGGCCTGCCGCTACTACTGCCCGTGCCGTGGCGGAGCGGATGATGGTGTAACCGTAGTTGAGTTGGGCGTTGATGCCGTCGCCATCTTGATCGCGACGGAAGTTGCTGCCAAACAGCAAGCTCCAGTAACGCCGTGCGCCTTGGCCTTCCACGTTTTCCGGATCACCGCTTTTGACTTTGCGTACCAGTGCGGTCAAAGGTGCGGTGGGAGCGCCGGTTGCCTCCAGCGCGGCGGCTTGCTGTTCCAGTTTGGATTTGACGATGGCGGCCCACAAGCGTTTGTGTGTGGGTAGGCTGGCGGCAATTTGCGCTTCGATGCGTTTGGCTTGTACATGGTGCCCATCCAGCGTAAGCAGCATGCCAACGGCGTTGTGGTTCGCCCCGCAGAGCACAAAAGGGGCTCCGCGTTCGGCCAGGGCTACCAGCAGGTTGTTGGTGTAGCTGATGCCATGTGCGTTGGCGATGACGGCGGCAATATCGTCCAGCGGCACTTGTCCCAGTTCTTTATGCTCGCCTTCTGTATCGCGCACGACCATAAAGCCGCGATTGACGAATAAATGACGCCGGTCATCTGCAATTTCGACAATGCGGCCAATCATGCTGCCTGGCTCCGGTCTTAGTTATTGAAGCCTGGATCGCGCAATTCACCGATAGGGGAGATGGTGACGCGGCGGGCTTTGGCTGCCTGGAAAGACCCTGCCATTTTGGAGACGTAGGCGAAAGGATCTGTTTTGTCGCTATTGCGCTTGTCCACATTGGCCTCATGAACCGGTGCCATGAATACTTGCCCATTGGCTTTGATGTTTACAACCCGAAGGGTTTGCAATAGCCCTTCATGCTCCAGTCGAACGCAGTCATTTCTCATTAGACGCATCACCAGTGGCCTACCGCTTTGCGCCAGTGCCGGATGCCGCAAGCGTTGCACACCGTGCTTACGTGCAATTTGATAAGCCTGAAAGGTCGAAATAACCTCACCTTCCCACTTTCCTTTTTCATTGCGCGTAATTTCGATGCAGTAATTGCTGCCGCCAATGTAGCCCTTGTAGGGCAGGGGCTGGCCGTCTGCGTCTACGCCGTGGCGTTTCGGCTGTGTTGGTTCGTTGATGCGAATCAGGTTGCTGACTTCGCGCCCGGCACTTCCATCAGCCTTGCGTCGCTGTTTGATCTGGCCGTCTTTGCGGATGCCGTAGGAGGTTTCCTCCATCATGCCGCCTTCATGCCCATGATCTGGCTTGTGGCTAACCCAAATGTTTTCCACAGCACGTTTTACATGCTCGCGATAGGTTGACCAGGGTGGTTCAAAGTTCTGCGCCAGCTTGTCGCGTCCTTGTGCGTGAGGCAATTCGCTGGCGCTGGCGAAGCGTTGCAACAGTGCTTGGTCGGTCACGCCGATCACACAGGCGTCTACTGCGTGGTGGCGGTGATCGTTGCGGTTTTTTTCACCGTCCAGCCCTAGCACCTCATTCAAGCCCAAATGCCTGCGTAGCATGCCGGTGAGTTGGCCCGGTATCACGCGCACGCCGCCGGGGCAAATGAGCTTGAGGTATTCCTTGGCGATGCGAGAAAGGTACTTGGTGTCATTCAGCGCACGCGCCAAAAAGTCTTTGTCTTCTTTCAGCCAGCGCTCATAGCCATCAACGGCAAAGAGGTAGCGTTTGGCCTTGGGCATGCGCTCGGCGCGTTGCAGGATGCCGTCATAGGCCCAGCCTTGGGCTTCAAAGTCGGCCCGTGCTTGCCAGGGCGTGCGGTTGCGCTTGATGCGGTTGGCCTGTCGCATGGCAACGGTTTTGTTGTTCAGGCTGTCGTCCAGTGTTTGCGAAAAAGGCAGGATGTGTTCAATTTCCACCTCATCGCCGAGCAGCATATGCGCGCTGATCTGCACGCCGCTGTAGGGGCAGCGGCGGTCAGCGGCATCAAAGCTCAACTCTTCCCACAAAATCCATTTCTGGATGTCGGCTTGCTTCACGCGCTCTTCGCTAATTCCCAGAATGGGCGCGATTGCTGCCCGTATGCGCGCATTGCGCTTTTGGTTGTCGGCTTGGCGTTTTTGCGTTTCCAGCTTCTGTTCTCGGCTTTGCTTGAGATCGCGCGCCAGCTCCACCACGATTTCGGCGGGGCGGCCATAACGGCGAATTAGCGCATTGATGACTTTGCGCACCTGATTCAAGCCAATGTGCACGGTAGGGTTGGCAATTTTGCCGTAGCGCTTTTCTTCCGGGTCTTGGGGTTTGCCGCTGCCAAAAGCCACGTGGCGCTGCAAAGCTTTGCCGTAGTAGGGCAATTGCTTGAAGGCGTACACGGGCTGGATTTCGCCTGTGCTCTGGATAACGCGTTCGCCTACTTGTTCTATTTCGTCGTTGCCATGCTCAAAGCCAAAACCCAGGTCGCTGTGGTGCGCAAAGCCAGCGGCCTGCACGGCTTTGCCGTAGGTGATGACTTGCTCGCGCAGTGCGGGCACGATGCGAGCCAGCGCCTTTCGACTGAAACGGCCATAGCCATCATCGGCCAGTGTTGTATTAGCAATACGCTCCGCACGTGCCTCATCTACATTCGTGGCATCGCATAGCCATCGGACGAGTACTTCTTCGCTCTCCTCGGTCAGAACGCGCATCACAATTTCATCTTGCAAGGCTTCATCAAAGCCATGCCAGGCATCGCCGAACAGCTCTTTTTTGGACAGCGCCACCGTGGTGGCATTGCCTTTGAGTTTGGTGCGCTTGTCATCATCTTCCAAGTTGAATTTCACGTTTCCGCCTAGCTTGAGCTTTTGGCGCATTTTTGTGAAAGACACTTCTTTCTGGCTTTCCAACAACTCCACAAAGGCATTGCGCTGAGCCAATGTCATCGGCTCTTCAGGCGCATCAAGACGCAGCACACGCAAGTGGTTCACCTCTTGCAAGATGCGAAAGCGCTGCGTGCTGGGCAGCGCCAGCGGGGCGCGTTCTTCATCGGGCAGCAGGGTACAGCGCCCGGGTTTGACGGGGCGTAGCGAGCGCTGGTGCAGCAGTGTGTCGCGCAAGTCTGCGCCGGCCTTTTCGTTGAATAGCGCTGGGTTTAGGCTGGCCTGCTTGGCCCACAGGGCATCAAACTCATCGGCAATCATTTGCCGGTCTACATACAGGTCGTAGCTTTTTTCGATCTTGTTTTTGCCACTATCGGTAGTGATTTTGTTTTCACGATATCGGGCGCGCGTGCCGTCTCCGGCTTGCCAACGCTGCCATAGCCATTCGCCTACGGTGCGGGCATGCTTTTCTTGCAATTGCTGGCGCAATTTGCTGATGGCCTCTTTGAGTGCGCCGCTGTCGTTTTCTTGTTTGTCCGTTTTGCGGTTGCTTTTAAAGCCCCTACGTTGATTCAAATGAAATAGTGCCCGCGCAAATTCACCGGGCGTCAGTGCTTCATCCAAACCCTTGGCGCGTAGTTGGTAGGGGTTGAGCGATTCGAGCGCCTTGCGTGCGGCTTCATCCTGCGGGAAAAAACCGTATTCGATGAGCTTGTTCATCATCCGCGTCTTGCGTTTGAGCAAGCGGTCACGGCGGCGGCGCATGGCCCGTGCGGCGCGGCGGGTTACGGCCAGAGAAGAGCCGTCTTTGGGATTGCGCCCATCGCTGAAGATGCGTACCCCCGCTTTGATAAGGGCGGCAGGCTGTGGCGTTGTTTGCTGATCCAGACGGAAAACGGCCCAGCCCAGAGAGGTTGAACCCAAGTCGATGGCGAAGCGATAAGCAGCAGGCAAGATGCACTCCTTTACAGAATATACATTGCGCGCGATTTTGTAATATTTGTGATGTTTGGTCTAGCTATTCTGATAAAGAAGGTGCGAATTGGCTGGTGGTGGTTGACGACGCGTGTCTCCTGATGTAGACTCTCGGCCACCAAGTTCATTGGGAAATGAGCTCTAGCCGCTAACAAGCAGATTGCTTGCAAAAGCTAGATGCACAAAATGGAAAGCCCCGACATGTCGGGGCTTTCGTCTTTTTATAGCAACTGCGGCAATGTCAGAAGCGTTTTTTGCTTTTGCATTTTGTTTTCGTATGAGGCACATGCAAGCGGCGGCATGTGCCTCTTTTTACATCTACTCAACTTGGTTTGTTGCCGCTTGTGCAGCTTGTTTCGCTTGCGGGTGCCAGGCTTTTATTTTTTGCCCAGTTCATTGCGCAAAGCGCGCAGCAGTTTTTGCCCCCCGCGTCCATTGGCGGGCATGTTCAGCCGGGTTTGTTCGGTGCGGATGGCTGTGCGGGTTTTGGTGCCGATGAGTCCGTCTGGCTGGCCGATGTCGTGGCCGCGCGCGAGTAGCAGGGTTTGCAGTTCGCGGTTTTCTGCGCGCGAAAGGCCGGGGTCATCGGTTGGCCAAGGGGTGGCAAAGCCCACGTTGTCGTGGTTGCTGGTGATCAGGTTGGAGAGGTGGGCAATGGCCAGTGCGTAGTTTTCGCTGGCGTTGTAGCTGTAGAAGGTGTCGAAGTTTTTGCCGACAAGAAAGGCCGGCCCTTGCGCACCGGCTGGCAGCAGCAGGCCCAGGCTGGCAGGGCTGCTGGGCAGGGCTTGCCCGTTGGGCAGGGTAACGCCTTGCGCGGCCCAGGCGGCTACGCTGCGGCGGTTGCGCCGTCCGGCCTGGCTGGTGTTGAAGCCTGCGGGCAGCTTCACTTCATAGCCCCAGGGCTGGCCGCTTACATAGCCTGCTTTGCGCAGGAAGTTGGCGGTGGATGCCAGCGCGTCGGGCACGTTGTCGATCAGGTCGCGTTTGCCGTCGCCATCAAAATCGACGGCGATGCGCAAAAAAGTGCTGGGCATGAATTGCGTTTGCCCGAAAGCGCCTGCCCACGAGCCTTTGAGTTTGTCGGCGCTGATGCTGCCTTCTTGCACGATGCGCAGTGCGCTGGCAAATTCCGTGCGGAAGTAGGCTTGCCGCCGCCCAAAGCATGACAGGGTGCCGAGCGATTGCAACAGCGGGCGCCCGCCGGTGATGCGGCCAAAGTTGCTTTCTACCCCCCACACGCCCAGCACCACGGCTGGCTCCACGCCGTAGCGTTGCTGGATTTGGCGCAGCACGGGCAGCCATTGGCGGTAGGCCGCGCGCCCGTCGGCTACGCGCTCTTTATCTACCAGAACGGCTAGATAGTCCCAGGCGGGCATGGTGAATTCGGGTTGCCGATTCAGTAGGGGCAACACGCTGGCGTCAGGCATCAGGCCTGTTACGTGCTGCTGCCAGGTGGCGTTGGAGATGTGGGCAAAAGCCGGGCTGTTGCGCAGGCCCGCCAGGCATTGCGCAAAGGCTGTGGGGTCAATGCCAGGTGCGGCATCTTGTGCGTGGCTGGCGTGGGCGGCAAGTGCGCACAGGCAAGCAAGGGCGGTAGAGCGGATGGGGAAATGGGTGGAAAAAGAGGTGGAAAAACGGGTAGAAAAACGCATGGCGAAAATATCGTGATGGGTGAGGGTGGTTGAAAGAAAAACAGAGCAAATGGAATTGAACGGGATGCCGCTATCATCCCAGAAAACATCCCCCCGCATTTGCATTTGCATTGGCTGCGGCAAGTGCAGTATTCCAGCCCATCATGTCACATCCGAAATTACCTTCTTCTTTACTGGCTGCGGCCACCCGCCATTACCGGGCGGCAGGGCGCTTTGCCTGGCATTTTGCGCGCGGCAAACTGAGCATGGATCCCATGTTCGCAGGCATTTTGGCCAACGGCTGGATTGCGCCCGGCGCGCGCGTGCTGGACTTGGGCTGCGGTCAGGGTCTGCTGGCTAGCTTGCTGCTGGCGGTGGATGAAGTAGCCGCCCAGCCGGGCGGCTGGCCTGTGCACTGGCAGCCGCCGCCCGTTGGGTGCCGCGTGCACGGGCTGGAGCTGATGCCGCGCGATGTGGAGCGTGCGCGCGCAGCATTGGCGGCTTATTCGGGCCGTGCCTTGATCGAGCAAGCCGATATTGCGCAGGCGGCGTTTGCGCCCAGCGATGTCGTCACGATTCTGGACGTGCTGCACTACATGCCCTATGCCGCGCAAGAAGATGTGCTGGCGCGCGTATACGCTTGCTTGGCAGAAGGCGGATCGCTCCTGCTGCGCGTGGGCGACAAGGCGGGCGGCTTGCCTTTTCGCTTCAGCAACTGGGTGGATGCCTTGGTATTCAAGGTGCGGGGGCATGCCTCTATCGCCATGTATTGCCGCACCGTGGCGCAATGGCAGGCGCTGCTGGAGCAAATCGGCT
>CAYUAF010000080.1:0-3097 GCA_964442555.1 uncultured Allobrachymonas sp.
TTAGATTCGCCATCGTTTTTCCTCGATTCCTGCGGTTATTCGACTAGCCGTCAACTCCCGCATGGTTCCCTTTTTGCGCTCGAACCGTTATTGAAAAATTGAACTACAAACTGCAAGTACGGCAAAAACAAAACGCCCTCTACAACATCATCGGGAGCACCGGCACGGTGTGCTGTAGAGGCCTTTTACCCGCCGCTTGCACGACGGGGCTTTGCCAAGCCGCATAGCAAGTAACAATTCTATACGCACAAATTGGCTTTTGTGAAATACTGATCACGCTTTGTCGGATATTTGTGTTGCAACACGTACCGGTAGTGTGGCAATCCGTGCACGATGTTCGGCTGCCCGCGGCCCAAGCCGCTCGCTACAATTCTGGCCAGCGTGCACGGCACATGCAATCTGCTCCAGCGCCACTGCCCATGCGGCGGCGCATCCAACCCAGACACGAACTGCTTTTGTTTTTTGTGCCCCGCCTGCGTGCTTGTGCCTTTGCCTTCACTTGTGCGTATGCCTTGGTTTGGCATTGGCTTGCACGGCATTGGGCGGCTTTCCATCACTTCAACTGCGAGGCTTACACGTCATGGCCAAAATTTTCTGCATCGCCAACCAAAAAGGTGGTGTTGGCAAAACCACTACCAGCGTCAATCTCGCGGCCGGGTTGGCGCACCTGGGGCAGCGTGTGTTGTTGATTGATCTGGACCCGCAAGGCAACGCCACCATGGGATCCAATGTGGACAAGCGCCAGCTGGCCCACAGCGTGTACGACGTGTTGTTGGAACAAGCCAGCGTTGCACAAGCCAGCGTGCCCGCCGAAAAATGCGGCTACCAGTTGCTTGGCGCCAACCGCGAGCTGGCGGGCGCCGAGGTGGAGCTGGTAGATCAGGAGCGGCGCGAGGCCCGCCTGAAAGAAGCGCTAGCCAAAGTAGATGCCGATTACGATTTCATTCTGATTGATTGCCCGCCCGCGCTCAGCCTGCTAACGCTCAACGGCCTGTGCGCCGCGCACGGCGTGATTGTGCCGATGCAGTGCGAGTATTTCGCGCTGGAAGGCTTGACTGACCTGGTCAATACCATCAAGCAAGTGCACGCCAATCTCAACCCGCGACTCAAAGTCATCGGCTTGTTGCGTGTAATGTTTGACCCCCGCATCACGCTGCAACAGCAAGTGAGCGCACAACTGAAAAGTCACTTTGGCGACAAGGTGTTCAACACCGTGATTCCACGCAATGTGCGCTTGGCCGAAGCGCCCAGCTACGCGTTGCCCGGCGTGGTTTTTGATCCACAAGCCAAAGGCAGCAAGGCCTTTATCGAATTCGCCGCCGAGATGGTGGAGCGCATCAAAACCCTGTGACGGCAAACCTGGGCGCTTGTTGCGCTTGGCGTATTTGGCGCATGTTCAAGCAACAGCGCCACGACATCACACATCCGCATTTTTTAGCCGCGTGCATGCGCGGCTCATGCACATGGTTTTGGCCCAACGCACGCATTGGGTAGCCCGCACACCAATCAGCATGCGCGCCACGACACCTTGCATACACGCACGCATCATGCACACGCGCATCCTCATGTATTAAGCTATCGCCTGATGCTGGCTTTGACTGGAAGCCAGCCCCGCACACATCTTCCGTACATTCAAGCAGTAAAAGGATACGAACATCATGGCGACCAAGAAAAAAGGGCTGGGCCGCGGGCTGGAGGCGTTGCTAGGCCCCAGCACAAGCAGCGCAACAGAAACCACGCGCGCAGACGGCGCGCCCGCCGAGTTGCCGCTTGACGAAATGGTTGCCGGGCAATACCAGCCGCGCACGCGCATGGACGAAGGCGCCTTGTACGAGCTGGCCGAAAGCATCAAGGCACAAGGCATCATGCAGCCCATTCTGGTGCGCAAGCTCAGCAGCGGCGCTCATGCAGGCAAATACGAAATCATTGCCGGCGAGCGGCGTTTTCGCGCTGCGCATCTGGCCGGGTTGAACAAAGTGCCCGTGCTGGTGCGCGATGTGGACGACCACGCCACCGCAGCCATGGCACTGATTGAAAACATGCAGCGCGAAGACCTCAACCCGTTGGAAGAAGCGCAGGGCCTGCAACGCCTGATCAACGAATTTGGCCTCACGCACGAGCAGGCCGCGCAGGCCGTGGGCCGCAGCCGCAGCGCCACCAGCAATTTGCTGCGCTTGCTGAATTTGGCCGAGCCAGTGCAAACCATGCTGTTGGCCGGCGATATCGAGATGGGGCATGCGCGCGCGCTGCTGGCGCTGGATCGCGGTGCGCAAATTACCGCGGCCAATCAAATCAGCGGCAAAAAATTGTCTGTGCGCGAGACTGAAAGCCTGGTCAAACGCTTGGGCGCCAACTTTGAATTGACCACGCAAAAATCGCGCAGCGCCACCAAATCGGCCGATGTGCGCAGCGTGGAAGAAGAACTCTCCGACCTGCTGATGGCGCAGGTGGAGGTGCGCATCAAAAAACGCGTCAAGCGCCACGGCAAGGTAGAAGAAATGGGCGAGCTGGCTATTCAGTTCGGCTCTATCGACGCGCTCAACGGCCTGATTGCCCGCCTGCGGGGCGAGCCGGCCTAAAGCCCGCCACACATGCGGGCCGGGCCATCGCACAGCCAGCCACAATAGACCGCAACACAATAGGCCGCAACAGGCTCGCCACCTGCTACACATGCGCACTGGGACTGTTTTGTTCGATTGCCGTTTGTGAATTGCTGCTTGTGATCTGCGCCACAAGCCGCCGCCTGGTACAAAAGCAGGCTGAACACGCCCTAAAATGCTGGAGCCTTTTCGCATTCACCATTTGTCATGACACGCACATCGGCTACGCCGAAATTTCTTCTTGTTCCTGCGCTGTGGCTAACTTCGCCCATGGGCATTGCCGTGGGTATCTCTTTGGTGCTGCATCTGGTTGCCGTGCCCGTCACCATCAGCCAACTCAGCAAGTTTGCATCCGGCTTTTACCAGCGCCTGTTTGAAGAAACACCGCTGGAGGTCATTCTGGTCAATGCCAGCACGGACGAAGCCCCCGGCGCGGGCGAGGCGCAAGCCATTGCCCAGCACAATCTGGTAGGCGGCGGCAATCTGGATGAAAAAGG
>CAYUAF010000080.1:3197-6986 GCA_964442555.1 uncultured Allobrachymonas sp.
CCGCGCCGCCGCTACATCGGCCCCACCACGGTGCAAGGCCCGCAGGCGCTGTATTACGACAACCTCAAGCAAAAAATCGAGGAAAAAGGCACGGCCAATTTCCCGACGCACAACGGCGTCAAGCTCTATGGCGAGCTGGTGCTGCGCCTGGTGGTCAATCATGACGGCAGCGTGATCGAAACCCAGGTGATGCGCTCTTCCGGCAACCGCATGCTGGATCGCCGCGCCGAAGCCATTGCCGTAACGGCCGGCCCTTTTGGCAAGTTCGATACGGCGTTGCGCCGCTATACCGACCAGCTGGCCATCATCTCGCGCTTCAAGTTCGAGCACAACAATACGCTGGCTACGCAGGTAAGCACAACGCAAGACCTGGTAGATGCCGCACCGGCTGCGGCCGCGACCACGCCCGCCGCGCCAACACCTGCGCCGTAAACGCCATGCATACGCCAACCGGCCCTGCTTGTTGCCCTGCATCTGCTGCAACGCGCAGGGCATACCGGCTGACCTGCCGCCCACCATGTTGGCGCGCCGCAATGGCGCACACGCCAACTTCTTCCGTTTGCATCCGCAGCAGGCATCACAGCCTGATTGCTTCCGTTCATCACAGCCCCCAAACGCACCATGACTGATACATCCCTTACCCGCTACGCCGTCATCGGCCACCCAATTGCGCACAGCCTGTCTCCCTGGATTCACGCCCGCTTTGCCGAGCAAACCGGCCAATCCATCCACTACGAAGCCATTGACTGCGCGCCCGATGCGTTTGACGCCACCTTGCAACGCCTGAAAAAAGAAGGCTACGGCGGCTGCAACGTGACCGTACCCTTCAAGCATGCGGCATTTGCCGCAGCGCAAACCCACACCCCGCGCGCCACTTTGGCGCAAGCGGCCAACACCCTGGCGTGGCAACGCGTGCCTGGCAAGCGCGGGCTGGTGCTGCATGCCGACAATACCGACGGCCCCGGCATCGTGCGCGATATTGTGTTTAACGCGGGCTTTCCTTTTGGCCGCCTGCATTTGCTGCTGCTGGGCGCAGGCGGCGCCGCAGCGGGCGTGCTCAACGCGCTGATTGCCATTTGCCCGGCCAGCGTCACCGTAGCCAACCGCAATCTGGACAAGGCGCGCACCTTGATCGAACGCCATTACGACTGGGCCAATATGCACTCCGTCGCCCTGCACGCTTGCACGCTTGATGAGGCTTTGCTCGGCTGCTCGGCAGACGGGCCGGCGACTTTCGACCTGGTCATCAACGCCACATCCAGCAGCCTGCACAACGAGCCGCTGCGCTTTCCTGCCGAAAAAATCAATGCCAAAGGCATGCTGTACGACATGATGTACGGCGCTGCGGCCTTGCCCTTTTTGCAATCCGTCAACCGCACCCAGCGCCCCGACATTCGCGTGCGCGACGGCCTGGGCATGCTGGTGGAACAAGCGGCGTTATCGTTCAATGTGTGGCGCGACGTGCGGCCACGCACGGCCGCCGTATTGGCCGAGCTGCGCGCGCAGGTAGATGCGCAATCGCAACAACCCGCCGCATGAAAAAACACCTCGCCCTTTTGCTGCAAGCCGCAGGGTGGATGCTGCTGGCCGGTGTGTTGTTGCAGCTTTATTTCATCGCCCGCATCGGTTTGATGGTGTGGATTGACCCGCAATCCACCACCTTTCAACGATCGGAAATGGCGCTGCTGGCCGCACGCGGCCAGTTTCAGTGGAAGCAGCAATGGGTGCCGGGCAGCGCCATTTCGGAACATTTGATGCGCACCGTCATCGCTTCGGAAGATGGCGACTTTCTCAACCATTCCGGCATCGACTGGGAGGCTATTCAATCCGCCCGCACGCGCAACGCCGCTGCGCAGGCCCGCGCACAAGAACAAACCGAGCGCCTGCAACGCCGGCAAAAGCTGGCGCAAGAGCGCGCGCAGCGCCGCATGGAACGTTTGCAAAAAGCTGGCCGCCCCGTTAGCCCCGCCCTGCAAGCAGCCGCCAGCGGCGCATCGACCCCGGCGGCCATACAGCCCAAGGTGGTAGGCGCATCCACCATCAGCCAGCAACTGGCCAAGAACTTGTTTTTGTCTGGCGAGCGCACGCTTTTTCGCAAAGCGCAAGAGGTGTTGCTAACCTACTACCTGGAATGGATTTTGGGCAAACGCCGCATTCTCGAAATCTATCTCAACAACGTGGAATGGGGCGCCGGCGTTTTTGGCGCAGAAGCCGCCGCCCAGCACTACTTTGGCAAGCCTGCCGCGCGCCTCAACGTGATGGAAGCCGCCCGCCTGGCCGTGATGTTGCCGCGCCCCAAATATTTTGAGCAGCACCGCAACGCACGCTACCTGACTTCGCGCGCAGCCACAATTGCCGCTTGGTCGCGCGATGTGGAACTGCCTTGAGCACCCGCTCCACGCCCGCCCCTCGTCCACTGCAAGCCATGCACCGCCAATCCGCCCGCCCTGCATGGCTTGCACGCACGCCTGGCCGCCAGCCCGCATCCTATCTGGCGCGCAAGGCTCTTGCACTCCCGCGCCTTGATAGCCGCGCGCTCGTGTACATTCACCACTTGGCGACACTTGGCATTTGCGCAGGCTCTCGCGCTTACAGGCATTGCGGCTATCGCAGGCATTACGCGCATAGCCGTTTGTGCTTTGGCGCAACAAGCGCCACTACTCGCTACGCACCCACTCACCCAACCCCGGCACGGCATCTACCGGCATTAACACACACCATGCGCATTCTTGGCATAGACCCCGGCTTACGCACCACCGGCTTCGGCATCATCGACTTGCACGGCCAGCGCCTGCAATACGTTGCCAGCGGCACAATCGCCACTGCCGCACGCAACCAGCGCAGCCACGCCAGCAGCGGCCTGCCCAGCACGGGCAACCTGCCCGAGCGCATCAAACTGTTGTGCGAAGGCATCACCGAAGTGGTGCACACCTACCGCCCCACCGTTGCCGCGCTTGAGATCGTTTTTGTCAACGTCAACCCGCAAGCCACGCTCTTGCTGGGGCAGGCGCGCGGCGCTTGTCTGGCGGCGCTTGTGAGCCAGCAACTGCCTGTTGCCGAATACACCGCACTGCAAATGAAAAAAGCCGTGGCCGGCCACGGGCGGGCGGCCAAATCGCAAATTCAGGAAATGGTGCGCCGCTTGCTGCAACTCTCCGGCCTGCCGGGCACCGACGCAGCCGATGCGCTCGGCATCGCCATCACCCACGCCCACGCAGGCAGCGCCATGGCGCAACTGGCCAAAACCACCGCCCTGCAACGGCGCACCCATGCCTTGTATAAAAGCGGGCGGAGTTATTGAATATGAGTTTGAGAAAGCACAAGCTTTGCCGCCAAATGGGCCATGCTGATGCACACCTCGTACAAGCCCGCGTCTGAGAGGAAGTACAAGCATCGCTGTCCAAGTGATGCCAACTTTCTATCGTGAGTGATTCAGAAAGCAGGAACTCCAGGCGTTCGCAGATCAGTGAAGCGAAGTTTCGCCAACCGATACGCTGCTTCGCCACAGATCTAATAGCCGCCGACTACGCCCACCTGTGTGGGCTGCCACTACGCTCGATCAACGCCATCTACTTGCGCATACGCGCCCTTTTGAGCAAGTTTGATTTCTAGACCCTTGATTCCCGCCCGTGCCGTCACTACCCGCAATTGGCGCGACATACGCCCCGATTGCCATGGATTTCAAACTGATCACGCAACGTCATGACGGCACGCTGATCCGTACAAGAACGCGCGATAGAAAACAGCAATGCGCAAGGTGGGAAAACCGCCCAAGCCCAAGCCCAAGCC
>CAYUAF010000081.1:0-2193 GCA_964442555.1 uncultured Allobrachymonas sp.
CGAGCACATTGCTCCAGCGGGCGGCGGCGATTTTTTCGCTGTCTTCGCTGTCGTAGAGGTATTTTTCAAAGCCGATGTCGTGCAGCCATTCGCTCAAAAAGGTTTTGGCGGCTTCGGCGCCGGTGGTGGAGCGGGCGCGAAACTCCAGCTCGTTGATGTAGCGGCCAAAGGTGTGCAGGCCGTCCAGCGCGCGCTTGGGCAGGGCGGCGGGCAGCGAGGCGGAAAACAGCGCCTCGAACAGGCTGACTTTGTAGCGGTTGGCAAATTCGCCCAGTTGTGTGAGCGTGGTGTGGCCGATGCCGCGTTTGGGGCTGGTGATGGCGCGCAGGAAAGCGGGGTCGTCGTCCTGATTGGCCAGCAGGCGAAACCAGGCGCACAGGTCTTTGATTTCGGCGCGGTCGAAAAAGCTGGTGCCGCCGGATACTTTGTACGGAATTTGCGCGCGGCGCAGCGCTGTTTCGAATGCGCGGCTTTGGTGGTTGGCGCGGTAGAGGATGGCGAAGTCGCGAAACTCCTTGTGTACCGAGTTGGCACGCAGGCTCTGGATGCGGGCTACGGCGCGTTCGGCCTCGTGCTCTTCGTTGTCGGCATCAATCACGCGCACAGGCTCGCCGTCGCCCAGGGCGCTCCAGAGCTTTTTGGGAAAGAGCTTGGGGTTGCTGCCAATCACGTTGTTGGCCGCTTGCAAGATGGCGCTGGTGGAGCGGTAGTTTTGCTCCAGCTTGATGATGCTGAGTTGCGGAAAGTCTTGCGGCAGTTTCTTCAGATTGTCCAGCGTGGCGCCGCGCCAGCCGTAAATGCTTTGGTCGTCGTCGCCCACGGCGGTAAAGCGCGCCCGGGCGGCGTCGGGCCAGCCCACCAGCAGCTTGAGCAGCTCGTACTGAATGGCGTTGGTGTCCTGGTATTCGTCAATCAGCACATGGCCCAACGCCTGCTGCCACTTGTTGCGTACATCGGCATGGTTTTGCAGCAGCTTCAGCGGCAGGGCGATCAGGTCGTCAAAATCCACGCTCTGGTAGGCCAGCAGGCGCTCTTCATAACGCGCCATCACCATCGCGGCGCTGCGGCCGCCTTCGTCGCCCGCGCCGGTTTGCGCCAGCGCCGCCTGGGCGTTTAGCCCCTGGTTCTTCCACAAACTGATTTGCCATTGCCACTGGCGGGCCACGGCGGCATCGGTGGTGCCGCCGCAGTCTTTGAGCAGGCTGAGCACATCGTCGCTGTCGAGAATGCTGAAATTTTCTTTCAACCCCAGGGCGGTGCCGTCTTCGCGCAGCATGCGCACGCCCAGCGCGTGAAAGGTGCAGATGATCACCTCTTTGGCCGCCTTGCCAATCAACCCCTTGGCGCGCTCGCGCATCTCGGCGGCGGCCTTGTTGGTAAAGGTGATGGCGGCAATGCGTGCCGGCGCGCAACCGGCCTGAATCAGCCGCGCGATTTTGTGCGTGATGACGCGCGTTTTACCCGAGCCTGCGCCCGCCAGCACCAGGCACGGGCCGTGCAGGTGATTAACAGCTTCTTGTTGGGCAATGTTCAGGCCGTTGGACATGGGGCAGGGCAAAAGCAAATCGCAAAAAAGGGGGCAATGATACAAGGCCAGGCGCGTTTGCGCGGCAGCCTTTGGCGCAACATGGCCCCACGCCGGCCCATGGCAGCCAGCAAAGAGCAAGCGGCAGGCGCGGCGAGGCGGCGCAGTCATCCAAGGCGCAGAGCCGGGTATCAACCTGGGTGCCACACCAAGCGGCAAACCCAGCAAAAAACGCGGGCTTTGCAAGATGCGGCAAGCCGTGGGGCAGGCCGGTGCCTGCTCACGTTATTTTGGGGTGCAAACATCCCCGCAAAGCCGCTTACACCGGGCGTCTGCGCAAGGCGCACACCGGCGTGTGATGGCTCTTGCAGGCCTGCTCCTTGCAGGGCGTGATCAAAAAAACCACTACCGGCATTGCCTGCCTTGCCAAATGGCATGGTGGCTGCGGCTGGCGTTTTGGCGAATGATCTTTTCAAAATGATCTTTTCGAATGGCCTTTTTGCTCGTACCGCGCCCTTTAGCACGTACGTGGAGCAGCCCTAATGATGCGCTAAGTTTGGGCGGGCACCATGCGCATACCTGAACACCACCATTGATCACCACGACTGATGAGGAGACAAAGCATGAAACCCACTCACACAACCATTGCTGCATGGATACTGGCGGCC
>CAYUAF010000081.1:2293-6933 GCA_964442555.1 uncultured Allobrachymonas sp.
GAGACAAAGCATGAAACCCACTCACACAACCATTGCTGCATGGATACTGGCGGCCAGCCTGGGCGCAGCAGGCGGCCTGGCGCATGCCCAGGCGGCGGCAAGCGCTGCGGCTGGCAACACGGCAGCCAGCGCCGCCCAACAGGCCGTATCTGCGCCTGCAACAGCGACTGTGGCAGCGCCTGCGCTGGCCGCGCCAACAGCGCAGCCAGCCGTGCCCGCAATGCCCGCCCAGCCTGCGCTCGTTAGCGTTGAGCAGGCCATTGCCGCGGCGCAAAAACAGCACCCCGGCAGCACCGTCAAAGATATTGATATGGAAGGCAAGCACGGCATCATGGTGTACGAAATAGAGCTTGCCTCCGGCTGGCGCGAATACAAAGTCAAGGTCGATGCCGCAACGGGCAAAGTACTCACCAGCCGTTTTGAAGGCATTGCATGGTTTGATTGATGCAGCCGGCAGCGCCTTGCACAGCGCTGCTTGCGGCATGGCGCCGGCTGTTGCCACAATAGCGCCATGCAAAACACGAATACCTGCCACAAAAAGGGCTTGCCGCCATGCGCGTACTGCTGATTGAAGACGACCCCATGATTGGCGCGGCCGCACAGGCCGCGCTGAAAGACGCCTCGTGCGCGGCCGATTGGGTCAAAACCGGCCCGGCAGGCTTGAGCGCCCTGGCCGCGCAGCATTACGACCTGGTGCTGCTGGACTTGGGCCTGCCCGGCAAAGACGGGCTGGACGTGCTGCGCACCGTGCGCGCCAAAAACAACCCGGTGCCCGTGCTCGTCATCACCGCGCGCGACGGCGTGGACGACCGCATCGCCGCACTGGATGCCGGCGCGGACGACTACATCCTCAAACCGTTTGAAATGAACGAACTGCTGGCGCGCATGCGCGCCGAGCTGGTGCGCCGCCTGCTGGAATACGAGCAAATGAAGCTGGCGGCCGCGCAGCTGCAAGCGCTGCCGCAGTCCGGGCGCGACTTTTTGCGCGCGCAGGTGTTCGTGGAACAAGCGCTGGCGCCGCGCTTTCCCGACGTGGCGCTGGCCGATTTGCAATCGGCCTGGGCCGACATCCTGCGGCGCGCCAAGCTGGTGCAGCACCACAAAATCAGCCGCGAAGAACTGAGCGTGCGCGAGCACATGTCCATCGTGCTGCGCCAGCTGCAAGGCCGGCGCTTTGCGCTGTTCGAGGACTTGTTCGACGTGCGCCGAGGTGCGCCGGTGCTGGTGGTCACGCTCATCGCGCTGCTGGAGCTGGCCAAGGAAACCCTGGTCGAAATCACCCAGGCCGAAGCCTACGCACCCATTTACGTGCGCCTGGCCTTTACGCCCTCATAAAGAGAAAACCTCCGCCCCAAGGCCCTGCATTTTTAATAGCTAGCACCACGCTTTTAAAAAGGCTTTCAAGCCAAAAAAAGCCTGAAAACCTTTAAAAAAGGGTGGCACAAGCTCCTAAAAACAAAGCACCTTGCAAGGCGGTGCGCCCCCTTTTGGGCACACCTTTTCCCGCTGGCGGCTTGCCGCGCTCCACTGGCCCGCGCCTGAAGGCCGATCGCCAGCATTCCGCCAGAATGCCCTGCACGCCACCTGTGCGCGTCTGCCCATGCGCTGCCACGGGCGCCGCTCTCATCTACCCATGCTTGCCCCACAGAGCCCTCAGCACCTGCCGCTGCCTGCCATCGCCGTGTATCTGCACCAGCACTGGCATGACAACCCCAGTCCGGCCTGCGTGGCGGCGCACTTGGGCCTCAACCGCTTTGCCTTGAGCCGGCGCTTTCGCGCCGAAACCAGGCTTTGCCTGCGCGAAAACATTGCCGCGCTGAAGATCGAGCAAGGCATTGCCCCCTTGCTCGACGGGCAGCAGGTGATTGCATCGCAGCTCGAAGCCGGGCACGCCAGCGCCGCCACCTTCAGCCACCGCTTTCAGGCGCACACCGGCATGTGCCCGCGCCACTACCAGCAGCACGCCGCCCAACTTGCGCACACGCTGGCGGCGGCCATCGCCAAGCCCCAAGCGCGCCAATGGCTGCACCGCCCGTTTGCCGCCGAAGCACACCGCCAGCCGCACCCGCTGCACGTGCACATCAGCGGCGGCGAGGCGGCACGGCTGCTGTTCGTCGCCCTCTACCCCGCCCCCATTCCGCGCGGCGCGCCGGCCTTGGGCGCGGCACTGCTGGGCCAGCGCCACTGGTGCATCGACGCGGTGCCCGACGGCCGCTATTACCTTCTGGCCTGCGAAATCCGCGCCAGTGCGCGGCTGATGGACTATTTCCGCCTCGACCACTGCCTGCGCGCCCGCCTGCTGGAGCCGCTTCAATTCCCCCTGCCCGCCGCGCGCCACATCACCTTGACCCTGCGCCCGCACCTGCTTGTCACTCATCTCTGAACTCCTTGTCGGTATTTTCAACAAGGGTTAAGAACTCCAGTTTTCAGGGGCAACCTCAGGGCGTTTTATAAACCTGCTTGTGGGGGTTCTTATAGCTTGGCGCTCCTGCTACAGAAGTTGCAATTACTGGGGTGCTTCTAAACCTGTGCCAGAAAAGGAGGTGGCCTCGAGAACGCTCGCGTGGCCACTAGAGAAAACGGGGAGCAGAGAGGCGTCGGCGGGGCCGAAAGCGCCGACTTCGCAGGGGTGTCGCACGCGAGGCCAGGCCCGAAAACCGCGCCAACACTGGGAAGAACAGGCAAAAAAAATCCCAACCGAAAACGGTTGGGATTTTTGGTATTGGTGGTGGGGTGGAACCCCGCACCAAACGACTATTGAAAGTACGCAATCGAAGCGCTGCGAGCTGCTGCGAACCAGTGCGAACTCCATCGAAAAGCCTGCCGGATTGTAGACCTGCAAGTGGGTTTTCTAGCTGGGCTGGTCGCCGGGAACGGGCATCAAACCCGTCTGCGTTTCAGTGCCAGTTCAAATCCCAAACCCGGAATCGAACCCGCGTCCGCATGGTGGTTCAAACGGAGGGTTCGGCGGCTGCGTCATTGTCGGCGGCGGGGTCGGTGAGCCGCCGAATCGTCAGGGCACAGCGTTGTTCAATCAAGGTATTGATTTGCTCAACCACGACATTGCCAGCAAAACTTTGTCCGGGGTCAGACTGGAGCTTGCGCGCCGTCGCTGGCAGTAACTTTGCCAATTCCAGAATGCGCCGTTTGGCCTGCGCCTTGGTGAAGCCCACGCCTTCGGCGAACTGCTCCCAGTGCCGCGCCTGCACTTCGCTGAACTTGTACTTGCTGCCGATTTTCATCGCCATCTTCTGCGTCAGGGTTGGATACACCGCCGTCGACAGCGTGTCGTAGAACGGTGCCAGAACGGGTGCCTTGCCTGAGTACAGCAGAGAGAAATTCTTGGCATGCGCATCATGATTGCCAATCAGCGCATTGAAGATCACGTAGTCGAGCAGTCGCAGGACTTGCGGTGCACTGGGGCGCGTCGCACTGCGCACCAGATCAAAACACTGGACCAGATCCGGTCCACCTTCATTCTGGTACTTCATTTCGGGCACCACGCCCAGTGCCTGGCAAAAGTCCTCTTGATGAAGCCGTTGCCGCTGCCCCTGGGCATCAATCAGTCGGTCGTAGCGTTCAACCAGCAGAAACGAGCGATCCAGCACAAAGTGAACTTTCGATTTCGCTGGCTTGAGCTGCATGGCCTCAGCCAGTGCCATGCAAAATCCTTCGTTGATCACGCTGTCTTCAACGGCGTGAATAGGCGGCTTCAGGATGTGAGAGCTCGGCGTGCCGTTGAGGGGCAGTCCGATGCGCGTACCATCGAAAACCACTGGCAGCTTGTCTTGGGCACCAGCCAAGGAAAGCCGCAAGCCGTCTTTGCCTGCCAGCATGGGGCGACGCGGCAATTCATCCAGGATGGCAACGACTTCGTCGTCGCTCAGCCATTGAACGTCATCGGTGCGGGTCGACACAGGCAAAGCCTGCCCCGGCTCAAGGAACGTCACGGCTCCGGCGCATTCGCCACCGATGTGGTCCAGCAGCGCAAAGTCATTCTGGCCAGACACCTGAAATTGCTGCGCAATCAGGCGGCGCATTTGCCCTTCGGGTAGAAGACCCGCAAAGAAGGGACGCGTTTTGCGATCGTCGAACGGCTCCGCTTGCAGGGGCAGCGAGGCGGACAAGGCAACGGCGTCTTTGTGTGACAGCCAACCGGGTGCGTAGCAAAAGTTTAGCCGCCCATCGACCAGCGCCAACGTGCCGACACGATCTGCGAAAAGCCAGACTTCCAACTCATGCGCCATGGTCGTCATCCTCTCGTTGAACGTCGGACGCAACTGATGGCAATCCGCTCAAATGGATTTCACCGCCCAGGGCATCAATGACCCGCAGTATGTTTTCCAGTCGCAAGGTGGGCTTGCCTGCTTCAAGGTCGACAATGAAGCGCACTCCCACCCCAGCCGCTAGCGCCAGCTGGGGCTGGGTCAGCCCGAGCTGCTTGCGAGCGGCACGCAGTGCATCGCCGATTTGTTGAGGTGATCGAATGGATGTCATGGCGTTCTCAGTTTCCCGTTCGGGAAATTATCGGGCACAACCGGACTAAGTGCAAGAGATATTTCCCGATCGGGAATGTTCGGTGTGTTTAGGGCATGATTCGGGCCTTTGCTTCCCGATCGGGAAATAATGAACCGCTCTCA
>CAYUAF010000082.1:0-6522 GCA_964442555.1 uncultured Allobrachymonas sp.
GTGCATCGGTGTCTTTGAGGTTGTCAAGTTCCACACAAAACGGCATAGAGCCAATTTTGGTCGCCCAAACGAATCAAAATCCGCAAATCCAAAAGTCATGCGGTCTGCGTTCTATCTTCTATATTTGGGTAATCCAAATATTCCATTTTTTAAAAGCCAACATCCGGCAGGCTGGCGAATGTTGTGTTCTGCCTTTGGAATAATCTGAAAATTATCATCCTTGATGATCGGGAAAAGTATGCGCCCCAGCGCAGGCATGTAAGTGAACACTTCTTGGCTTTCGCGCGATTACCTTGGATAGCGGCAAGGTGACCCCAAACAGTGCATGGCAAGCGGCGCATGCTGATTGTGTTTGCGTGGCAAAGCGCGTAACAGCAGGCCGCAGGCAAACAAAAAGGGCCATTTGGCCCTTTTTGTTGAGTGGCGACATATTTAGTCACATGGCGCGAATATGTGCGTGCAGATGATGCGATTATTTGGATGCCTTCAGCAGAATCTGGTAAATCTCGTCTTTGAGCGCCAGTTTTTTCTTCTTCAGGGTTTCGATTTCCACTTCACCAACGGGAGAAATATGTTTTTCAAGCTCGGTGATTTTTTCGTCCAGATCGTTGTGCTCGTTGAACAGGCGCTCGAAATGGCGGTCTTCAGTCTTGAGGCGGGAAATCAGGTCGCGATATTCAGGAAACATACTAGTCCTTTCGTGTGAAAAAAGCTTGGCCGCAGCCTTCTCAAAGTGCGCGGCGGCATCGCTACCGCCGCAGTGAATCATGTATCCCCATAGTATAAGGGGCTGCCCGCTTTTTTATGAAGAAGCGTCCGGAGCCAAACGCCAAACGGGCGCAGGCGTGCGTGACTTTTTGCGCCGTTTGGCAGGCTGCTTTCCACTTGCGCGCTGTGGGAATTGCGCCCGCCAGTGCGGAGCGCGCAACGGCTTGCCGGCAGAATGGCGGCCATATTCCGACACATGCCTTGCGCATGCACATACACGCGCCGCCGAAACAGGAGAACTTTTGATGAACATGCCCCATGACGATGCAGACGATGTCGATCACATCACGCCCGAACAGGCGTTTGCCTGGCAGCAAAGCGGCGAGGCCGTGATTGTGGATGTGCGCACCGATGCCGAGCGCACCTGGGTGGGCACGGTGCCCGGCTCGGTCGGCTTGAGCTGGGTGCACTGGCCGGGCATGCAGCCCAATGCGGAGTTTGATGCGGCCATCCGGTCGGTCGCGGCCTACCATGCGGGCAAAAAGCTGCTGTTTTTGTGCCGCAGCGGCGTGCGCTCCATTGCCGCCGCCAGACGCGCGACAGAGCTGGGGCTGGAGCATTGCTACAACATTCTTGAAGGGTTTGAAGGCGCGTTGGACGAAAACCAGCAGCGCGGCACATGCAACGGCTGGCGCTGCCGGGGCCTGCCGTGGGTGCAGCGCTGATGCTGCATGGACGCGGTTTTGGACAACTCTTATATAGATATAGAGCGAGACCGCAGATCAACGCCAGCAGGCAAAGGCATGTTTGCGCTTGACGGAGGAGGCATGTTTCCTTTCAAAGTGCTGTTAATTGCGGTGAGCGCTGGGCTGGCGCTGGCTTTAGGGATTGCGGTTTGGCTGGCACCTTCCGAGCAAACGCAAACTTTGCAAACGGTATTTCAGGCACAGCCCGGAACGGTTTTTGCCGTGGTCAGCAATAACCGCGATTGGCGTTATCGCACGTCACTGGACGATTTGCGCATTCTGGAAACGGATGAACACGGCTGGGAGGTTTGGGAAGAACGTAGCCAAGGCCGCACGATCCGCTTTACGACGCAAGCGAAAGAGCCCCCTTCGTTTTATGCGTTGACCATGCAGGGAGAAGGCTTCAGCGGTCGTTGGCAAGCCCGTTTCGAGCCATTGCCCGGCGGGCGCACACGTTACACCGCAACCGAGCACATCATCGTGTTTGATGGGACGTTCATGCGCATCATGGGCTGGTGCTGCATGGATTTGGCGGGCTATATGCGTACCTATCAGGAAGATGTGCGCCGCAAACTGGGCGAGCGGCCTGGCGCTGTTGCTACAGATGCTTCACACGGCTGAAAGGGCGTTGCAGGCTAGCTGGGTGGATCACAACCGAAATACGGTAAATCCTGCCGCAGCTGCTGCATGCCGGTCGTACAGGCTTTTGATGTCGGCCAGAATGGGCTGTGCGCCGCGCGTATAGGATTTGAGCTGCGCGGGCGTGAGCGCACGGTAGGCGTGGTGCCCCACGGCCACTACCAGCACATCCACGGGGTTGTGGGCGTCGATGGTTTGCAGGGTAATGCCGTATTCGCGCTGCACCTCGTCGGCGTCGGCGATCGGGTCGCTCACTACAACCTGCATGCCCCAGCTCTGGAATTCGCGCACCATGTCGATCACTTTGCTGTTGCGGATGTCGGGGCAGTTTTCTTTGAACGTCATGCCCAGAATGCCCACCTTGCAGCGCGGGGCGTCCATGCCCTGGCGCAGCATCAGCTTGATGGTGTTGCGCGCGGCGTAGCGGCCCATGTTGTCGTTGATGCGCCGCCCCGCCAGAATGACTTGCGGGTTGTAGCCCACCATTTGCGCCTTGTAGGTGAGGTAGTACGGGTCTACGCCAATGCAGTGCCCGCCCACCAGGCCGGGGCGGAAGGGCAGAAAGTTCCATTTGCTGCCGGCGGCCTCGAGCACTTCAAGCGTATCGATGCCCAGCCGTGCAAACAGCACCGACAGTTCATTGACAAAGGCAATGTTCAAGTCGCGTTGGGTGTTTTCAATCACCTTGGCCGCTTCGGCCACGCGGATGGAACTGGCCGGATACGTGCCCGCCGTCACGATGCTGGCGTATAGCGCATCTACCGCCTGGGCGATGGCGGGCGTGCTGCCGCTGGTGATTTTGCGCACTTTGGTCAGCGTATTGACCTTGTCGCCGGGGTTGATGCGCTCGGGGCTGTAGCCGCAGTAAAAGCCTTGCGCGGGGTCGGCTTGGTCTTCGTTGCCGCTGTGGATGTAACGCAGGCCCGATGTTTGCTCCAGCACCGGCACGCAGACTTCTTCGGTCGCGCCAGGGTACACGGTGGATTCGTAAATCACGACATCGCCCGGCTTGAGCGCGCGGCCCACGGTTTCGCTGGCCTTGATCAGCGGGGTCAGATCGGGGTGGTTGGCCTCATCTACCGGCGTGGGCACGGTCACGATGAAAATCCGGCAATCGCGCAGATCGTGCGCATCGCTGCTAAAGCGTAGCTGGCTGGCCGCTTGCAGCTGGGCGGTTTCCACTTCCAACGTGCTGTCGTGCCCGGCTTGCAGCTGGGCAATGCGGGTGCGGTTGATATCAAACCCGACTACCGGGCGCACGCCGCCAAAGGCAACAGCCAAAGGCAGGCCGACATAACCAAGCCCGATGATGGCGATGGGAGTGTTGGGGGAAAAAGCAGGAATCGTCACGGTGTGGATGTGCAAATTGATACGGGCGTTTGTATGGGCCCGTTAGAATGGCTGAATTATCCGGCAGATGTGCGCAAGCTCTGATAAAAACCATGCAAATGGCACCGGCTTGCCGGACGCATATTTGTTATATGCATGGCGGCAAATGCGTGCAAATAATGCATTTTGAGGCAAGTAAACAATGATTTTAGTAACAGGCGGCGCCGGCTTTATCGGCGGTAATTTTGTACTCGACTGGCTGGCGCAGAGCGACGAGCCTGTGGTCAATCTCGACAAATTGACGTACGCAGGCAATCTGGAAACGCTGGCTTCGCTCAACAAGCACCCCGGGCACATCTTTGTGCAAGGCGATATCGGCGACAAGGCGTTGGTAGACAGCTTGCTGGCCCAACACAAGCCGCGCGCCATCATTCACTTTGCGGCAGAAAGCCATGTGGACCGCTCCATTCACGGGCCGGAAGACTTCATCCAAACCAATATCGTGGGCACCTTCCATCTGCTGGAATCTGCGCGTGCCTACCATGCGCAGTTGAACGCGGCCGATCAAGCGGCCTTCCGCTTTTTGCACGTATCAACAGACGAGGTATACGGCAGCCTGGCGCCTGACGCCCCTGCCTTTACCGAGCAGCACCCCTACGAACCCAACAGCCCCTACAGCGCCAGCAAGGCCGCCAGCGACCACTTGGTGCGCGCCTACCACCACACCTACGGCCTGCCCGTGCTTACCACCAATTGCAGCAACAACTACGGGCCATACCATTTCCCGGAAAAGCTGATCCCGCTCATGATCGTCAATGCCTTGGCGGGCAAGCCGCTGCCGGTATATGGCGACGGCATGCAGATACGCGACTGGCTGTATGTCAAAGACCATTGCAGCGCCATCCGCCGCGTGCTTGAGGCCGGCAAGCTGGGCGAAACCTACAACGTAGGCGGCTGGAACGAAAAGCCCAATATCGAAATCGTGCAGCGCATTTGCGCCATTCTGGACGAGAAGCGCCCCCGCGCCGACGGCAAAAGCTATGCCGAGCAAATCACTTACGTCAAAGACCGTCCCGGCCACGACCGCCGCTACGCCATCGACGCCCGCAAGCTGGAGCGTGAGCTGGGCTGGAAGCCTGCCGAAACGTTTGAGACCGGCATCGCCAAAACCGTGCAGTGGTATCTGGACAACCCCCAGTGGGTCGCCAATGTGCAAAGCGGCGCGTATCGCGATTGGGTCAATAAGCAATATCAGTAAATGCCAGCAAGCCGCCGCGCGCTGGCTGGGTAAAACACGGCAAGGCAACACACCATGAAAATTCTGCTGTTTGGCAAAAACGGGCAAGTCGGCTGGGAACTGCAACGCAGCCTGGCCCCGTTAGGCGAGTTGATCGCGTTGGACTTTCGCGCCGAGAACAACCCCGCTATAGATGGCGTGGCGCTGCAAGGCGACTTCAGCCGCCCCGAGGCCTTGCGCGAAACCGTGCAACGCGTGCGGCCCGACGTCATCGTCAATGCCGCCGCACACACGGCGGTAGACAAGGCCGAAAGCGAGCCGGAACTGGCGCGCGCACTCAATGCCACATCCGTTGGCGTGCTGGCCGAAGAAGCCGAGCGCATAGGCGCAGCCTTGGTGCATTACTCCACCGACTACGTGTTTGACGGCAGCGGCACGTGCCCCTGGTTGGAAACCGACACGCCCGCGCCGCTCAACGTGTACGGGCAAACCAAACTCGAAGGCGAGCAGCTGGTGCAACAACACTGCGCGCGCCACCTGATCTTTCGCACCAGCTGGGTGTACGCGGCGCGCGGCGCCAACTTTGCCAAAACCATGCTCAAACTGGGGCAGGAGCGCGATGCGCTCAGCATCATCAACGACCAGCACGGCGCGCCCACAGGGGCCGAGCTGCTGGCAGACGTAACGGCGCATGCCATCCGCCATTTGATGCGCGATGCCGCTTGCGCCGGGCTTTACCACCTGGTGGCCGGTGGCGAAACCACCTGGCACGGCTACGCCAGCCATGTGTTGGAGCGTGCGCGGCAGGCCGGCCTGCCTATTCGGGTCGCGGCCTCTGCCATCCAGCCGGTGGCGACATCCGCTTTCCCCACGCCCGCGCAGCGCCCGCACAATTCGCGCCTGGACACGCACAAGCTGCAAAACACATTCGGCCTTGCCTTGCCCCACTGGCAAACAGGCGTTGACCGCATGCTGAACGAAATTCTGGAAGGACACACACCATGACCACATCGCGCAAGGGCATCATCCTGGCGGGCGGATCAGGCACGCGCCTGCACCCCGCCACACTGGCCATCAGCAAACAGCTGCTGCCGGTGTACGACAAGCCCATGATCTACTACCCCTTGAGCACCCTGATGCTGGCGGGCATTCGCGACGTGCTCATTATCAGCATGCCGCAAGACACACCGCGCTTCCAGCAACTGCTGGGCGATGGCAGCCAATGGGGCATGAACCTGCAATACGCCGTGCAGCCCAGCCCCGACGGGCTGGCGCAAGCCTTCATCATTGGCGAACACTTCATCGGCAACAGCCCCAGCGCCCTGGTGCTGGGCGACAACATCTACTACGGGCACGACTTTGCCGTGCTGCTCAAACAGGCGGATGCCCGCGCCAACGGCGCCAGCGTCTTTGCCTACCACGTGCAAGATCCGGAGCGCTACGGCGTAGTCGAATTCGACAAGGCGGGCAAAGCCATCAGCATCGAAGAAAAGCCCGCGCAGCCCAAATCGCACTACGCCGTCACCGGCCTGTATTTTTACGACCAACAAGTGGTGGACATTGCCAAAGCCGTCAAGCCCAGCGCACGCGGCGAGCTGGAAATCACCAGCGTGAACCAAACTTATCTGGAACAAGGCCGGCTCCACGTACAAATCATGCAGCGCGGCTACGCCTGGCTAGATACGGGCACGCACGAAAGCCTGCTGGAAGCCGGCCAATTCATCGCCACGCTAGAACACCGCCAAGGCCTCAAAATCGCCTGCCCCGAAGAAATCGCCTGGCGCAACGGATTTATTGATGATGCGCAGCTGGAACGGCTGGCGCAACCGCTGCTCAAAAATGGATATGGGCGGTATTTGCTGC
>CAYUAF010000083.1:0-6476 GCA_964442555.1 uncultured Allobrachymonas sp.
TACGCCATCATCGGGCAGGGCACCATCAGCCGCATCATCGAAAGCCGCCCCGAAGAACTGCGCCTGTTTCTCGAAGAAGCCGCAGGCGTGAGCAAATACAAAGAGCGCCGCCGCGAAACCGAAAACCGCCTGGCCGACACCAATGAAAACCTCACGCGGGTAGAAGACATTTTGCGCGAGCTGAACGCCAACCTCGAAAAGCTCGAGCAGCAGGCCGAAGTCGCACAAAAATACCAGAACCTGCAAGACACTGGCTCGCGCCGCCTGCACCAGCTGTGGTACCTCAAGCGGGCAGATGCCATGGCAGACCAGGAGCAAGTGCGCGTGGCCGTTGAAAAAGCCCGCACCGACCTGGAAAGCCGCATGGCAGACGTGCGCCACACCGAAGCCGAGCTGGAAACCATCCGCCAGGCGCATTACGCCGCAGGCGACCAGGTCAATCTGGCGCAGGGGCTGCTGTACGAAGTCACCGCCGAAGTGGGCAAACTCGAAGCCGAAATCCGCTTCGTAGTTGAAAACCGCCAACGCGCCGAACAACGCCTGGTGCAACTGGCCGAGCAAAGCCGCCACTGGCAAGAGCGCCAGCACGAAGCGCAGCAGGAAATCGAAAACCAGGCCGCGCGCGATGTGGAGCTTGAAGAACAGCACGCCATACTCGAAGCCCAGCTGCAAGAGCAAGCACAGCAACAACCCGCGCTGGAAGACGCCATGCGCCAAGCCCAGCAGCAAGCCAACGAACAGCGCAGCAGCGTTGTGCAAGTGCAGCAGCAAATACAGGTGCTGGCGGCCGAACAGCGCAGCATCGACGAGCAAATGCGCCAGCAAAACCAGCGGCGCGAGCGCCTGCAAGCCGACCGCAACACCCTGGCCGCGCCTGAGGCCGCGCAACTTTCGCACATGCAAACGCAACTGGCCGGCAGCAGCGAGCAGCTTGAAATGCTGCAAGCCCGCGTCAATGAATTGCAGGAACTGGTGCCCCAACTGGACGAGCAGCGCAGCCAAGCGCAGCAAGCGTTGAATGACGAAACCCGCAAACAGGCCGACTTGGCCGCGCGGCTGGAAGCGCTCAAAGCCCTGCAAGAAAAAGTACGCACCGACGGCAAACTCAACCCCTGGTTGCAAAAACACGGCCTGGCAGACATGCAAGAGCTGTGGACGCGCCTGCAAGTGCAAAAAGGCTGGGAAAACGCGCTGGAAGCCGCCTTGCGCGAGCGCATGTCCGCGCTGGAAGTGGGCAGGCTCGAAACTGTGCGCGCCTTTGCCAGCGATGCGCCGCCGGCCAAGCTGAGCTTTTACGTCACCCCGCTAGCCGCCGCCCCCGATGCAGGCAAGGCGCTGCCGCACATGGTGGACTTGCTGCAACTGCACGATGCGGGCCTCAAAGCCTTGCTAACGGACTGGCTGCACGGCTGCTACACCGCCGCTTCGCTGGAAGAAGCGCTGGTGCAGCGCAGCCAACTGCAACCGGGCGAGGCCATCTACGTGCAAAGCGGCCACGCCGTTACGCGGCACAGCGTGGACTTTTACGCGCAAGACAGCGAGCAGGCCGGCCTTTTGGCGCGTGCGCAAGAGATTGAAAACCTCGAAAAATCCCTGCGTGCGCAGCAGTTGATTCATGAAGACTGCCGCAACCGCCTGGCGCGTGCCGAAAGCAGCTACGCCGACGCCAGCCAGCGCCTGAGCAAAGCGCGCAGCGAAGCCGGCAGTTGCCAAGCCAGCCACCACACTCTGCAAGTGGAGCTGATGCGCCTGACGCAACAGGCCGAGCAGGCCCGCGCGCGCAGCGACCAAATCGGCTCCGACCTAGCCGAAATCGACGCGCTGCTGCAAGACTTGCAAGAGCGCCGCGTCACCGCCGAATCGCGCTTTGAAGAGCTGGACATGGCCTTGGCCGAAGCGCAAGAGCAACACGCCCGTTACGACGAGGCCGTGCTGGAGGCCGAACGCAAGCTCCACGCCCACCGCGAGCAACACCGCACGCTGGAGCGCCAAATGCAAGAAGTCGACTTTGCGCGGCGCAGCCTGCAAGCGCGCCTGGCCGAACTGCAACGCACCATTGCCGGAGCCGAGCAGCAATTGCAAACCCTGGCAGCCGAACAAGAGCAAGGCCGCAAAGACCTGGAAATACTCACCGCCGCTACCGCACAAAACGGCCTGCAAGAAGCCTTGAGCCGCAAGCTCGAGCGCGAGCAGCAACTGGCCGCCCAGCGCAGCAGCTACGAAGACCTCACCAGCAAACTGCGCGCCAGCGACGAGCGCCGCATGAGCCTGGAGCGCGAGCTGGAGCCGCTGCGCAGCCGCATCACCGAGCTGCAATTGAAAGAGCAGGCCGCCAGCATCGGCGTGGAACAATACACGCAATCACTGGCCGAAGCCGAGGTGGACGAAGCCGCATTGGCCCAAAGCATTGTGGATGAAGGCGTCAAACTCGTCGGCTTGCAGGGCGAAATTGACCGCATCCAGCGCGAAATTGCCGCATTGGGGGCCGTGAACCTGGCCGCCATGCAGGAGCTGAACGCGGCACGCGAGCGCAAGGGCTTTCTGGATTCGCAATCAGCCGACTTGAAGGAGGCCATCGTTACGCTCGAAGACGCCATTCGCAAAATCGACGCCGAAACGCGCGAACTGCTGGGCAGCACCTTCGAAACAGTCAATGGGCACTTCAGCAGCATGTTCCCCGAACTGTTTGGCGGCGGGCAGGCCAAACTCATCATGACGGGGGAAGAAATCCTGGACGCAGGTGTGCAGGTCATGGCGCAGCCGCCGGGCAAAAAGAACCAGACCATTCACTTGCTCTCGGGCGGCGAAAAGGCGCTTACGGCCATCGCGCTGGTATTTGCCATCTTCCAGCTCAACCCGGCGCCATTTTGCTTGCTGGACGAGGTGGATGCGCCGCTGGACGACGCCAACACCGAGCGCTATGCCAAGCTGGTGAGCCGCATGAGCAGCGACACCCAGTTCCTGTTCATCAGCCACAACAAAATCACCATGGAAATGGCCGAGCAGCTCATTGGCGTCACCATGCAAGAGCAGGGCGTTTCGCGCGTGGTGGCAGTGGATATGGAAGCCGCCGTGCACATGGCGCAAACGTGAGGGTGGCGATACCCGATGGTTGGGCGCGGCGTTTACATTATTTGCGCCATGCGCCAATGAATGCGGATGGCGACGCCAGCATGCAAGGCTGGCAGATAAGAGGAAAAAATGGGCTACTTTGATGGATTGGTCAATGCCGCATTCAAAAAAACAGAAGACGGCAAAGTGGCCTACTACCCTTGGGGAGTAATGGGCAAAGGGCTTGTCATCCCCGATGAAGCGCACGAGCGCAAGCTCAGAAAATTCATCAAAGCGTTTTACATGGGCATGTTCCCGCTCATTGTTTGTGCAGCGGTTTTTTTCGAGCCTTGGCAAATGTGTGTTGTCGGGGTTGTTGGTGTCGGGTGTTTTTATATCCAGTCTAGGCGCTTGACGCGGGGCTTTGCCACCGCCGCTGAAGCCATAACCATGCGCGAAAGCCTTGCCAATTCAGCCCAAGGGCACGGCAAACGGTCTTTGTATGCGTTGGCAGTTAGCTCTAGCTTATTTGTTTTGCTGGGCGTATGGATGGCGCTTGCCGCCCCAACAACAGAAAAGCGTGTGATGGGCGCTATAGCGGCGGTTCTGTTCGGCGCCTGTCTGTTGGTATTTGTAAAAATGATCCGCTCTTTGCGGCGGGACAAATAGCCATGCGAGTAGGCCGAGCCATTGGCTTTGCCTTTGGGTACTGCATATCATGTGATCGAAATGCCATGTCATGCTCTGGGCCGGGCTGGCAAGCCATATACTGCGGCAATGTAAAGTGAACGTGTTTTTTCATCTTTCTTCTTCACAAGAGTTTTCATGAGTACATCTCTGCAACTTGGTTTGGCTGTTGCTGGCGGCGCAGTACTGGCAGGGCTGGTCGCGCACAGCCTGTGGGAGGCACGCAAAAACCAGCCCCGCAAAGCAGAGCCTGATCCCGCATCCGCCCCAGATGCCGAAGCTGCGCCACTGGCGGCAGACGCCATGGGCGGCGATGCCGCGCATGCGCATGCGGCGCTTGACCCGACAGACACGGCGCAACACGAAGCGCAAGCCCTGCGCCCCATTGACCTGGCCGATCTGGCCACGCAAGGCCTGCCTTCCATCCAGACGGCGGGTAAAAAACCGCTGGATTCGCTCATCGACGCCATTGCCCATATCGAGCTGGATGCCGGCACGATAGTCAGCGGCGAAGCGGCCTTGGCAGCCCTGCCGTCCTCGCGCCGCGTGGGCGACAAGCCCTTTGCGGTAGAAGGGCGCAACACCAACACCCAAGAATGGGAGCCCCCGCAAGCCGGGCAGCAATACGATGCGTTTCAGGCCGGCGTGCAGCTGGCCAACCGTTCGGGCGCTTTGAATGACATTGGTTTTTCCGAATTCACGCTCAAGGCGCAGGCATTTGCCGATGCGGTCAATGGCACGCCCCATTTCCCGGACATGATCGAAGAAGTCGCCCGCGCACGCGAGCTGGATCAGTTCGCCAGCGCCAACGATGCGCGCCTGAGCTTTGTGCTGCGCGCACGCGGTGCGGCCTGGAGCACGGGCTACCTGCACCAAGTGGCAGCCGGTTACGGCTTTGTGGCCGGGGCGCTGCCCGGGCGGCTGGTACTGCCGTCTCCTAACGTGGGCGAGCCTGCGCTTTTGAGCCTGGAATTCGATACCCAGGCGGCTTTGGCCGAAGATGTGGAGCAGGCCGTTGTGCGCGAAGTGCTGCTGTGCCTCGATATACCGCAAGTACCCGCCGAGCAACAGCCTTTTCAGCGTATGTGTGAACTGGCACAAGAGCTGGCCAAGAAAATGGAAGGCACCGTTATCGACGGAAACGGCTACCGCATCGACAGCGTTGCCATGGAAGGCATTGGCAAAGACGTGGAAGACCTGTACCTGCTGCTGGCGCAACGCGACTTTCATGCCGGCTCGGTCTTGGCGCGGCGCTTGTTCTCTTGATCGGGCGAAAGGCGCAGGGCATGGGGCGTTCGGCATTGTCCAAAACAGAATGGCAGTTGCATGCGCCGCCTTATCCAGCCCGGGCTCCGGGGCGGTCGGCAGGCGCAGCGTCACCCGCCAAGGCGAAACAAGCAGGCTCATCCGCCAAGCTTGCCCAATCGGCCAAAAAATATCATGCCCCAGCAACGCCGGGGTTTGTGCGCATCATCGGCGGGCAGTGGCGGCGGCGCCAGCTGCCCGTGGCATCGGGGCCTGCCGCGCCTGCGGGCTTGCGCCCCACGGCAGACCGGGTGCGCGAAACTCTGTTCAACTGGCTAGGGCAGGACTTGAGCGGCTGGCGCTGCATCGACCTGTGCGCGGGCACCGGTGCTTTGGGCTTTGAGGCGGCCTCTCGCGGTGCGGCGCGTGCCACGCTGGTAGAGCAGCATCCGGCGGTTGTGCAGCACCTGCATGCCATGCGCAAGCAGCTGGATGCCCAAACCGTGCAAATCGTTGCAGGCGATGGCTTGCAGTATTTGCGCCGGCAAGCCGAGCAAGCGCCCGGCAGTGTGGATGTGCTGTTTTTCGACCCGCCCTACACCGGCTTTTCAACCCAAGCCTATCAAGAAGTGCTGCATTGGGCCAGTGTATTGCTGGTGGCAGACGGGCGCGTGTATCTGGAATCAGGGCGTGAGTGGACGCCCGAAGAATTGGCGCAACTGGGCTGGGAGCGTTGGCGTTACCTCAAAGCAGGTACCGTACACGCACATCTGCTGCGGCGCTTGCCACAGCCTACGGAACAAGGAGTTGAAGCATGAATACCTCTTGCGCCCCAGGCGAACAAAATGCAAACGGTCAAAGCACCGGCGAACACGGCAAAACCCGCGTGGTAGCTGTGTATCCGGGCACTTTCGACCCCATCACCCTGGGGCATGAAGATGTGGCGCGGCGTGCCGCACAGCTGTTTGATCATCTGATCGTGGCTGTAGCCGAGGGGCACCACAAAAAACCTTTGTTCAGCTTGGCCGAACGCATTGCCATGGCCGAAGAGTCCATGAGCAAGTTCGGCAATGTGAGCGTAAAAAGCTATCGCGGCTTGGTGCGCGACTTTATCGTGCAAAATCAGGCCAAGGCCATGGTGCGGGGCCTGCGGGCCGTGAGCGATTTTGATTACGAATTTCAGCTTGCGGGCATGAACCGCCGCCTCATGCCCGATGTGGAAACGGTCTTTTTAACGCCAAGCGACCAATACCAATTCATCAGCGGCACCTTCGTGCGCGAAATCGCCTTGCTGGGCGGCAAAGTGGATGAATTTGTTGCGCCCCACGTCTGGCAGCAATTGCAGCAAAAAGTGCGGCAAAGAAAGAGCAGTTAAAGAATAAATCGAACAGAAATTACTTTGGGCAAGAAGCGCGCGTGTTACTTTCGGGTGGCTGTGTATGGTTCCTCGTCGTTTCGTGTGGAATTTGACAGCGAGAATCCATCGTAGTGGA
>CAYUAF010000084.1:0-6473 GCA_964442555.1 uncultured Allobrachymonas sp.
AAGCCCTCTCCTGCGATGCCATGTTGCTGAGCTGAAAACAATTGAGACCGTGAAAAACAGTGACCGGATGGGGGCATATTGCACAGTTGGCTTCTGCACTATAATCAGCGGGTTTTGCATGTTGCAAACGCACGTGGCGGGTAGTTCCGGCGCGCCACGCAAGTCAAACCATTTGGAACAAGGACTGAAAAATGATCTCTAAAGAGAACAAAGCCGCCGTTGTCAAAGACAACGCCCGCGCTGCCAACGACACTGGCAGCCCCGAAGTACAGGTTGCCCTGCTGACAGCACGCATCAACGAGTTGATGCCTCACTTCAAACAGCATGCCAAAGACCACCACGGTCGCCGCGGCCTGCTGCGCATGGTGAGTCGCCGTCGCAAGCTGCTGGACTACCTCAAGTCCAAAGACGCCAACCGTTACCTGGCGCTGATTGCCAAGCTGGGCCTGCGCAAGTAAGCATGCCTGAACGTTCGAGCGCCTGAGTGTGAATACGCCCTCAGGCGCTTTTGTTTTTAACCCGCGGGAGAACGCCATTGCCAGCGCGATAAGCTATGTCATTCCAGGAGCCTGCTTGGTGGCAGCGGGCTGCTGGAATGGCATCGTGTGCTGCGGAGTTCTCCATTGATTTTTTGTTTACAGGAGATAAACATCATGACGATGTTCAACAAAATCACCAAAACCTTCCAATGGGGCCAACATACGGTGCGCATGGAAACCGGCGAAATCGCCCGCCAATCCACCGGCGCAGTCGTGCTGGATATGGACGGCACCGTGGTGCTGGCAACCGTTGTGGCCAGCAAATCGGCCAAGCCCGGGCAAGATTTCTTCCCGCTGACCGTTGATTACATCGAAAAAACCTATGCCGCAGGCCGCATTCCGGGCAACTTCTTCAAACGTGAAGCCAAACCCAGCGAGCTGGAAACACTCACCAGCCGTCTGATTGACCGCCCCATTCGCCCGTTGTTCCCCGAAGGGTTCTACAACGAAGTGCACGTGGTAGTGCACACCCTCTCGCTCAACCCTGAAGTGGATGCCGACATCGCCTCCATGATCGCGGTGAGCGCAGCGCTGGGCGTGTCGGGCATTCCCTTCCATGGTCCCATTGGCGCTGCGCGCGTGGGCTATATCAACGGCGAATATGTGCTCAACCCCGGTCAAACCGCGCGCAAAAACAGCCAGTTGGATTTGGTTGTGGCAGGCACTGAAGCGGCCGTGCTGATGGTGGAATCTGAAGCCGAGCAGCTCAGCGAAGACGTGATGCTGGGCGCCGTGGTGTTTGGCCACGAGCAAGGCAAAATCGCCATCAACGCCATTCACGACCTGATTCGCGATGCCGGCAAACCCCTGTGGGAGCAAGACGGCACTTGGGCGCCAGAGCCTAAAGACGAAGCATTTATCAGCAAAGTCACCGCGCTGGCAGAAGACAAACTGCGCGCTGCCTACCAAATCCACAGCAAGCAAGCGCGCACGCAAGCTCTGCGCGAAGCCAATGCAGCCGTTAAAGCCGATCTGACCGCGCAAGGCGTGGAGTTTGACGAAGTCAAAGTCGATAACCTGCTGTTTGAAATCGAAGCACGCATTGTGCGCAGCCAGATTCTGGCTGGCGAGCCGCGCATTGACGGTCGCGACACCCGCACCGTGCGCCCCATCGAAATCCGCAACGGCGTGCTGCCCCGCACCCACGGCTCCGCCCTGTTCACACGTGGCGAAACCCAAGCGCTGGTGGTAACGACTTTGGGCACCGAGCGCGACGCGCAAAAAATCGACGCGCTGTCTGGCGAGTTTGAAGACCGCTTCCTGTTCCACTACAACATGCCACCGTTCGCTACGGGCGAAGTGGGACGCATGGGCAGCACCAAGCGCCGCGAAATCGGCCACGGCCGCCTGGCCAAACGCGCGCTGGTGGCCTGCTTGCCATCCAAAGACGAATTCCCCTACACCGTGCGTGTGGTGAGCGAAATTACCGAATCCAACGGCTCCAGCTCCATGGCATCGGTGTGCGGCGGCTGCTTGAGCCTGATGGACGCCGGCGTGCCCATGAAAGCCCACGTGGCAGGCATTGCCATGGGCCTGATCAAAGAAGACAACCGCTTCGCTGTTCTGACCGATATCTTGGGCGACGAAGATCACCTGGGTGATATGGACTTCAAAGTGGCGGGCACCACCAACGGCATTACCGCCCTGCAAATGGATATCAAAATCCAAGGCATCACTAAAGAAATCATGCAAGTGGCGCTGGCACAGGCCAAAGAAGCGCGCATGCACATTCTGGGCAAAATGCAAGAAGCCATGGGCGAGGCCAAGGCAGAAGTTTCTGCCTACGCACCGCGCCTGTACACCATGAAGGTGAATCCCGAGAAAATCCGCGATGTCATCGGTAAAGGCGGTGCCACCATTCGCCAACTGACCGAAGAAACCGGCTGCACCATCGACATTACAGACGACGGCGTGATCACCATTGCCAGCGCAGATGCCGACAAGGCAGCTGAGGCGCGTCGCCGCATTGAAGAAATCACGGCTGAAGTAGAAATCGGCAAAGTGTACGAAGGCCCTGTCGTCAAGATTCTGGACTTTGGCGCTTTGGTGAATGTGCTGCCCGGCAAAGACGGCTTGTTGCACATCAGCCAGATTGCGCACGAGCGCGTGGAAAAAGTCAGCGACTACCTCAAAGAAGGCCAGATCGTGCGCGTCAAGGCGCTGGAAGCCGATGACAAAGGCCGCATCAAGCTGTCGATGAAAGCGCTGATCGAGCGCCCCGAACGCGAGCCGCGCGAACCACGTGCCGAGCGCAACGACAACCAGCCAGAAAACGGCTACAACGCATGACGAGCCACACGCCAGAGCAGGCCGGGCAACAGGCGGGTGCTGATGCAAACAGCGGCCTGCCTGCATCCATGCAGGCCATTGCCATCAGTACGCCGGGCGGGCCGGAGGTGCTTGCGCCCGTGCAGTTGCCCCTGCCCACGCTGGCTGCGGGCGAGGTGCTGATCCGTGTGGCCGCAGCCGGCATCAACCGGCCTGACGTGGTGCAACGCAAAGGGCACTATCCGCCCCCGCCTGGTGCATCGCCCCTGCCAGGCTTGGAGGTTGCAGGCACCATCGTTGCTGGCGACCCGCAAGCCATGCAGGCGGCCGGCTTGCGCGTGGGCGATGCCGTATGCGCTTTGGTCAGCGGCGGCGGTTACGCCCAATATTGCGCGGCACCAGCAGCGCATTGCTTGCCTGTTCCCAAGGGCTGGAGTTTGACGCAAGCCGCAGGCTTGCCGGAAACCTGCTTTACCGTATGGAGCAATCTGTTTGATCGTGCGCAGTTGCAAGCGGGCCAAACCGTGTTGATACACGGCGGCAGCAGCGGCATCGGCATCACGGCCATTCAAATGGCCAAAGCGGCGGGCGCGCAAGTTATCGTTACGGCAGGCAGCGCCGAGAAGTGCGCCGCTTGCCTGCAACTGGGGGCGGATCATGCCATCAACTACCGCGAGCAAGACTTTGTCGAGCAGGTCAAAACCCTGACACAAGGCAAAGGCGTGCACGCCGTGCTGGATATGGTGGCGGGCAGCTATGTGGCGCGCAATGTCGATTGCCTGGCAACGGATGGCAAGCTGCTCATCATCGCCGTGCAAGGCGGCAAAGATGCTTCTTTCAACGCGGTCACCGTGTTGATGCGGCGCATCAGCATCATGGGCACGACCTTGCGCAGCCAACCGCATGCATTTAAAGCCGCGATTGCGCGCAATTTGCGCCAAACCGTTTGGCCTTGGCTGGAGGCGGGCAAAATCCGCCCCGTCGTGCACGCCACATTCGCCGCCACGCAAGCGGCCGAGGCGCATGCCCTCATGGAATCAGGCCAGCATATCGGCAAAATCATCTTGACTTGGGAGTAAGCAGACACATGAAAAAATTCATTGCTGGCAACTGGAAAATGAATGGCAACCTGACTGCCAATGCCGCGTTGATTCAGGCGCTGCGCGCAGGCATCGGCGCTCCGGCCTGTGATGTAGCCGTGTGCCCGCCCAGCATTTATCTGCCCCAGCTGCGCGAGTTGTTGGCCGGGCAAGACGCCATTGCGCTGGGTTCGCAAAACGTATCGCAACACTTGAACGGTGCGTATACGGGCGACGTGTCTGCCGAAATGCTCAAAGAACTGGGCGTGCGCTATGCCATCGTGGGCCACAGCGAGCGCCGCATGCACCAGGCCGAAACAGACACCAACGTGGCCGTCAAAGCCAAACGCGCTTTGGAAGCAGGCATTACGCCCATCGTATGCGTGGGCGAAACGCAGCGCGAGCGCGATGAAGGCATGACGGACTACATCGTGCGCCGCCAATTGGCAGCCGTAGTGCAGCTGGTGGGTCATTGTGTGCACGAAATCGTGGTGGCTTACGAGCCTGTGTGGGCCATCGGCACCGGCAACACGGCTACGCCCGAACAGGCACAGCAAGTGCACGCCGTGCTGCGCAAACAACTGCAAGCCGCTACAGAAAAAGCCGACACCATTCGCATTCTGTACGGTGGCAGCATGAACGCGCAAAACGCCGCACAGCTGCTGGCCCAACCGGATATTGACGGCGGTTTGATCGGCGGCGCTTCCCTCAAGGCGGATGATTTCCTGGCAATCATTGCTGCTGCGCAGTAAAATGCACGGCTTTCTTTCTTATTACTATTAATCAACAACATGCACGCCTGTGCTGCGTGCTTTTTCTTTCCATGAATATTCTGTTCAACATCTTGCTGATTGTGCAAATCATTTGTGCGATTGTCATGATCGGCCTTATCCTCATGCAACAAGGCAAAGGCGCTACGGCTGGGGCTACTTTTGGCAGCGGCGCATCGGGCAGCCTGTTCGGCTCTTCGGGCAACGCCACGTTTTTGTCGCGTGCAACGGCTATTTTGGCAACGGTTTTCTTTGCAAGCACGTTGGTGTTGGCGTATTACGGCAACCGCGGCAATGCATCGGGCTCCAGCGTGCTGGATCAGTTGCCGGCTGCGGCCACGAGCGCAGGCGCATCGGGCGCGGCCGTCGCAACTCCCGCTGCTGTTGCCAGTGCGGCATCTACTGCGGCAAGCCAAGATTCTGCTGCACTGATTCCAGGCAGCACGCCAGCCGCGTCTGCGCAGAAATAAGAGATTGCACAAGCCGTAATTGATGCGGGCAGGGTTGCTTGCAAAGAGCAAATTGCGATTACAATTACGGCTCCATTCAACGGGGCAGGCCATGCAGCTACACATGGCCTGAACCTTTGCAAATCAGCCGTCGTGGTGAAATTGGTAGACACGCTATCTTGAGGGGGTAGTGGCGAAAGCTGTGCGAGTTCGAGTCTCGCCGACGGCACCAGGTAAATTCTGCATCCATCCATACAGATGCCGGTTCAAGCAAGACCCTGAAATCCAAGCGATTTCGGGGTTTTTTGCTATGTGGCTCGCGTTTGCTGTTGTGTAATGCGCCTTTCTGGCGCGAGAGACTGCGGGCGCACGCATGCGCACATGCAAGGCATGCGGCACGCTCTTGAGAGGGCGCTGAATATGCAATAAAGCCCTCAAAAACCCCCGTTTTCTTGAGAAAAAGAGCGGGTTGCTTCAAAGACAAAAGAGTTTTTGCAAGTTGCGCGCGCGTACATGTAAGCACACGTAGCAACACTGCCATGCTTTTGCGAATATGGCAAGTCCAAAGGCGGAATTACCTTGTAACACGATCGCCCTTTGAGGCTGACTATTGATTTTCATGACAGCTTGATGCAAACTTATGCCTCGTCGTTTCAGGCGTTGCAGCTTGAAATGTCGGCGGGTGAGAAGTCTTTTCTGCGCAATCAGTTCCGTGTGCTGTCATGCAATCCACATTGTTTTCTGACGATAGCCGTTCTGCCCAAGCTGTTACCGGGCAACGGTTGGGCAGGCGTTACGGCAAGTGGTGGCTGTCACTATTGAGCGGGTTGCCGCTGTGTTTGGCGCTGTTGGCGTGCAAACCGGGCGAGGCCGTTGCGTACAAAGGGCCAGAGCAAACAGAGGCACAGGCTGCGGCAGAGGTTGCGCGGCGGCCATCTGCCACAGCAGGCAAGGGAAAGGCGGCAACAGTAGCCTTGGCTGATCTGCCTGCTTTGGAGCAGCGGGTGTACCGTTTGATTTTTCAGGGCGGGCCATTTCCTTATTCCAAGGATGGCTCGGTGTTCGCCAATCGCGAACGCTTGCTGCCTGTGAAAAAGCGGGGCTTTTATCGTGAATATACCGTTGCGCCGCCTCGGGCACGTTCCCGTGGGGCGCGGCGCATTGTTTGCGGCGGGCCGCGCGTAACGCCAGAAGTTTGCTATTACACCGCCGACCATTACGCCAGTTTTCAACAAATCGTTCCCAACTGAGGAGGCAGCGTTTCAGCTGCATTGTTATTGTGAGTATTGATTCACTGTATTCCGACACCCCGCTGCGCAATGTGCGCAGCAACATCGTTCAGTCGATACGGGCATTTCGCGTGCCCGA
>CAYUAF010000085.1:0-6445 GCA_964442555.1 uncultured Allobrachymonas sp.
AGCGCACGCTTGTTGGCGCCCGTCATGGCCTTGCCGCGGCGGCCGTTGTCCAGCAGGCTGTCCACGGCTTCTTGCAACATGCGTTTTTCGTTGCGGGCAATGATTTCGGGCGCTTTCAGCTCCAGCAGGCGCTTGAGGCGACTGTTGCGGTTGATCACGCGGCGATACAGATCGTTCAGGTCGGACGTGGCGAAACGGCCACCATCCAGCGGCACCAGCGGGCGCAGATCGGGCGGCAGCACGGGCAGCACGTCCATAATCATCCACTCAGGTTTGATGCCGGATTTTTTGAACGCTTCCAGCACTTTCAGGCGCTTGGCGTTTTTCTTGACTTTGGCCTCCGAGCCGGTCAGGTCGCCGCGCAGGCGTTCGATTTCGGCTTCGATATCCAGGCTCTCGAGCAGTTCCTTGATGCCTTCCGCCCCCATTTTGGCCACGAACTCGTCGCCGTATTCGGCCACGTTTTTGTCGTACTCGTCCTCGCTCATGATGCTGAATTTTTTCAGCGGAGTCATGCCGGGGTCGGTCACCACATAGGCTTCAAAGTACAGCACGCGTTCGATGTCGCGCAGGGTCATGTCCAGCACCAGACCCAGGCGGCTAGGCAGGGACTTGAGGAACCAGATGTGCGCGCACGGCGCGGCCAGGTCGATGTGGCCCATGCGCTCGCGGCGCACTTTGGTTTGCGTCACTTCCACGCCGCATTTTTCGCAGATGACGCCGCGGTGCTTGAGGCGCTTGTACTTGCCGCACAAGCACTCGTAGTCTTTGATCGGGCCAAAGATCTTGGCGCAGAACAAACCGTCGCGTTCGGGCTTGAAGGTACGGTAGTTGATGGTCTCGGGCTTTTTGACTTCGCCATACGACCAGGAACGGATTTTTTCTGGCGAGGCCAAGCCAATCTTGATGGCATCGAAGTGCTCATCGGGCTTGATTTGTTTGAACAGGTCGAGCAAAGATTTCATGATGACTCTTTTCTAAAACGGGTTGCAACAAGAAAGAACGGCCAAATGGCTGGCGGCCTGCGCGGATGCGGCATGCGCGCCGCACCCGCCGGGGGCTTTAGCCGCGTTCCAGCTCGATATCAATCCCCAAAGACCGGATTTCCTTCACCAGCACGTTGAACGATTCGGGCATGCCCGCATCGATGGCGTGCTCGCCTTTCACAATGTTCTCGTACACCTTGGTACGGCCCTGCACGTCGTCGGACTTCACCGTCAGCATTTCCTGCAGCACGTAGGCGGCGCCGTAGGCTTCCAGCGCCCACACTTCCATCTCACCGAAGCGCTGGCCACCGAACTGCGCCTTGCCGCCCAGCGGCTGCTGCGTGACGAGCGAGTACGGACCGGTCGAGCGGGCGTGCATCTTGTCGTCCACCAAGTGGTGCAGCTTGAGGTAGTGCATGTAGCCGATGGTTGTTGGGCGCTCGAAACGCTCGCCGGTGCGGCCGTCGTACAGGTACGCCTGCGTGCGCGTCTCGGTCAGGCCCTTGGACTGCACCTTCTCGTCGGAATAGGCAATCTTGAGCATTTCGTGAATTTCCGCTTCAGAGGCGCCGTCAAACACGGGCGAAGCAAACGGCACGCCATCTACCAGGTTGTGCGCCATGGCGATCAGCTCGTCGTCTTTGAGCTTGTTCAGCTCTTCTTTGCGGCCCGAGTGGTTATAGACCTGCTCCAGATATTCGCGCACTTCGGCAGCCTTGGCTTCGCGTTGCAGCATTTCGCCAATGCGCTGGCCGATACCTTTGGCGGCCCAGCCCAGATGCACTTCCAGCACCTGGCCCACGTTCATCCGCGAGGGCACGCCCAGCGGGTTGAGCACGATGTCGCACGGCGTACCGTCGGCCATGTAGGGCATATCTTCCACCGGCACGATTTTGGAAACCACGCCTTTGTTCCCGTGGCGACCGGCCATTTTGTCGCCAGGCTGCAGGCGGCGCTTAACAGCCAGATAGACCTTGACCATTTTGAGCACGCCCGATGGCAGCTCGTCGCCTTGCGTGAGTTTTTTGCGTTTTTCTTCAAACGCCAGATCGAAGTTGTGGCGGGTTTGCTCCAGCGCCTTTTTCACGCTTTCGAGCTGGTCGGCCACCGCTTCGTCGGCAGGGCGAATGTCGAACCAGTGGTATTTGTCCAGCGCGTCCAGGTAGGCCGCCTCGATCTTGCTGCCTTTGGCCAGCTTGTTCGGACCGCCGTTGGCTACTTTGCCCAGCAACAGCTTGCGCACGCGGTCCATGGCATCGACTTCCACAATGCGCATTTGGTCGTTCAAATCCAGACGGAAGCGCTTCAGCTCATCGTCAATGATTTGCTGGGCACGCTTGTCGCGCTGAATGCCCTCGCGGGTAAACACCTGCACGTCGATCACGGTGCCGCTGGAGCCTTGCTCCACGCGCAGCGAAGTGTCTTTCACATCGCTGGCTTTTTCACCGAAGATGGCGCGCAGCAGCTTCTCTTCGGGCGTGAGCGTGGTTTCACCTTTGGGCGTAACCTTGCCCACCAGTACGTCGCCCGGCTGCACTTCGGCACCCACATAAATAATGCCGGATTCGTCCAGACGGTTCAGCTGCGTTTCGCTCAGGTTGGGAATATCGCGTGTGATCTCTTCCGCGCCCAGCTTGGTATCGCGCGCCATTACAACCAGCTCTTCGATATGGATGCTGGTGTAACGGTCATCCGCCACTACGCGTTCGCTGATCAGAATCGAGTCCTCGAAGTTGTAGCCGTTCCAGGGCATGAAGGCGATCAGCATGTTTTGGCCGATGGCGATTTCGCCCAGATCGGTGGAAGCGCCGTCCGCAATCACATCGCCTTTTTGAATCAGGTCGCCAGGCTTGACGATGGGGCGCTGATGAATATTGGTGTTTTGGTTGCTGCGCTGGTATTTGATGAGGTTGTAAATATCCACGCCCACTTCACCGGCAACGGCTTCCTTGTCGTTTACGCGCACAACGATGCGAGTGGCGTCCACATGGTCTACCACGCCGCCGCGCTTGGCGGTTACCACTGTGCCCGAGTCCACGGCGGCTACGCGCTCGATGCCCGTGCCCACCAAGGGTTTTTCAGGGCGCAGCACCGGCACGGCCTGACGCGACATGTTGGCGCCCATCAGCGCGCGGTTGGCGTCGTCATGCTCCAAGAAGGGCACCAGCGCCGCCGCTACCGAGGCAATCTGCGCAGGCGATACGTCCATGTACTGCACTTCTGCCGGGTCTACCAGCACCGATTCGCCTTTTTCGCGGGCGGAAACCAGCTCGCCCACCAAACGGCCATCGGCATCCAGCTCGGCGTTGGCCTGGGCAATGATGTATTTGCCTTCTTCAATGGCAGACAAGTAATCGACTTCGTTCGTTACTTGGCTATTGACCACGCGGCGGTACGGCGTTTCGATAAAGCCGTACTCGTTCAGGCGGGCATACAGCGCCAGCGAGTTGATCAGGCCGATGTTCGGGCCTTCCGGCGTTTCAATCGGGCACACGCGGCCATAGTGGGTCACGTGCACGTCGCGCACCTCGAAGCCGGCACGCTCGCGCGTCAAGCCGCCTGGGCCCAGCGCCGATACGCGGCGCTTGTGCGTGATTTCGGACAAGGGGTTGGTCTGATCCATGAACTGGCTCAGCTGCGAAGCGCCAAAGAACTCTTTCAGCGCAGCAGAAATCGGCTTGCTGTTGATCAGGTCATGCGGCATTAGCGGCTCTTGCTCGGCCGTGCCCAAACGCTCTTTCACCGCTTTTTCGATACGCGCCAAGCCCATGCGGAACTGGTTTTCGGCCAGCTCGCCCACGCAGCGCACGCGGCGGTTGCCCAAGTGGTCGATATCGTCTACCTCGCCACGGCCATTGCGCAATTCCACCAGAATCTTGACTACGGCCATGATGTCTTCATTCGACAGCACCATGGCGCCTTCGGCCCCTTCGCGGCCAATGCGGGCGTTGAACTTCATGCGGCCTACGCGCGACAGATCGTAGCTGTCCTCGCTGTAGAACAGGCGGTTGAACAGAGCTTGCACCGCGTCTTCGGTCGGCGGTTCACCGGGGCGCATCATGCGATAAATGGCTACGCGCGCGGCCATTTCGTCTGCCGTGTCGTCAATGCGCAGGGTCTGGCTGATGTATGCGCCGTGATCCAGTTCATTGGTGAAGATGCAGGCAATGTCTTTCACGCCCGCTTCGCGCAGTTTTTTCAGCAGCGCTTCGGTCAGCTCATCGTTTGCCTTGGCGATGATTTCGCCCGTATCTTGATCAACGATGTTGCTGGCCAGCACGCGGCCAATCAAAAAGTCTTCGGGCACGCTGATGGTTTGCGTTTTGGCCGCTTCCAAATCGCGAATGTGCTTGGCGGTGATGCGCTTGTCTTTAGCCACGATCACATTGCCTTGCTTGTCGGTAATGTCAAAGCGCGCTACTTCGCCTTTCAGGCGCTCGGGCACAAACTTCAGCTGCGCGCCGCTGTCTTGCAGGCGCAGGTGATCGTTTTCGAAGAAATGCGCCAATATCTGCTCGGGTGTCAGGCCAATGGCCTTGAGCAGAATGGTCACGGGCATCTTGCGGCGGCGGTCCACACGGAAGTACAGAATGTCTTTCGGGTCGAACTCAAAATCCAGCCACGAACCGCGGTAGGGGATGATGCGCGCGCTGAACAGCAGTTTGCCGCTGGAGTGCGTTTTGCCCTTGTCATGCTCGAAAAACACGCCGGGCGAACGGTGCAGCTGGCTCACAATCACGCGCTCAGTGCCGTTGATGATGAAAGAGCCTTTATCGGTCATGAGCGGCACTTCGCCCATATACACTTCCTGTTCCTTGACTTCTTTCACCACTTTGGATTGCGCCGTGGACGCATCGCGGTCATAAATGATGAGCTGCACGCGCGCGCGTACCGCAGAGCCATACGTCAAACCGCGCGTTTGGCATTCACGCACATCAAAAGCCGGCTTGGCCAGGTTGTATTCCAGAAACTTCATCTCCACAAAACCGTTGTGCGAGACGATGGGGAAAGCTGCTTCAAAAGCTGCCTGCAAGCCTTCGGGCCGGCGTTTTTTGGGCGCTACATCCGCTTGCAAAAAGGCGGTGTAGGCATCGCGCTGCATTTGCAGCAAATAAGGGATATCCAGCACGCTGTCGCGGCTGCCAAAACTCTTGCGAATGCGTTTGCGTTCGGTGAATGTGTAGGACATGAATACTCCAGGTGAAGACGTACGCGGTCTAGTCTTTCCTCGAATGGGCAACCGGGTGCGCGCAGCCCGGTCAGCTTGGTGGCTGGCCCCTACCAGCCATTGGCAGACAACCGCGCATTGCACGCGGCCCGAACCAAGGGTCTTCCGCCATCGGGATCAGAAGACACTTTCAAGCACAGCATGGCTGCACTTGAAGGTGCGCTCTGAAAAGCGCAAAAGGCTGGTCGTCGAACCAGCCTGAAAGTAAACCGGAAAAGCAGGGAGCTGATAGCAAATACAGACTTTGTTCAACAAGCTGCGCCTATCAACCCCCTTTGCCGATTTACTTGAGCTCAGCTTTAGCGCCAGCTTCTTCCAGCTTCTTCTTAGCGGCTTCAGCATCAGCTTTAGGCATGCCTTCTTTGAGCGTTTTGGGAGCGCCGTCCACCAAGTCTTTGGCTTCTTTGAGGCCCAGACCGGTAATTTCACGCACCACTTTAATCACGCCCACTTTTTGCGCGCCAGCGTCAGCCAGAATCAGATCGAAATCGGTCTTCTCTTCAGCTGCTGCGCCACCTGCGGCGGCAGCACCGCCAGCAGCAGGAGCAGCCATAGCTGCAGCACTTACGCCGAATTTCTCTTCGATTGCCTTGACCAGTTCATTCAGTTCCATAACCGACATGCTGTCCAGCGCGGTCAGGAATGCGTCTTTATCGAATGCCATTTTTCAGTTCCTAAAAACAAGTTGGTAATTGAATGCGAGATGCCTATCAGGCAGCCGCTTCTTCGCCTTTTTTCTTCGCCAAAGCGCCCAGCACCACTGCGGTACGCGCAATGGGCGACATCAGCAAGCCACACAATTGCGACAGCAATACTTCCTTGGAAGGAATGCTGGCAAGTTGCTTCACGCCGTTTACGTCCAAGGCTTTTCCGTCATACACGCCGCCACGAATAACCAATTTGTCATTGGTTTTGGCAAAGTCGGCAACCACTTTGGCTGCTGCTACTGCGTCTTCGGAAAAACCATAGATCAGCGGGCCGGTCATCTGGTCAGCCACAATCTCGAAGTTGCTGCCAGCTACAGCACGACGAACCAGCGTGTTTTTCAACACGCTCAAGGCTACGCCGTGGCTGCGCGCTTTGCTGCGCAACTCGGTCATGTCGGCAACCGTAATGCCACGGTATTCCGCCATCACGAGCGTTTGAGCTTTAGCGGCGAGGTCGGCCACATCTTTAATGACCGCTTCTTTCTCACTGCGATTGAGACTCAAGATCTACTCTCCTTCAAATG
>CAYUAF010000086.1:0-6440 GCA_964442555.1 uncultured Allobrachymonas sp.
TCCACTACGATGGATTCTCGCTGTCAAATTCCACACGAAACGACGAGGAACCCCTGGAAAGGAATTGCTTGGTTGCTGGCACCTGTACGCTTGATGCTGTAATTGTTATGGATTAACAGTAATCGGTAATTGTTAATATTAGGTGGACGGATAAATTGTTGGTTGTTGTGTTTTTGGTAAATGGTTGTTTTGTGCGTGGTGTTTTTATATTTTCGTGATATGTGTAATTTATTAGTTGTTGCATAATGGATGATGCGTGAAAAAATCTGCCCTATGTTCACATGGTTAGTCATCATGCATTTTGAGAAACTTATTTACTAACGGTATAGTACCATGCCATTTTTTGTGATTGAAGACCATCCTCTCTATCGTGAGTCTCTGGCTGCCTTGTTGCGTCGCATCAAGCCTGGAGAAACAGTGGTTGAATTGAATCGCATAGGTGCTTTGCCTGCTGCCGCCAAAAAGCATGGCGTGCCAGAAATTATTTGCCTGGATTTGACCTTGAGCGATAGTTTGGGGATGTCGGGTGTGCGCGAAGCCAAACACCATTACCCCAGCAGCTTGCTGGTAGTGATTTCCGAACAGAATGCAGATGATGTTGAAAGCGAGTGCCTGAATGCTGGTGCCGATGCGTATATTTCAAAAACATCGGAAACCAAAGACATTTTCATGAGTTTGCGTACCCTGTTGCAGCCCGATAGCATATTGGATGAAGAGGGCATGCTGGGGAGTCGTTTGTCCAAGCGGCAGGTGCAGCTTTTGGCTGCATTGGAGCAAGGCTTGAGCAATCGGGACATTGCGGAACGCTTGGGCATCAGTGAGCACACGGTCAAAGTCCATTTGTGGCGCTTGTTTCGCCGTTTGGGCGTCAAGAGCCGTACGCAAGCGATCTATATGGCTCGTACCAACGGTCTTATCCAAGGGTAAGCGCGAACGGTTGTGGCAAGGCAGGCAGGGGTACTTTTATGTGCCCCTGCCGCTTTTCAAGCCAGCATAAAATTTGCACGTAGGCTATCTTGAACGGACGGCTTGATTCCGCCTTGCTTGGCCTTGCGCATCCATAGCACTACAGCGGGCTGCATTGTTGCAGCCAGTGCTGCAAGGCTGGCGGCAAATCAGACTGTAGCTGCACCTCTTGCTGACTGGCAGGATGCGAAAAATGCAGCCGCCACGCATGCAAAAACATGCGAGACAAACCCGCCTTTTGCAATTGTTTATTGCTGGCAAAGTTGCCGTATTTGTCATCCCCGGCAATGGGGCAGCCTTGGCTAGCCAGGTGCACGCGGATTTGATGCGTGCGACCGGTGCGGATGGTGACTTCCAGCAAGGTCATAGGCCCCAAAGGGTGTTGCAAACGCTGGGCAATGCGCACCAGGGAGATCGCTGGCATGCCGTCTGGGTCGCCTTTGGCCACGGGGCGCACACGCCGTTCGCCTTCGCCATTGCCTGTGGCAACCAGGTATTTGTGCAAGGGCAAGTCAATAACTTTTTTGTGTGCAGGCCATTCGCCGCACACCAGCGCCAGATAGGTTTTGCCCGTTGTGCGGCTGCGAAACTGGTCTTGCAGTGCCTTGAGCGCACTGCGCTTTTTGGCAACCAGCAAAATGCCGCTGGTTTCGCGGTCCAGCCGATGTACTAATTCCAGATAGCGGGCTTGCGACCGCGCGCTGCGTAGCTGCTCAATCACGCCAAAACTCACGCCGCTGCCGCCGTGCACGGCTACGCCCGCAGGTTTATCAACAGCGATTAGATGCTCGTCTTCCAGCAACACCGGAAAAGTGCGTGCGGGCACGTGCTGTGCAAGGGTGTCAGCGGTTGCTTTGGCTGCCGTTCTTACGGGGGGGATGCGTACCGTGTCGCCAGCTTCAACGCGGCTATCGGCAGATGCGCGTGCTTTGTTCAGGCGCACCTCGCCGCTGCGAATAATGCGGTACACATGGCTTTTGGGCACGCCTTTGAGATGCCGCTGCAAAAAGTTGTCCAGGCGTTGGCCTGCGCTTTCTGCATCGACGGTGAGATATTTGACTTCGGATGCAGTTTGTTGCTGCGAAGGGTGGGCATTCGCCCCTATAATCTTTTTCACTGTATGACCAGATACTGATTCTGTCGGATTTGAACAAGTTTAAGGCAGAAGCAGCAGGCCGTGTGCCTGTGGTTGTGCAGCCTCAAGTCAATGCCTTGCAGCCAAGGGCGATCTGGGCGGTCAATTTCTAGCCGCAAGTTCGCCAGTGGTTGATGAGGGTAGACGTTACGAAACACGGATATGGATACCGGTTTGGCCGATATGCTATGTGCGCATCATCAGGCCAAACGAATGGATGCATTTTTTTTGGCATGTTGTTTTTGCTGCTGACCCCGTTGTACCAATTGGTTGGTCTGTTGCCTTCAGGGCTGCAGGGAATGGGTGCACGCAAAAAAATCACTCTCATGCCGCCCCCTGCGCAAACCCGTCAAGCCAGGCAAAGTCCTGCGGGTACATGCGCTGAACTGTCTCCGGAACGTTCATGGTTCCGGCTGCTGGCAAATGGCTGGCCAGTTTCTGTCATGGCATCCCCCTGCGCTTCTTTTTTTCGGGCACCGTGTGCATGCGCACGGTAGTTTGATGCGCGGGTAAAGAGCGTTTCCAGCGACCGTTTCAACGTCTTCCTCGGCATTTTTGCACCCTTGCCAAAAGCAGGGCTGCGCACGGATTTTTGTGGGCGTTATGCCCGGGAAGGAACACGCATCATGAAACGGATGCTGATCAATGGTACGCAGGCCGAAGAGCGCCGGTTGGCCATCGTTGATGGTCAAAAACTGCTGGATTACGAAATCGAAATCGAAGGGCGCGAACAGCGCAAAGGCAATATTTACAAGGCGGTGGTAACGCGCATCGAGCCGTCGCTGGAAGCCTGTTTTGTCGATTACGGCGAAGAGCGTCACGGCTTTTTGCCGTTCAAGGAAATTGCCCGCCAGTATTTTCAGGAAGGCGCGCCGGTGAGCCAGGCACGCATCAGCGATGTGATCCGCGAAGGGCAGGAATTGCTGGTGCAGGTCGAAAAAGAAGAGCGCGGCAACAAAGGCGCTGCGCTGACAACCTTTATCAGCCTGGCAGGGCGCTATGTGGTGCTGATGCCGAACAACCCGCGCGGTGGTGGCGTGAGCCGCCGCATCGAAGGGGACGAGCGCGCCGAGTTGAAAGAGGCGATGGATCAGCTCGAATACCCCAAGGGCATGAGCATCATCGCACGCACGGCGGGCATTGGCCGCACGGCGGCTGAATTGCAGTGGGATTTGAACTATCTGCTGAAACTCTGGGATGCGATTGACGGTGCAGCCAAGGCAGGCAAGGGCGCGTTCCTGATCTATCAGGAAAGCAATCTGGTCGTGCGCGCCTTGCGTGATTACTTCAACCCTGAAATCGGCGACATTCTGATCGATGCCGACGACATTTACGAACAGGCACACCAGTTCATGAACCACGTGATGCCTGAGCACGTAGGTAAGGTTAAGCGTTACCGCGACGACACGCCATTGTTCTCGCGCTTCCAGATCGAGCACCAAATTGAAAGCGCCTACGCGCGCATTGTGACGTTGCCCAGCGGCGGCGCGATCGTGATCGACCACACCGAAGCGCTGGTATCCATTGACGTGAACTCTGCGCGCGCCATTCGTGGCGGCGATATCGAAGAAACGGCCACGCGCACCAATCTAGAGGCTGCGGACGAAGTGGCGCGCCAGATGCGCTTGCGCGACTTGGGCGGCCTGATCGTGATCGACTTCATCGACATGGATGAGCCGCGTAACCGCCGCGAAGTTGAAAACCGCCTGCGCGACGCTTTGCGCCTGGATCGTGCCCGCGTGCAGTTTGGCACCATCAGCAAATTCGGCCTGATGGAGATGAGCCGCCAGCGGCTGCGCCCGGCCTTGTCGGAAGGTGCATCCATTCCTTGCCCGCGCTGCGGTGGCTCCGGCCATGTGCGCGACATCGAATCCAGCGCCTTGCAGATTCTGCGCATCATTCAAGAAGAAGCCATGAAAGACAACACCGCGGCGGTGCATGCCCAGGTGCCTGTGGAGGTGGCCTCTTTCCTGTTGAACGAGAAGCGGCCCGAAATTGCCAAGATCGAACTGCGCCAGCGCGTGCACGTCATTCTGATTCCCAACCGCTCGCTGGAAACGCCTAACTACCGCCTGGAGCGCCTCAAGTACGACGACCCGCGGTTGGACAATCTGGCGGCCAGCTACCAAATGGCGGTTGAACCCGAAGAAGAAACCACTACGCTGCGCCGTAGCCAGGAACCCACCAATCGGCAAACGCCGGTCATCAAAGGCATCTTGCCCGAGAAGCCGCCCGTTGTTGAGCCTGCACCGGCTGCACCCATCGCACAGCCAGCGGCTGCGCCCGAAGGCTTCTGGGCCATGATCAAGCGTTGGTTGGGCATGGCGTCCGAACCTGCGCCCGCAGTTGAGCCTGCAGCGCATAGTGCCACAGGGCGAGGCACAGGCTCTGGCCGCCAAGGCCAAGGCAGAGGGCGCGGCCGCAACGGCGAGCGCAGCAATGGCCAGCGCGAAGCACGCGAGCCGCGTGAGCCACGCGAAGCGCGTGAAAACACCCGTCGCGAACGTGGCGACAGGCAAGAGCGCACAGAACGGCAGGAACGGGCCGATCGCACGGAAGCACAGGAGCGCCAAGAACGCGCTGGCGACACCAAGCAGAATGCGCGTTCGGAAGGCCGCCGCACTCGCACAGCCGAGCGTACAGAAACGCCACGGCAGGAACCAACGGGCAGCAGAGACGATACCGCTCAGCTTGGAGAAGATCAACGCGCCGAGCGTGCGGTTCGTTCCACACGGCGTACGCCGCGCCCCGCTGCGGAAGCCGACGCGCTGCAGCAAGAAAGCGGAGCTATGAGCGTGGCAGAAGCGACCCCACGTGCAGATGTAACGGCGGAAGTCGAAACCTTGCCTGCGCAAAGCGCAGAGCTGGCAGCAGCCGAAGCGGCAGAAACCGTTGCTGCGTCGAGCGAAGAAGGGCGCGTGCGCAGAGAACGCCGCTCGCGCGACCGCTATGGCCGTGATCGCCGCCGCGAGCGCCAAAACGCTGCCGCAGCAGCAGAGGCCGATGCAGCTGGCATGCCGGGCTTGGCTGCTGTAGGCAATGTTGCGCAAACCCATGCGCAAGAGGAAGAGCCTGCGGTTGAAATCCCACGCAGTTATTTCTCGGTTTACGCCAATCGGGCGGCATCGCATGCGCAGGGCGCTGTTGCAGCAGTGCCGCAAGAAGCTGCGCAGGTAGCGGGCGACGCGGCGGAAGCTGCCGTGAAGCCAGCAGTGGTAGCAATAGCAGCAGTGGATGTTGCGGCCGCCTCGGCGCAAAGCGGCCACCAGGCCCAGCCGGCAACAAACGGCGTATCGGAAACGTCTGTGCGTGCGCTGCCGCAGGCGGCAGGGGAAATGCCAGCGGCAGAGCCTGCAACAGCGCAAGCGTCTACCCCTGTGCGCATGCCTTTGATCGGCCAGTACACCTTGCCGGAGCGGGATTTGGCGCAGCTGGCCGCTCAGGCCGGTTTGCAATGGGTCAGCACGGATGCTGATAAAGCGGTCGCTGCCCGCGCGGCCATTGCCGCCGAAGTGCCGCCCGTGCATGTGCCCCGCGAGCGGCCGCCAGCCGCAGTGATCCACGAAGGCCCGCTGATTTTGGTGGAAACACGGCGTGATTTGCGACAGGATGCCCCGTTGCAATAAACACGCGGCAACAAGCCACCGGCTTGTTTGATCATGCACAAAGCTTGGGGTTGCGCTCCGTGCTTTGGCAGATAGCAGACAAGCAATTAAAGGCAATCACAGGCACGCCCAACGGGCGTGCCTTTGTTTTTATGGCACCGCTGGGGCTGGTGCATGGCGTTGGGCTGCATGCGTGGGGGCAGACCAACGCTATTGCCGCGCGATCAGAATCGCCGTCAGCCAATATCGCATAAGAGGGAGCCGTACTAGAGCAGAGGCTGACACGAGCGTTGCCTCATATCCCGAAGAGGTTGAACGTCATGATGCGGATTCGGTGTTGCTTGGGTAGCTATAGGGCCTGTTAGCACCTCCAAAAATAGTCTGAACAGGCCCTAAAAACATCCGCAGTACCGCAACTTTGCGGAAAAGGCGCTTCAGCAGAAAGTTGCCTTGCGACTCAAGCCAAGCCCTGTTGGCAGATATGCGCGTCTGCACATGCCTGTGCAGGCAATCGTGCCGTTGCGTGCAGGTTGTATGTCGCCTCTCGCCCATCGTTCCTCTCCTACCGATGTGGCATGGCCGCGTGCAGGCACGTTCAAGGCCAACGCGGGTGCTGCCATGCTGTGGAAAGTGTTTGGGTTGCGGCTGCGCGATGCGGGCAACAATGCGGAGGTTACTTATGTGCAAGCGGGGCTTGGTTTGCAATACGGCTTGCCCGATGCGAAATGTCTGCT
>CAYUAF010000087.1:0-6372 GCA_964442555.1 uncultured Allobrachymonas sp.
CTTGTCGGTATTTTCAACAAGGGTTAAGAACTCCAGTTTTCAGGGGCAACCTCATTTAAGTCATTTTTATGAGGCTGCGCCTTGCGCACTATTAACGGGCTATTTAGCTTTGACGGGCTATTGACCGGCCTTGCTTGCCCGCCAGCACCGCACGTGCTGGCTGCTGGGGCATGGACATGCGACAAACGGTTTGCCTGCCCTGTTCGACTTTGGGGTCTGAGCTTTTGAGTCTGGCCGCCAGGCTGCGGCAAAAAGCCGGAGCGAATGATGAGAGGAAAAGATCAGCGATCGTTTTCGGCACGCACGCCACGCCCCATGAGCATGTGTGCAGCCTGCCGCGCATCCAATTGCCCATCCAGCAAGGCGACTACGCAGCGCGTAATGGGCATATCCACGCCCAATGCATCGGCGCGGGCCAGCACTGTGCGGGCGCAATATACGCCTTCGGCCACATGCCCCAAGGTATCTACCGCCTGTTGCGCCGTAAAGCCCTGTGCCAGCAGCAGACCCACGCGGCGGTTACGGCTCAGGTTGCCGGTGGCGGTTAGAACCAGGTCGCCCATGCCGCTTAGGCCCATAAAGGTTTTTTCATCAGCGCCCAGCGCACGACCAAACCGCGTCATTTCTGCCAAGCCGCGCGTCAGCAAAGCGGCACGCGCATTCAGCCCGGGCAGAGCAAAGTCGCCATGCGCTGCGGAGGTGTCTGTGGCAGCACGTTCAGCCAAGCCATCCAGCACACCCGCAGCAATAGCCATAACGTTTTTAACGGCACCGCCCACTTCCACGCCAATCCAGTCGTTGCCTGTATAGAGCCGCACCATATCGCCATGCACGGCTTGTACGGTTGCTTCGCACACTGCCGCGCAAGGGCTGGCAACGACCATGGCAGTAGGCTGGTTGCGAGCCACTTCTTGCGCAAAGCTTGGCCCACTGAGAACGCCTGCTTGCAAATCAGGGGCAACTTGCGCCATGACTTCGTGCGGCAACAAGCCATATGCGGCACCGGCCTGCACGGCCTCAAACCCTTTGCACAGCCACACAACGGGTTTGCGCAGCTGCCGCAAGGCCGCCAATTGCTCGCGCAGACCCGCCACGGGGCATGCCACCAGCACCAAGTCGCAGCCGGCAACGTCTGCCGCCTGCGCCGTGCCGGCATGAACATGTACCGTGTCAGGCAAAAGAAAATCCGGCAGATAGCGTGCGTTAACGCGCTGCTGCTGCATTTCGGCGGCAAGCTCTGCCTCTCGTACCCACAGGTGCACCTGGTGCCGACGCGCCACTTGCAGCGCCATGCCTGTGCCCCAGGCGCCAGCGCCCAAAACGGCTACTTTCATCGGAACATGCGGTTGTGCGGACGACTGGGCGGACATAAGCGGCAATGGACGACGGTTAAGCAAAATGGCGGTGTTGCAGACCGGCTATCTTCAAAATTCAAAAAACAAGAAAAATGCCGGCCAATGCTTATGCGTTACTGCACGGTTTGTTCGCCACCTTCTGCCGCATTGGCGGGCGAACGCTGCTCGTACATGGCCTGGAAGTTGATTTCGCCCAAATGCACAGGCGGGAAGCCCGCACGCTGAATCAAGTCTGCCACGTTGCCGCGCAGGTAGGGGTACACGATTTGCGGGCAGGCCACGCCGATGATGCGATCCATTTGGTCGGCAGGCAGATTGCGGATTTCAAAAATACCGCCTTGGCGCGCTTCTACCAGGAACAGGGTGCGGTCTTTGATTTTGGTTTGAACAGTTGCGGTAACGATGACTTCGTAAATGCCATCAACGATTTGACCGGCTTCCACACCGATCTGGATTTCCACAGCGGGCGTTTCCTGCTCCAGCAAAATGGCGGGAGAGTTGGGCTGCTCAAGAGAAGCCTCTTTCAGATACACGCGCTGGATGTTGAACACCACATCTTGCTGCGCGTTTTCTGTGGATGCGTTGTCTTGATCTTGCTTTTCGTTTTTTACATCGTCGGCCATGTCGTTTCACCTTCAGAAAAAATTTGAAACACGTATTATGACAGGCTGGGCGTGCGCTTCCACTGCTGGCGCACACGTATGACCGGAATGGCTAACGAAACGCAAGCCGCCCTCCCCCAGTCATCAAACTTGCCATAAAAAACAGTGTGCTTGGCGAGCAAGCACTCTGTTTTTGATCCATTGCTGCTGGTGCAGCAGCCAACATGGTTGCCTTGTTAATTGGCTTGCAGCAGCGGCATCAAGCCGCCTTGCTGATCCAGCGCGACCAAATCGTCATGCCCGCCAACATGATGGTCGCCAATAAAGATTTGCGGCACCGTGCGGCGCCCTGTGCGCTCCATCATGGCGGTACGCGCGTCGGGGTCTTGGTCGATGCGAATTTCGTTGAACTCCGTCACGCCGCGCTCTTGCAAGAGCCGCTTGGCGCGAATGCAATAGGGGCAAACAGCGGTGGAATAAATAGTTACTGGTGTCATGTTCTACCTGATGCGATGAAACTGGCCGTACAAACCCCCGAACCGTCGGCGCACATCCAAGCAGATGCATACGCCGCAGTGCGGTGAGTGCCTCATGCTGCCATAGTCGGCATATTGGCTTTTTTCCAGGCATCCATGCCCCCGGCAACCGAATGGGCATTTTCATATCCCAATTCCTGCGCCAACTTGGCAGCCTTGAGCGAGCGCACGCCAGATGCACAAATAAACAGCACCGGCAGCTTCTTGTTCTTGATGGAAGTAGGCAGCTTCTCTTTGAGTTCAGCCAAGGGAATATTCTTAGCCTGTACGGCATGTCCATCGGCAAACTCTTGCGGATCGCGCACATCCACCAAAACCGCTTTCTCACGGTTCATTTGCCGAATAGCCTCGTTCAAGTCCAGCCCTTTGTCGCTCACGTCCCCCATCAGTTCGGGAAAGGTCAACAACAGGCCAGAACCCACCGCCAGCAAAACCCAATACCAGTTATTCATTAAAAAAGTCACGTTTTTCCTTTCTGAGGCAAAGCCACGTTGTCGCCATTTTAAAATACGGCGCTTATCCATTTTGTTTTCTGCACTGATTTATGCCTCAACTTGTACTGATCCGTCACGGCGAATCGACCTGGAACCTCGAAAACCGCTTCACCGGCTGGAGCGATGTTGATTTAACTCCCACCGGCGTGCAGCAAGCCCTAGACGCAGGCCGCCTGCTCACCCAAGAAGGCTTTGCCTTTGATGTGGCCTACACCAGCATGCTCAAGCGCGCCATTCACACGCTCTGGCACACGCTGGATGCCATGGACAGCCCTTGGCTGCCCGTGCACTGCACCTGGCGGCTGAACGAGCGGCACTACGGTGCGCTGCAAGGCCTCAACAAAAGCGAAATGGCCCAACAATACGGCGACGAACAAGTCCTGATCTGGCGCCGCAGCTACGACACCCCCCCGCCAGCCATGGAAGCCAGCGATCCCCGCAGCGAACGCAGCGACCGCCGCTACGCCCACCTGGCCCCCGAACAAGTCCCGCTGACCGAATGCCTGAAAGATACGGTCGAGCGCGTCATGCCCTTCTGGCGCGAATCCATTGCCCCCGCCCTCACCGCGGGCAAGCGCGTACTGCTTGTGGCACACGGCAATTCCATTCGCGCATTGGTCAAATATCTGGACAATATCTCCGAAAAAGACATCGTCGGCCTCAATATTCCCAACGGCATTCCACTGGTGTACGAGCTGGATGAGCAACTCAAGCCCATCAGCCACCGCTACCTGGGCGATGCCGCTGCCATCGAAGCGGCTGCGCAAGCCGTTGCCAACCAAGGCAAAAAATAGTTTGATTTCCGCAATCTGACCGCACATGTGGTAACAGTCGGCTCTCTGCCAATGCAGGAGCCGATCGTGCGTTTTTTGCAGTGAAAGTGTATAGTGTGGCACCGTATGGCAACCGTGCGAACAGTACGTGGCACACGATCAGAAAGGTAGATGCATGGGATCAAAATGGAAAACTGCCGGCTGGGTAGGCGCAGGCGTAGTTGCGGGCGCATTGGCCACCGTGTCGGTGCAGACTGTTGCACGCGGCAACGCCACCCCATTGCCTTTGCAAGAACTGCAGCAGTTTGCCGCCGTGTACGGCATGATCAAAAGCAGTTATGTCGAATCCACCGACGACAAAAAGCTGATTACAGACGCCATCTCCGGCATGGTGTCGGGGCTGGATCCGCACTCGCAGTACTACGACAAAAAAGCTTTTAAAGAATTCAAGGAAGAAACCACCGGCAAATTCGTCGGCGTGGGCATCGAAATCAGCCAGGAAGACGGGTTGATCAAAATCGTTTCGCCCATTGAAGGCTCGCCTGCCGATAAGGCCGGCCTCAAAGCCGGAGACATGATCACACGCATTGACGACAAAGCCGTGCGCGGCATGTCTGTGAACGATGCCGTCAAGCGCATGCGCGGTAAGGCCGATACGCAGGTAGTGCTGACCATTTGGCGCCGCGACGAAAGCCGCACGTTCACCGTCACAATCACCCGCGCGGAAATCCGCACGCAATCCGTGCGCGTCAAAATGGTCGAGCCCGATTACGCTTGGGTGCGTATCACGCAATTCCAGGAGCGCACGGTTGAAGACTTTGCCAAAAAAGTCGGCGATCTGATGCGCGCCAATCCCCAGATGAAGGGCATGGTGCTGGATCTGCGTAACGATCCGGGCGGCCTGCTGGATGCCGCAGTAGCGATTTCGGCAGCCTTCTTGCCAGAAAACGCCACCGTGGTTTCTACCAAAGGGCAAATCGAAAACAGCAATTCGGTTTACAAAGCGCGCCCGCAAGACTACTTGCGCAATCTGTTGGCCAAAGACCCCATGCAGAGCCTGCCTGCGCAGATCAAGAACATTCCGCTGGTCGTGCTGGTGAATGAAGGCTCTGCCTCTGCCAGCGAGATTGTGGCGGGCGCCCTGCAAGACCACAAGCGCGCCACCGTCATGGGCCGCCAAACCTTTGGCAAAGGCTCGGTGCAATCGGTACGTCCCTTGGGGCCGGATACGGGCCTGAAAATCACCATTGCCCGCTACTACACCCCTAGCGGCAAGTCGATTCAGGCCACCGGCATTGTGCCGGATGTGATGCTGGACGAGACCGAAAGCGGCAATCTCTATTCCGCCTTGCGCGAGCGTGAAGCCGACCTGGAACAGCACATCAGCAACGGGCAGAATGATGAAAAGCCAGATCCCGAGCGCGAAAAACAGCGTGAAGAAGCCTTGAAAAAGCTGGAAGAAGCCAACAAAGCCAACCCCAAAGGGGTGCGCCTGCCAGAGTTTGGCAGTGAAAAAGACTTTCCGCTGATTCAAGCCTTGAACAAGCTCAAAGGCCTGCCTGTTATCGCCAGCAAAACGCAAACTGTGCGCAAGGCTGAAGATGCCGACAAGGCCGAAACCGCCGCCGACAACGACAAGGCCGACAACAAAGGCAAAGCGGCTACCAAGCCTGCAAGCCCCGCATCCAAGCCTTGATCCCAACCGGGATTACCGCCTGGAATCAAGCTACAGGCATGCATCATGGTGCATGCAGTTGCCTAAAATGCAACGCCCATTCCTGTTGAATCGGCGGTGCTGTCTGTAAATGGCTCCTGTAGCGTGCAATAGCAAAACGGCGGCACAACAGGTTTGTGCCGCTTGTTTTTTTATGATTTTTCGTGAGGGTGCCTTGACCTGTCATTGATAGAACGGCAACAGCCGCAACAACAATCGCACGTCAAGCGCCCTGCTTATTGTTCTGTTATCACTGTATTTTTGAAAGACTGTTATGGAAGCCGAACGCATCAACACCATTGGCAACACCCTTGACGATTTGCGCGCGCGCACCGAAGACTTACGGAGGTATCTTTGACTACCCTGCCAAAGCAGAACGTCTGAGAACCGTCAATGCCGCGCTGGAAGATCCAGCCGTCTGGAACGATCCGAAAAAAGCGCAAGAACTGGGCAAAGAAAAAAAATCGCTGGACGATGTCGTCGTCGTGCTGGACGAGCTCGCCCGCGAACTGGCCGATAACGCCGAACTGTTTGAAATGAGCCGTGCCGAAGGCGACGACGCTACGCTGGAAGCCATCGAAACAGAAATCGCCCCCATCACCGAACGCATCGAAACGCTGGAGTTTCGCCGCATGTTCAACCAGCCGGCCGACCCCAATAACTGCTTCATCGACATTCAGGCTGGCGCGGGCGGCACCGAAGCATGCGACTGGGCCAGCATGCTGCTGCGCCAGTATGTGCGCTATGGCGAACGCAAAGGCTTCAAGGTCGAAATACAAGAAGAAACGCCGGGCGACGTTGCCGGCATCAAAAGCGCCAGCCTCAAAATCGACGGCGAATACGCCTACGGCCTGCTGCGCACCGAAACCGGCGTGCACCGCCTGGTACGCAAATCGCC
>CAYUAF010000088.1:0-2270 GCA_964442555.1 uncultured Allobrachymonas sp.
GTCATCACGATCAGCAGAGACCATGAGCTCCACTTGCCAATGTGCACGGCAGACCAGGCTCCCAGTTGGTTCGGGTATTTCCAGATGCCGAAAAAGGTACTGATGTTTTCGGCCAGCCAGATGAAGAAGCCGATCAGCACAAAGGCGAGCACCAAGGGCATTTTTCGATCACGATCCAGCGGGCGAAAAATCACGGTAGTGCGCGCATACAGCCCCAACGCGCAAGCAGCCAAGTACCAACGGTAATCGCCAATGTAGTGGTGGGTAAAAAAATTGGCATAAATCAGCAGCGCCATGACACTGGCCATCCAGTACGGCGGATGATGCGTAATGCGCAAATCAAGCAGCCGCCAAGCTTGAATGATGTAGCTGCCGATGGATGCATACATGAAACCGGCAAACAGGGGCACGCCCCACATCTTGGTGTAGGCCAACTCCGGATAAGACCAGGACTGGATGCTGCCCGATGTTTTGAAAACTTCCAACGCAAAGCCGATGATGTGAAAAAGCGTGATGGCTTTGAGCTCGTCTATTGTTTCGAGCTTGCTCCAGAGCATCCAGACCTGAATCGCCAACGCGGCAATCAGCAGCGCATCATAACGCGGTATGCCTGCTATGCCACCGCGCGGCACGGCAAGAACGGCCATGAAAAACAGCCCGACAAACAAGCAGGCGCGCGCCTCTTTGATGCCAAAGTACAAGAATTCGACTACAAAGCGCGACACCCCGGCCAGATGCGGCTTATCCGGGCTGCGCATCAAATGGGCATCCAGCCGATTGAGGGGCGATGCGGCAACAGGAGCAGGTAGCTGAACGGGCATATTTTTTCAGGGTGCGTTTTCAAAAAAAAGAGATGGGCGCTGTGCAGGCGATACCAGCCAAGCTGCGCCCGATTCGGACCATTGGCATTGCATGATGCGGTGCAAACTGTAATGCGCGCATTTTGCAATGCATGGCAGATGGTTGCCGTTGAAAGAGCCTATCCACTGTTTTTAAACGATATGTCCAGATGCCCGCTTGGCCCCCAAAGCAGTCAAAATTTCCGCACAATCGCGCAAGCAGCTATCCAGCCCCGAATAACACGTATGGCATTTGCCATGCGCCGTGGCGCTCTCTTACTCTCTCTTTTAAAAAACGGAAAGGAAGTCCCCCTGCATGTTCGAACTCCACCACCGCACAGCCTTGGTGACCGGCGGCGCCAAAGGCATTGGCAAAGGCATAGCCGCCACTTTGCGCGAAGCTGGCGCGCAAGTATTGATTGCGGATATTGACGAAACAACCGGCTCGCAAACCGCTACCGAGCTAGGCGCACATTTCGTACCGCTGGATGTGCGCTCGCAAGCCAGTTGCGTGGCAGCAGTCCATGCAGCCGTGCAGCAGTTTGGGCGGCTGGATATTTTGTGTTCCAACACGGGCATTTTTCCCAACACACCGCTGGAGAGCATGACGGAAGCCGATTGGGATGCCACGCACAACGTCAATCTCAAAGGCATGTTTTTTATCGTGCAAGCTGCGCTCAAGGTCATGCAGGCGCAGCAATACGGGCGCGTGGTGCTGACTTCATCCATCACCGGGCCGGTAACGGGCTTTCCCGGCTGGGCGCATTACGGCGCCAGCAAAGCGGGGCAATTGGGCTTTATGCGCAGCGCGGCGCTGGAATATGCCCGCTTGGGCATCACCATCAACGCCGTGATGCCCGGCAACATCCTGACCGAAGGATTGCAGGCGCAAGGCGAAGCGTATCTGGCGCAGATGCGGGCGGCCATTCCCACCCATACCTTGGGCACGCCGCGCGATATTGGCACGGCCGCGTGCTTTTTGGCCTCAGACGAGGCGGCTTACATCACCGGCCAGACCCTGATCATCGACGGCGGCCAAGTACTGCCCGAGTCGCCCGAGGCTTTGCTGTAGCGCCCGCCCACCACATAAAAAACGCCTGCCGTTAGGATCAAAACAGCAGGCATTTTGGTTTTTTGACAGTTGCCGTTGCCAGCGGTTTGGGGCACTACACCTTGGCGTCGATATACACCCAGGCCGTACGGCCAGATGCCAAAGGAGCCAGCACCCGCTTGTAATCAGAGACTTCATACTTATCGGCATGGGCCAGTTCTTCGTCTGTTACTTCAAAAACGGTGCCTGCAACCCTGTCTGCCGCACCCCCTGTGCGCCGTACGATGGGATGATGTGTTTTGCCGCTTGTGCGAACAACAGCAGGATCATTGATCTTGAGCATGGATTGCCGAAAGCCGATCAACTCATCATCTCTGCCT
>CAYUAF010000088.1:2370-6360 GCA_964442555.1 uncultured Allobrachymonas sp.
CCCCAAGGGAATAAGCCCTAGAGATTCGCCAATTCCAAAATTTCCTGTCCCATCAACACGCATTCTTTTTGCATGGGGTAGTAAATCAAGCGCATCCGGTAATTGCCCTTGTAGATATGCCCCCATGTTTCCAGCACCAGAAAACGCTGCTTTTTATTGGCCGGATTAACGATGGAGGGCAATTGCCTGACGCTGCTTTCATCCACATGCGCGCGATCATCGTTGTCGCTATGAAAAAAGCCAGCAGCTTGCGGGCCTGCGCCAATGCCTCGGCCTGCCAAGGAAAAGGCCCGGCCGCTAGCGCCGGTGTCGCCCACAGCGCCAGCAACACGATTCCCCCTGCCATTTGCAAAGATGGGTTGATGCGCATCACCGTTTTCTTTCAGAAAAAGCTTACTTCAACGCCTTGTAGCGCACCCGCTTGGGCTTGGCGCCTTCTTCTCCCAGGCGCTTGATTTTGTCGGCTTCATACTCTTGGTAGTTGCCGTCAAAAAACACCCATTGGCTGTCGCCTTCGGCGGCCAAAATGTGGGTGCAGATACGGTCGAGGAACCAGCGGTCGTGGCTGATGACCATGACGCTGCCGGCAAACTCCAGCAACGCATCTTCCAGCGCGCGCAGGGTTTCCACATCCAGGTCGTTGCTGGGCTCGTCCAACAGCAGCACGTTGCCGCCCTGCATGAGCGTTTTGGCCAGGTGCAGGCGGCCACGCTCACCACCCGAGAGCATGCCGACTTTCTTTTGCTGATCCGCGCCGTTGAAGTTGAAGCGCCCGCAATACGCGCGGCTGGGCATTTGGAATTTGCCCACGGTAATGATGTCCAGCCCGCCGGAGATGTCTTCCCACACGGTTTTGTCGTTGTTGAGGTCTTCGCGGCTTTGGTCCACAAAGGCCATCTGCACGGTTTTGCCAATGCTGACTTCGCCGCTGTCGGGCTGCTCTTTGCCGGCGATGAGGCGGAACAGCGTGGATTTGCCCGCGCCGTTGGGGCCGATAATGCCCACAATCGCACCCGCCGGCACTTTGAAGCTCAAGTTGTCGATCAGCAGGCGATCGCCAAAGCTTTTGCTCACGTTCTTGAACTCGATGACTTCGTTGCCCAAACGCTCGGCCACGGGGATGAAGATCTCTTGCGTCTCGCTGCGTTTCTGGTATTCGTAATCGCTCAATTCCTCAAAGCGGGCCAAGCGCGCCTTGCTCTTGGCCTGGCGGCCTTTGGGGTTTTGGCGCGCCCACTCCAGTTCTTTTTTCATGGCTTTGGCGCGAGCGTCTTCGGACTTCTGCTCTTGCGCCAAGCGGGCTTCTTTTTGCTCCAGCCAGCTGCTGTAGTTGCCTTTCCAGGGAATGCCCTGACCACGGTCCAGCTCCAGAATCCACTCGGCAGCGTTGTCGAGGAAGTAACGATCGTGCGTAATCGCCACCACCGTGCCGCCAAAACGTTGCAGGAACTGCTCCAGCCACTCCACGCTTTCGGCGTCCAGGTGGTTAGTGGGTTCGTCCAGCAGCAGCATGTCGGGCTTGGATAGCAGCAGCTTGCACAGGGCCACGCGGCGTTTTTCACCGCCAGAAAGGTTCTTGATCAACGCATCCCACGGCGGCAGGCGTAGCGCATCAGCAGCGATTTCGAGCTGGTGTTCGCTGTCGGTGCCGGCAGCGGCGATGATGGCTTCGAGCTTGCCCTGCTCTTCGCTCAAGGCGTCAAAATCGGCATCCGGCTCGGCATAGGCCGCGTAGATTTCATCCAGCCGGGCGCGCGCGTCGTTCACCTCTTTCATGGCTTCTTCCACAGCCTGGCGCACGGTGTGCTCGGGGTTGAGTTGCGGCTCTTGGGGCAGGTAGCCAATGTCCAGCCCCGGCATGGGCGTGGCTTCGCCTTCGATTTCTTTGTCGATGCCCGCCATGATCTTGAGCAGCGTGGACTTGCCCGAGCCGTTCAGGCCCAGCACGCCGATCTTGGCACCGGGGAAAAAGCTCAGCGAAATGTCTTTCAGAATATGCCGCTTGGGCGGCACGATTTTGCCGACGCGGTTCATGGTGAAAACGTATTGGGCCATGTGGTACTTTCCTTGAAACGAGAAATTGCAATCAATCAAAACAAAACAAACGCCCCGCCAGCCCGCGCACACAATTGATGTCGATGTGTGCCGTTGCGCCAGCCGCAAAGGCGATCAAACTGAAGCGGCGTGAATCAAGCTGCGCCAAGCAACGCAGATGCCGGATGCACGCAAGGGAAATTGCAGCGCAGCCTGCGATCCAATCGCGGCAAGATCATGGCAGGTTTGCCGCATGGCGGCTTGCCACCGCATTGCGCTGCTGCTCCACTCCATATCAAAGTGGAATTATCCCCTGCCTGCCGCCGCGTGACTAGGCGGGCGGCTCTTCGTCTGGTGCGTCGTCATCCGGCAGCGAGCCTGGCGCAGCAGGTATGAGCAGCGCGCGCAAGGCCGGCGGCAGATAGCTGCGCGTGACCCAATCGGGCAAAGGCGGCAAGTTCCAATTGGCATGCTGCAACACCATGTACATGCCGCGCAGCCAGCGGTGCAAGCCTTCGCGGTCGAACACAATGGCCAGCTCCCCGCCCGGCGTTTGGAACGACAGCGCAGCCTCTTGCGCATCGGCGCTCACCCTGGCTGCCGTGCATAAGCGATAGTGCACGGCGGGCGCGCCCGCGGCTTGCGCTCCGTCATCCCGCCCGGTTTGCATGCTGGGGCCGCTCACGCTGGGCCGGTTGATGGCCGCATCGTGCTCGGCTGCGGCACGCGTGGGCGCATCGGCTTCGGGCGCACCTGCGGCAGATTGCTCCAGCACGCGGCACACGGCCTGCGTCACTTCCTGCGCGCATCGCCGCGTCATCCACAAACGCTCGTGCTGCCACAGCGAGCACGCCATCCAGACCCTGTCTTCCACCGGGTTGTAGCCGAAAGTAGTGGTTGCCATCGTCAAACAACTGCCCTGCAAAAAAAGAAACAAAACGCCTGCGCCTTGCGCAAACCTGTTGATGCTGATTGGTTTTTGCCCATTGTAGGCCGCGCCGCTTGCGCGCGCCCAAGCCGATCCGCGCTTGCATGGTGCCGCGCTGCCCCATCGCCCGTTTCGCCTCTGTGGCCAGCAGGCACGCACAGGCTACGCCACAGCTTCCTCAAAATCGTGCGACAATATTCCCCGCTGCCAGCGACCAGTATCTGGCAGCCAGCGTTTGTGCTGCACGTTGTACGGCTCTGGAGTCTGCGGTTTCTTTCCGCACGGCTTGCCGGCAACAGTCTTTCCGGCTTGTTTCCCACTGGTTGGCTCTCGCGCCTGCCCCTGCGCAGTGCGGCGGTCTATATGCGGCAAGCCTTGACCTCACCTGGCGCCTCGGGCGCTCCAATGATGACATTTGAACAACTAGAACTGGCTGCGGCCATTGTCAAAGCCGTGCATGGCATCGGCTACACCACCCCCACCCCTATTCAGCAACAAGCCATTCCCCTGATTCTTGCCGGGCACGATCTGCTGGGCGGCGCCCAAACCGGCACGGGCAAAACCGCAGCATTCACCCTGCCCATGCTGCATGTGCTCAGCCAACGACCGGCTACGCGCCCGGGCTGCGTGCGTGCGCTGGTGCTATGCCCCACGCGCGAGCTGGCCGCGCAAGTTGAACAGTCAGTGCGCGATTACGGCCAGCACCTGAGCCTGAAATCCACCGTGATTTTTGGCGGCGTAGGCATGCAGCCGCAAATCGAGCGCCTGCAAAAAGGCGTAGACATTCTGGTAGCCACTCCCGGGCGCCTGCTGGACCTGCACGGGCAAGGTGCGCTGGACTTGTCGGGCGTGGAAATACTGGTGCTGGATGAGGCCGACCGCATGCTCGACATGGGCTTTATCCACGACGTGAAAAAAGTACTGGCACTGCTGCCGGCAGACAAGCAAAGCCTGCTGTTTTCGGCCACTTTCAGCGACGAGATTCGCGAACTGGCATCCACCCTGCTGCGCAACCCGCAACAGGTGCA
>CAYUAF010000089.1:0-6280 GCA_964442555.1 uncultured Allobrachymonas sp.
TTGTCGGTATTTTCAACAAGGGTTAAGAACTCCAGTTTTCAGGGGCAACCTCAATTTAAAAAAGCGGGTCAAAAAAGCGATTTAACTCAGGCGGCAGAATCGCCTGCTTCCTGGTGATATTGCAGAATGCGGTCCACCTCGTTTTTGCTGCCCAAGATCACGCTGACGCGGTCGTGCAGCCCTTGCGGCTGAATATCCAGAATGCGCTGTTTGCCGTTGTGCGCCGCGCCGCCGGCTTGCTCCACCAGCCAGCCCATGGGGTTGGCCTCGTACAGCAGGCGCAGCTTACCGGCTTTGTGCGGCTCGCGCTTGTCCCAGGGGTACATGAATACGCCGCCGCGATTGAGAATGCGGTGCACATCGGCCACCATGCTGGCAATCCAGCGCATATTGAAGTCTTTGCCGCGCACGCCTTCCTTGCCTTGCAGGCACTCGTCCACATAGCGTTTAACGGGGGCGGCCCAGTGGCGCATATTGCTCATGTTGATGGCAAATTCCTTGGTGTCTTCGGGAATGCGCACGTTTTCTTGCGTGAGGATGAAGGTGCCATGCTCGCGATCCAGCGTGAACATGAACACGCCATGACCTAAGGTGAGCACCAGGGTGGTTTGCGGCCCGTACAGGCAGTAGCCAGCGGCTACCTGCTGCTGGCCGGGTTGCAGAAAGTCTTGCGCTTGCACGGCGCCCGCGCCCGCAGGTTTTTTGAATACGCTGAAGATGGTACCGATGCTGACGTTGACGTCGATATTGCTGGAGCCGTCCAGCGGGTCGAACATGAGCAGATAGTTGCCTTGCGGATAGTTGGCAGGCACTGCGTGGATGTCATCCATTTCTTCGGATGCCATGGCAGCCAGATAGCCGCCCCATTCGTTGCCCTCAAGCAGTACGTCATTGGCGATGATGTCGAGCTTTTTTTGCACCTCGCCCTGCACGTTTTCGCTACCAGCCGTGCCCAATACGCCGCCCAAAGCGCCTTTGCCTACCGCCTGACTGATGTGCTTGCAGGCATCGGCCACCCCTTCGATCAGCGTGCGCAGCTCGGCTGGCAACAGGCCTTGCTGCTGTTGCTCCAGCAAATAGCGGGTGAGAGAAATGGTGTTGCTCATGGTCATGCTCCGTTGAGGTGGTTGGTAACGTTGATAACAGTTGAATCGTTGCAATTATCTATGGATGCAGCTGGATATCACGCGGGGCAGCCCCCAGCCAATTATTCTGGCGATTGTGCTGGCCTGGCCGGGGGCAAGCAAGCGCCACGGTCTGGCCGTATTGGGCTTGTATTGAGCCGTATCGCCGCATTGCAGCTGGCAGCGACTAGTCGGCTGGCCGTTGCTTCCATATGCCCAGCCGCTGCGACCGTGCCAGATCCTGGTGGGAGTACAAATAGCTGTAGCCTTCGGCATACCGTGCATACACCCGCGCCATGCCCGATGCGACTTGGTGTTGCGCTGCATCTTGGCCTTGGCAGCGCACATCGGCCACGATGCGACCGTAGCGATCAACATCTCTGGGGCTGATCGTGGCTTGTTGCTTGTGGCACAGCTGCATCAGTGATTGCCTGGAAAGCCGGGAGTAGGGGCGCCCGCGTTCGGGCGCATCAATCGCGGCAATGCGCACCTTGGTTCGTTCATCAGGGGGCGGGCAACGCACGGTGAGCGTATCGCCGTCGGATACGCCGATGACAAGGCAGAGCAGGGCGGTGGCAATCATGTTTGAGGTGCTGAAATTTCTGTCGCAATCTGCCGCAAGGCGGGATATGTTTCCGGATATGTTGCCATGTGCAGACCTTGCTGCGTATTTTGCGCGGTATGTGGCGCATTCAGGCTCATGAATGGCCTGCAACGCTTACGGGGCGGGCGATACAGGCGCATTGACTGCCATAGGCGTTAAGTGTTACGGCAAGTGTTGTGCCAGGTATTGCAGATCTTGCCGAGCCTGTTGACGCAGAGCATCATCGTCAGCGGCATCTGCCAGAGTCAGGCGCTGCTCAAAGTATTGGCGGGCCTGTGCAAATTGCCCTTGTTCGGAGGCCTGTACGCCTAACTGGAATAAGCTGTCGCAGGCTAATTCAGTGTCTTGTGCGGATTGGGCGATGAGCAGACGTTCTTGTAAATATTGGGTCGCCAGATCGAAGTTTTTGAGTTCGTAGGCATTTTGTGCCAGGTTGTTGAGCAGTGTGCGCAGGGCGTATGGGGCTAGCCCGGCGGTGTGTTGGGCGTCTTGCAGCAGGTGCTGGTTATGGGCCAAGGCTTCTGCGTAACGGCCTGCTTCGTGCAAGGCATAGCCGATGCGCTCGCGCAGGCCCAGTTGCTGCTCGGGCGTCCATGTATTGGGGCGGGCGTGGCCGGTGTGCAGCAAAGCGTGTGCGGCATGCAGATGGTGCAAGGTGGCGTGCCAGTTTGTGGCATCTTCGGCGATAACGCCTAGCCAATAGTGCCGCATGAGCTGCTCCGCAGGCTCCAGCCTGCCTGCAGCCAGATCTATTGCCAGAGATTGTTGGCCGGCCTGCAAGGCTTCATCCTCAAAATTGCCCCTACGGCGCCAGACTTCGCATTGCAGCCAGAGCAGCTCGGCCATTTCGACAGATTCGGGGCCAATGTGCTGCGCCAAGGGCTCCAGCGCTTGCAAGTCGGCAGACATTTGCGAGCCGCTGAAAAACGCGCCTTCGGTGTAAACCGTGGTGCGTAATGGGTCAAAAGCTTGTCGAAAGGCGGCAATAGCGGCCATGGCGGCCGTGCGGTCAGTGGTTGGCATGGCAGGTATAGGGTGGGAGCGGGCGTATCCAAAGAAAAAAGCACTGCCAGCCAAGGCCAGCAGTGCTTGAAGAGTAGAGCCTGTTCACACTATTTTTGGAGGTGCGAACAGGCACTAGATCCATCGCATAGCAGAAGAAGGGACCGCTCGCATGGGGTGCTTGCACGCTCAGGTGCCAGAAGCCCCGGCTGCGCTGCTGGCGTCTTCATCCAGCGCGCGGCTGACTACTTCGCGCACGTCTTTGCTCAGATCGGGTTTGGCGGCTACGCGGCGAATGGCCTCGTTGGCGGCGCTGCGGTAGGGTTCTGCCAGCCGCTTCCAGTGGTCCATGGCGCGTGCCAGGCGTGCGGCGATCTGGGCGTTGATGGCATCCAACGCCAAAACCTGCTCAGACCAGAATACGTAGCCTGCGGCGTCCGGGCGGTGGAATGCGCCCGGGTTTCTGTGGCAGAAAACGGAGATCAGGCTGCGCACGCGGTTGGGGTTGTTTAGCACAAAGTCGGGGTGGCGGGTGAGCTGCTTGACGTGCTGGAGCACTTCGCCATCCACATCGTTGCGGCAGGCTTGCAGGGCAAACCATTTGTCGATAACGAGGGCATCGCCTTTGAATTGGGCGTAGAACCGCTCCAGCGCCTGTTGCGCCAGCGGGCTTTGGCTTTCCAGCAGGGCTTTGATGGCGCCGATGCGATCCGTCATGTTCGTGGCGGTTTTGCTGCGCTGGTAGGCTTTGCCGGGCCATACGGCATCGCCCGCGGCTTGCGCCACGCAGCACAGGTTTTTCAGCGCCATATTGGCCAGCGCCCGTTTGCCGGTGCTGACGGGGTCGGGGCGGTAAGCGCCGGTGTCGTGGTGGGCGTGCCAGGCGGCTTCCCACTCGGCGTGCAGGGCATGGGCGATTTGCTGGCTCATGGCGGCATGCAGTTGCTTGATGCGCTGGGGGTCGATAGGGGCGGGTTGTTTTTCGGCCATTTCCTGCTCGCTGGGCAGGGTGAGCACCAGGGCCTTGAAGGCGGCGTCCAACGCCGGGTTTTGCAGCACGCTGCGCAGGGCGGCCATGGTGGCATCACTCAATACCTGGGCGGGAATGGCATCTGCTTGCAAGGCGGCCAGTGCCTGCGACATGATGAGGGTTTGCGCAGCCTCCCAGCGGTTGAAAGAGTCGCTGTCGTGCGCCAGCACGTGCAGCAGCTCTTGTGGGTTGTTGTCATTGCAGGTGAGCCACACAGGCGCCGAAAACTGGCGCAGCAGCGAAGGCACAGGCGCGCTTTCTACCTGCCGGAAGGTAAAGCGCTGCTCGGCTTGCGTAAGCACCAATACTTGCTCCAGCGGGGCGGGGGCGCTGCTGTTGTCTGCTCCTTCCAGATGCAGCGGCAAGGGTTTGCCTGCTGCATCCAGCAATCCCATGCGGATGGGGATGAGGAAGGGCTGTTTTTCAGCCTGGCCGGGCGTTGGCGGGCAGGTTTGGCTGATGGTGAGCGTATAGGTCTTGTCTTGCGCGTTGTATGTGCCGTTGGCCGTAACCCGGGGCGTGCCCGACTGGCTGTACCAGCGTTTGAAAATCTCCAAATGCCGGGCGAGCAGCGAGCCGGGGTTGGCATCGGCCATGGCTTGCGCAAAGTCGTCGCAGGTAACGGCCTGGCCGTCATGCCGCTCAAAGTACAAATCCATGCCTTTGCGGAAGCCGTCTCGGCCAATCAGTGTTTGGTACATGCGCACCACTTCGGCACCTTTTTCGTATACGGTGGCGGTGTAGAAGTTGCTGATTTCCTGATACTGATCTGGCCGCACGGGGTGGGCCATGGGGCCGGCATCTTCGCTGAATTGGTGGCTGCGCAAATTGCGCACTACGCCGATGCGGCGCACGGCGCGGGCGCTGGGCGTGGCGGCCAAGTCTTCGCTGAACTCTTGATCGCGAAAGACCGTCAGCCCCTCTTTCAGGCTCAGCTGGAACCAGTCGCGGCAGGTCACGCGGTTGCCCGTCCAGTTATGGAAATATTCGTGGCCGATGACGCTTTCAATGCCGTCGTAATCGCTATCGGTAGCGGTAGAGGGCTTGGCCAGCACGTATTGGGTGTTGAAAATGTTCAGCCCTTTGTTCTCCATGGCACCCATATTGAAGTCGCTGACGGCCACGATCATGAAGCGTTCCAGATCCAGCGGCAGGCCAAAGCGCTCTTCATCCCAGCGCACGCTATTGATGAGCGACTGCATGGCGTGCTCGGTCTTGTCCAGGTCGCCAGGGCGCACATAAACCTGCAATAGATGATCGCTACCCGCGCGGGTGGTGATGCGCTGCTCCCGCGCAACCAGCAGGCCGGCAACCAGCGCAAACAGGTAGCAGGGCTTTTTGTGCGGGTCGTGCCAAACGGCATAGTGGCGGCCATCTTCCAAGTCGCCTTGTTCCAGCAAATTGCCGTTGGAGAGCAAAACGGGGTAGAGCGTTTTGTCAGCCCGCAGGGTCACCTTGTAGGTGGCCATGACGTCCGGGCGATCCAGAAAATAGGTGATGCGGCGGAAACCTTCTGCCTCGCACTGCGTGAAGAACGCGCCCTGGCTGACATACAGCCCCATGAGCTGCGTGTTTTTGTCGGGCGCGCAGGTGGTGAAAATTTCCAGCTCGAAAGGCGCATTGCCTTCGGGCAGGTTTTCAAGCACCAGCTTGCCGTCTTCCATCTTGAACGATGTGCCTTGCCCGTTGATGAGCACGCGCGCCAGATTCAACTCTTCGCCATCCAGCCGCAGGGGCTGGGCGGGCGCGTCGGGGTTGCGACGCAGCGTCATCTTGTTGAGCACGCGTGTTTTGGCAGCATCCAGATCAAAGGTCAGATCGACCGTATCGATCCAGAATGCGGGCGGGGTGTAGTCTTTGCGGGAAATGGTCGTTGCAGAAGAGCTATTTTCACGGAACATTTAAAAGTCTCCGATTTGTCCAATATGGATAGGTGCAGGGCACTTGTGGAATGCTGAAACGATGATCAATCGGGTCGAACGCTTCCTACGCCAGCCTTCAATGAAGCCTCGATAAAAGCATCCAGATCGCCATCCAGCACTTTTTGCGTGTTGTTGATTTCCACATTCGTGCGCAGATCTTTGATGCGGCTGTTGTCCAGCACATAGCTGCGGATCTGGTGGCCCCAGCCTACGTCGCTTTTGCTGGCTTCGAGCTGCTGCTGCGCCTCCATGCGTTTGCGCATTTCAAAGTCGTACAGGCGTGCGCGCAGGCGCTGCCATGCCACGTCGCGGTTGCTGTGCTGGCTGCGGCTATCTTGGCACTGCACCACAATGCCGGTGGGCATGTGCGTCAAGCGCACAGCCGAGTCGGTTTTGTTGATGTGCTGGCCGCCCGCGCCGCTGGCACGATAGGTGTCGGTGCGTACGTCGGCAGGGTTGATTTCGATTTCGATCGAGTCGTCAATCTCGGGGTATACAAAGATGGAGGCAAACGATGTGTGGCGACCGCCCGATGAGTCAAACGGCGATTTGCGTACCAGGCGGTGCACGCCGGTTTCGGTGCGCAGCAGGCCGTAGG
>CAYUAF010000090.1:0-6211 GCA_964442555.1 uncultured Allobrachymonas sp.
CCACATCGTATTTGCCCGCCTGCAAGCCGGCCAGAATGGCGCTCCATTCGCTGGTGGTGAACTCTGCCTTTACGCCCAGCTTGGCGGCCAGCGCGTTAGCCAGCTCCACTTCAAAGCCGACCAGTTTGCCGTTTTCGCGGAAGTTGAAGGGCGGGTAAGTCCCCTCAAGCGCCACGCGCAGCGTGCCCCGGTTTTTAACGGTATCCAGCAAGTCTTGCGCCTGTGCGCTGGCAACTGTGGCAAACAGGCCGGCGGCTACCAGCAGGCCTTTCCAAATATGGCGGCGTTTCATAAACAATCTCCTCAAATAAAAAAATAGATGGCGCTTATTCTCGCTGCAAATCCGCAGCGTTACCGGTGCCGGATAGATAGATTCTTCCTGATCACATAACCAAAAACAATAAGTAGAAACGATATGTTCAGCTCAAGCGATGCGTGTGCTTTTATTTTTTGAATTTGCCATATATCCGCCCGCAGCAGGTAAACGTTGCCTGATGCGCACTTGCCAAGTACAAGACGCAAGACATATCTGGCAAGATGCCGCCATCAACAATGCCACGCATACTGCGAAACATACATCTATCTTGAGGTAAGCCATGACGACGACGCAAACACCCCCTCTTTCCCCCGCGCCTGCCCCTACTGCTTGCCCGATTTGCAGCGGCCCGGCAGGCCGTGTGGTGTGGCGCTGCGCCGCATGGCGGGTGGTGCATGCCGATTCCAGCGCGGAGGAGCACTTTCCGGCTTTTTACCGCCTGATCAGCAATACCCATTACACGGAATGGAGCGATTTGCCCGAGCCGCTGCGGCAAGAGGGCATGGCGATTTTGAGCTGCATCGAATGGTGCATACGCCAGCACTTTCAGCCGCACAAGATGAATCTGGCAACGCTGGGCAATGTGGTGCCGCATGTGCATTGGCACATCATCGCCCGCTATGCGTGGGATACGCACTTTCCCGCGCCGGTGTGGGCCGCGCCCCAGCGCCCGGTCGATGCGGCCAAGGTGGCCGCCGTGCGCGTGCTGCTGCCTGCGTTTGAGGCAGCCCTATCGCAAGCCTTGCAGCCTTGGGCAGACAAGGTCTAACACCGCATCGAACCGCGCCGAGCCGCCCCCCAACGCCCCAGTTCACCCTGAGTTCTGCCCTGCGTTCGGCTCTGTACGACCCCGTGCTTTGGCGTGCTACGCACACGCGGCCTCAGCACATTGATCAACACGGTTCGATCAACACGTTTCAGCCAGTACGTTTTTTGGGCAAGCGCGTTTTGGCAAGTTGCTTCAAAGCGGTTTCAAAGCGGCTTCCGTGCAACGTCAGTGCGACAGCAGCGCCATCAATTCCAGTGCCTGGATATAGCCGGGCGAACACATCAATTCATCCCATCCCAGCGCGGGTGCGGCGGGCAGCAAGGCCCGGCGGCGCAGTTCGCTGGCTTCTTGCGGCTGCCAATGGCCTTTTACGGCGGCCTCGCTCATATCGTCCAGCAATACGTCCAGCGCCCGGCCACCGTCCAGGCTTTGATTGCATACCAACGCCAAATCGCAACCTGCGCCCAGCGCCGTGCGCACAGCCTCGCTCAAAGACAGGGGCCGCCCCCGCAGCTGGCGCGCGCCTTGCATGCTCAAGTCGTCGCTGATGATGGCGCCGGCAAAGCCCAGCTCACCGCGCAAAATCTCTTGCAGCCAGCGCGGGCTAAAGCCTGCCGAGCGCTCGTCCACTTGGGAATAAATCACATGCGCGGGCATGATGGCCGCCAGCGTCGGCAACAGCCACTGGTAAGGCAAGGCATCGCGCTGCAAGATGGCGCGCAAGCCGCGCTTGTCTACCGGAATGTCCACATGCGAGTCTGCACGCACATAGCCATGCCCCGGAAAGTGCTTGCCGCAATGCGCCATGCCGGCTTGCAGCAAGCCATGCATCAGGCTTTTGGCCAGCAGTGCCGTTACGCGCGGGTCGCTGTCAAAGGCGCGGTCGCCAATCACGCTGCTGCTGCCGTAGTCCAGATCCAGCACGGGGGCAAAGCTCATGTCGATTCCGCAGGCGCGCAGTTCGGCGGCCAGCACGTAGCCGCACGCCGTGGCCGCTTGCTGAGCCTGCATGGCATGGCTGCCTTCCTGCCCTTTGCGGTCGGGCTTGCGCCACAGTTGGCCCAAGGCCCGCATGGGCGGCAGGTGGGTAAAGCCATCGGTGCGAAAGCGCTGCACGCGCCCGCCTTCATGATCGACGGTGATTAGCAAATCGGGGCGAATGGCTTTGATGGCGGCGCTCAGGTCGCTGATTTGCGCCCGGCTTTGCCAGTTGCGGCCAAAGTAAATCACCCCGCCTACCAGCGGCGATTGCAGGCGGCGGCGGTCGTCCGCCGTGAGTGCGGTGCCTGCAATATCGATCAGCAAGGGCGCGTGGTACATGGTGCTTTTCCTTTTCTTGGGGGTTGAAGTGCTTGGTTGTTTGCAGGGCGCAGTTGCCGCAGGCGTTTACCGCTGTTGCCTGCTGCGCACGGCTGGCGCGCACGCCGGGCGTGCTGTGCCCACGTGCGCCCGATGTTTTTATGCCGGGCGTTTTTTCAGCGTGAGTTGTTCGCCCATCAGGCCGCGCATGGGGCTGCCATCGCGGTTGAGCATGCGCAGCTCAATCCAGCTGACGGCATAGCGGCGGTACCCGCCTTGTTCATCCAGCGTGATTTCCGTTTTGTCCGAACTCCAGCTGAAGCGGCCATGTATCACCTGCGGCGTTTTGTTGCTGCCCGCATAGCTCATGCTGAGGATGTAGCTGTCGTCAGGATTCAGCGTGAGCACAATGCGCACGCCGCTGCAATCGGCGCAAGGGGCCGTGCCTTCGTAATGGCCTGCCCAGCTGGCATTCAGATTTACAGAGCCTTTGTCTGGCTGCGCATCGGCAACCGCCTGTTGCGCCGCAGGCGGCCAGCCCGGCGTATCCAGCGGTATCACGGTGCAACCGGCCACCAGCAAGCCGCCCAATAGGGCGCACACAGCGCCCCCGCGCAAGGCGACCCGCAAGCCTTGGCCCCAGTTCACAATCGACAATCGCAGCATATTCCTTACCCATTTGCCTGATACGACCTGCCCGCATTGTGACAGCTCGCCGGCTGTTTGCACAGATCGGACACCGCTTCCGGCCAGCCGCAGCGCCCTTCTACAATCGCAACCCAAGCGATAACGTTACAAGGTGTATCGCAAACATTGTTTTTGGTTTTGGATTTTTTGTTGCGCCTGGAGCCTGCCATGCCATCTTCTTGCCGCCTTTTGTTGTGCCGCCCGTTGCGCGCCCTCATCCCCGCCCTTGCGGCTGCCTGTGCGACTGGCGCTGCCGCGCAAACAGCGCCCGCCTTGGCCGTTACCGCAGGGGGCAGTTTGCAAGATGCCTCATCAACCGCCATTTACACCAGCCCGCTTGCCACATGGGAAGCGCTGGCCAGACAAGGCAACGCCGTTGCGCAATACAACCTGGGCGTTGTGTACACCACGGGGCAGGCCATGCAGCGAGACGAGCGCACCGCTGCGCAATGGTTCCGCAAAGCGGCTGAGCAAGGCCATGCAGACGCCCAGTACAACCTGGGCATTTTTTACCATGCAGGCCGCGGGGTGGAGCAAAACTTTCAAGAAGCCGCGCACTGGTTCCGCAAGGCAGCCGAACAAGGCGACAGCAAAGCGCAATTCAATGTAGGCGTGATGCATGAAGACGGCCAGGGCGTAGCCCAAAGCTATCAAGAAGCTGCCAAGTGGTACCGCCTGGCCGCAGAGCAAGGCGACACGCGCGCCCAGCACAATCTGGGGGTTTTGTTCGACGAAGGCCAAGGCGTGGAGCAAGACCATGAGCAAGCCGTGCACTGGTTTCGCCGTGCGGCTGAGCAAGGCAACATTCGCGCGCAAGTGCGTTTGGGCGTGGCCTATTTCAAAGGGCAAGGCGTTGCGCAAGATATCGAACAGGGCAAGCAGTGGCTGGAAAAAGCCGCCGCGCAAAACAAAGCGCAGACCGCGCCCAAGAAATAAACCGCGCCCTCCCCTCACACAATCCAAACCCATGCAAAGCGCCTGCATGGGCGCGATCCGCTACCATGCTTGGCTTCGCAAGCGCGCACGCCTCAAAGCACAGGGCCGCCCTGAGCTTGGCGCATCTTGAAGCGCGCTTTTTTGCCCCTAACTGGCTCTTATGAATACAAACACCCCATCTCCCCACACCCCTTCCCCCACCCAGCCCGACAACAACCCACTGCTGGACTTTGCCGATCTGCCGCGTTTTGACGCCATTCGCCCGGAGCATGTTCAGCCCGCCATGGAATACCTGCTCCAGCAAGCGCAAGCCGCTTTGGAACAAGCCGTGCACAGCGACTTTCCGGCCAACTGGCAACAGCTCTCGCTGGTGCTGGATGTGCCCATTGAGCGCCTGGGCCGCGCCTGGGGCGCTGTGGGCCACCTGAAAAGCGTGTGCGACACGCCCGAGCTGCGGGCCGCCTACAACGCCATGCTGCCCGCCGTTACCGAGTTTTTCACCGCCTTGGGCGCAGACGAGCGCCTGTATGCCAAATACAAGGCCATCGACAGCTCTCGGCTGGATGCCGCCCAGCAGCAGGCGCTCAAAAACTCCCTGCGCGGTTTTGTATTGAGCGGCGCCGAGCTGCAAGGCGCAGACAAAGAACGCTTTGCCCACATTCAGGAGCGCCAGGCAGAACGCACGCAAAAATTCAGCGAAAACGCGCTAGACGCCACCGACCACTGGGCCTACTACGCCAATGAAGAAGAACTGGCCGGCGTGCCGCAAGACGTGGTGCAAGCCGCGCGCGCCGCCGCCCAGGCAGACGGCAAAGACGGCTACAAACTGACGCTGAAAATCCCCAGCTACCTGCCCGTAATGCAGTTCGCCCACAGCAGCGCCCTGCGCGAAAAACTCTACCGCGCCTACAACACACGCGCCAGCGATCAGGCCGAAGGCGACGCCAAAAAGTTCGACAACAGCGCCGTCATGGCCGAAATCCTCGCCCTGCGGCAAGAAGAAGCCCAACTGCTGGGCTACCCCCATTTTGCGGAAGTATCGCTCGTGCCCAAAATGGCCGAAAGCACGCAGCAGGTGCTGGACTTTTTGCGCGACCTGGCCGGCAAAGCCCGCCCCTTTGCCGAAAAAGACGTGCAAGACCTGCGCGACTTTGCCCGCGAACAGCTGAACCTGGCCGACCCCCAACCGTGGGATTGGGCCTACATCAGCGAAAAACTGAAAGAAGCCCGCTACGCCTTCAGCGAGCAGGAAGTCAAGCAATACTTCCCCGCACCGCGCGTGTTGGCAGGCCTGTTCCAAATCGTAGAAAACCTGTTTGAAGTACGCATCACGCGCGACACCGCCCCCACATGGCACGACAGTGTGGAGTTTTACCGGCTGGAGCGCAACGGTCAGCTGCTGGGCCGCTTCTATCTGGACCCCTCCGCCCGCAACGGCAAGCGCGGCGGCGCCTGGATGGACGACGTGCGCGGCCGCTGGCTGCGCCCCGACACGCAGACGCTGCAAACACCCGTGGCGCACCTGGTATGCAACTTTGCCGAAGGCGTGGCGGGCAAGCCGCCCTTGCTCACGCACGACGACGTCATCACCCTGTTCCACGAGTTTGGTCACGGCCTGCACCACATGCTCACGCAAGTGAACGAAGCGGGCGTATCCGGCATCAGCGGCGTGGAGTGGGACGCGGTGGAGCTGCCCAGCCAGTTCATGGAAAACTTCTGCTGGGAATGGAATGTGCTGCGCGACATGACCGCCCACGTAGAAACAGGCGAGCCCCTGCCCCGCGCCCTGTTCGACAAAATGCTGGCGGCCAAAAACTTCCAAAGCGGCATGCAAACCCTGCGCCAGGTGGAGTTTGCCCTGTTCGACATGCTGCTGCACAGCCAAAGCGCCGCGCCCGCCGACGTCATGCCGCTGCTGCAACAAGTGCGGCAAGAAGTGGCCGTGCTGCCCGCGCCCGAATGGACGCGCTCCCCGCACACCTTCAGCCACATTTTTGCAGGCGGCTATGCGGCGGGCTATTACAGCTACAAATGGGCCGAAGTACTCTCAGCCGACGCCTACGCCGCGTTTGAAGAAACCGCCCTGCCCGACGGCAGCCCCAATGTGGAAACCGGCCGCCGCTACCGGCAGGAAATTCTGGAAATGGGCGGCAGCCGCCCGGCCATGGAATCGTTCAAAGCCTTTCGCGGGCGCGAACCCCAGG
>CAYUAF010000091.1:0-2297 GCA_964442555.1 uncultured Allobrachymonas sp.
AGCGAAAAAGCCAGCGCCCGGGTCTTGTTCCATGCCTTTTCATGGATGCGCGTGCGCGCAAGGCCGTATCAGACCGGGTAGCCCGGATAGGCGCAGCAGCAGTTCCGTAAGGGCTTGGCAAAGAGTACGGGAAGAGATGATCTGGCTTGCCCCCTGGGAGTTACGCGCCCAACGCCGCCATGGTGCGGCATGCCCCATTCCTGCTGTGCTGCCATCCATGCGGCTGGGGTTGGTGCATTGCCTGATATTTTTCGGCACCGTCATACAAACGCCATATAAGCGCCATATTTGAGAACACTGCATCGCACGCAGCGACTTTGAACACGTTTTGAGGCCGCTTGTTTGCTCCGCCTGCCGGCAAGGGATATTTTCCGCACGGATAATAGTTGCCTTTTAGTCGCCTTTTAGTTGCTTTTCTTCGCACCATCTTGCCGGCATGCCTGATTCCGATCTTTTTTCCAGCGCAGAAGCCTATGGCTCTGCCCCCAGCCCCCAACACCTGGCACGCGCCCAATGGCTGCGCGAGCAATTGCACCGTCACGCGCATTTGTATTACGTGCTGGATGCGCCGGAAATTCCCGATGCCGAATACGACAAGCTGTTTACCGAATTACAGCAGCTAGAAGAAAGCTACCCTGCCCTGCGCACGGCCGATTCGCCCACGCAGCGCGTTATCGGCCAGGTGCTGGAGGGCTTTGCCCCCGTGCGCCATGCCGTGCCCATGCGCTCCATCCGCACCGAAACCGATTACAGCAGCGGCGGCGCAGAAGCGTTTGACCAAAGAATGCGCAAGGAACTGGGCTTGCAAGCGGATGATGCGCCCGTGCAATACCAGGCCGAGCTGAAGTTTGACGGCCTGGCCGTCAGCCTGCGCTACGAAAACGGCGTGCTGGTGCAAGCCGCCACACGCGGCGACGGCGAAACGGGCGAAGACGTGACGCAAAACATCCGCACCATTGGGCAAATACCCTTGCAGCTACGCACGGCGCACCCGCCTGCGGTATTGGAGGTGCGCGGCGAAGTCTATATGCGACGTGATGATTTCGAGGCGCTAAACGAACAGCAACGCCAAAAAATCGCCCAAGGCAAAAAGAACGAAAAAACCTTTGTCAATCCGCGCAACGCCGCCGCAGGCGCCTTGCGCCAGCTAGACCCGGCCATTGCCCGGCAACGCCCTTTGAGCTTTTTTGCCTACGGCAAAGGTGATGTGCAGCAATGGCCCACCCAGCCCGATACCCAAAGCGGCATGCTCGATGCCTTTCAAGACATGGGGCTGCCCGTATGCGAGCACCGCGCCGTAGTGCAAGGCGCGCAAGGGCTAGTGGCTTTTCACCAGCAAATGGCGGCCCTGCGCGACAGCCTGCCTTTTGATATTGACGGCGTGGTCTACAAGGTCAATAGTTTCGCTCGGCAGCAGCAGCTGGGCTTTGTCAGCCGCGAGCCGCGCTGGGCCGTGGCGCACAAATACCCCGCGCAAGAACAAATCACCGTGGTGCAGGCCATTGACGTGCAAGTGGGCCGCACCGGCAAGCTCACCCCGGTAGCCAAGCTCGCGCCCGTGTTTGTAGGCGGCGTAACCGTAACCAACGCCACCTTGCATAATGAAGACGAGGTGCAGCGCAAAGACGTGCGCGTGGGCGATACCGTCGTTGTACGGCGCGCGGGCGATGTCATCCCCGAAGTGGTATCCGTCGTAGCAGACAAGCGCCCCGCTGCCACTGCGCCATTTGTCATGCCCACAGCCTGCCCCGTTTGCGGCAGCGAAATCGAACGGCTGGAAGGCGAAGTCGATACGCGCTGCACCGCAGGGCTGTTTTGCTCGGCCCAGCGCAAGCAAGCGTTGCTGCATTTTTCGCAACGGCGCGCGCTGGATATTGAAAACCTGGGCGAAAAGCTGGTAGATCAATTGGTAGAAAGCGGCCTGGTGCAAACCCTGCCCGACCTCTACCATTTGCAACTGCCGCAACTGGCCGCCTTGGATCGCATGGCCGAAAAATCTGCCCAAAACCTGCTGGACAGTCTGGAAAAAAGCAAAACCACCACCCTGGCCCGCTTTATTTATGGGCTGGGCATTCGCCACGTGGGTGAAACCACAGCCAAAGACCTGGCCCGCCATTTCGGCAATCTGGATGCCTTGATGGCCGCAAACGAAGCGGCCCTGCTGCAAGTCAATGACGTAGGCCCCGTAGTCAGCGCAAGCGTGCAACATTTTTTTGCCGAACCGCATAACCGCGACATCATTGCCAGACTGCGTGCCGCCGGCCTGCATTGGCCCGAACAAGCCGCAGCCATATCAG
>CAYUAF010000091.1:2397-6206 GCA_964442555.1 uncultured Allobrachymonas sp.
GCCAGACTGCGTGCCGCCGGCCTGCATTGGCCCGAACAAGCCGCAGCCATATCAGATGCTGCTCCCTTGCCCCTGAGTGGCAAAACCTTTGTACTCACCGGCACCCTGCCCAATCTGGGCCGCGACCAAGCCAAAGACATGCTGGAAGCCGCCGGCGCCAAAGTCAGCGGCAGCGTGAGCAAAAAAACCAGCTACGTTGTAGCGGGTGCCGATGCGGGCAGCAAGCTGGACAAGGCGCAAGAGCTGGGCATACCCGTGCTGGACGAAGCCGGCATGCTTGCGCTGCTCGCGCACGGGGCCTAAACGCCTGCACGCTACTGGTTCTACGCTTCGCACGACCTGACGACGCCAGCAGTCCAACGCAGCGACTGCGTAGCCCAAAACATAAAAACAGCGTTTTTCAACGCCGTACATTCATGGCAGATTTTTCCCCCCTTACTGGGGTCACGGCATCAAGGCTTTCTCGCCCCACCGCCAATTTGCCAGCCAACCTGCCTGCCACTACTAAATACCGCCTGGCACGGCAACGGACGGTTCCGCCCTTTCTTGCCCTGCGCTTGCACCAAACAAAAAAGCCGCTTGCGCGGCTTTTGTTCTTGCTGCTCCACAAAAGGGGGTTATGCAGAGCGCATTGCTCTAACACCATGCCTCTCGCCATGCGCGCCCATTGATTGCATTGGCGCACATGGCGAATCTGGCGCGGGCGGCATCAACGCACGATCAGCACCGGCACTTTGGACAGTGTCAGCACCTTGCTGGCCACACTGCCCAGAATGAATTTTTGAATGCCCGTGCGCCCGTGCGATCCTACCACCACCAAATCGCAGCCTTGCTGGTCGGCAACCATCACAATGGCAGAAGCCACATCGTCGCCTTCCACCACGTTCTTTTCCAAGGCAACGCCTGCCTGGCGTGCTTTTTCTTCCAGCTCTTCGGTTACTTTGGCAGATGCGGCATAGGCGGCATCCATATATGCCCGGAATGCATCGCCCGTGCCTTCGCCCAGAGACATGTAAGGATAGGGATCAATCACAAACACCACAGTCAGCTTGGCACCGTGAACACGCGCCAGATCAATGGCTGTTTGGCTGGCTTTTGCTGCGCTGGGCGAACCGTCGGTGGCGAAAACAATATGCTTGAACATGAGCTCCATCTCCTCTACAAAAAAACAAGGTTGGACACGGAACAAGAAAATGCCTTGCCCCGTGCGCTCCATTGTATGTGCCAAGAACACAAATTCAAGGCTTTTAATATCTTGTTCACATTTTTTTGCATATCGCGTTGTGTTTAAGCATTTGTTCAGCAAACTATAGGCAACATCCGCGCCGACTAAGCAACAAAAAGGGTCAATGCCACATGGCAGTGGTTTTGCTCACCACTGGCAAACAACATCCCATTGCATGCATTCCAAACACTCCGGAGCCTAAAAATCCAAGAAAAAACACCAACCGGCTATACCATGTGCCAACCATGCATACAGAAATCGAATTAACCCTTTGCCTGCCTGCCGAACAGCAAAACGGCTTTGCCGACCTGGTAGCGCAACTGTTTCCCGAGGCGCTGCCACCATGCACGCATACGCTCACAGACGTTTACTACGACACGCCCACGCTTGACCTGGCACGGCAAGGCATGGGGCTGCGCATGCGCCAGCAAAACGGGCAATGGCGCCAAACCGTGAAATGGAAGCAGGCAGATGCGACCCCGTCTCCAGGCGGCGATGCGCAACATCACGCCGGACTGCATACCCGCGCTGAAATGGAGCATGTCACGGCATCAGCCGCGCTGGAACTGCACCGCATAGACCATGCCCCAACGCGCTACTTTTTAAGCAGCGCGCAAATCGCACCCCGCTTGCAGCCTGTATTTAGCACGCGCATTACGCGCACGCTCTGGCATATCCCCTGCCCCCAGCAAACGCTGGTTGAATTGGCGCTGGATATTGGCAACATCCAGTGCAACGGACAAGCCGTACCCGTTAGCGAAATCGAGCTGGAACTGAAACAAGGCAGCGCCGACGCCCTATTTGTTTTGGCACAAACGCTGCAACAGGCATTGCCCCTGTTGCCGCAAACACAAAACAAGGCCGAGCGCGGCTACCGCCTGCTGCTGCAAACCACCGCCCATGCAGCCAACGCGCCCCATGCGCCGCTGGCTACAACGCCCCGGCCAGGCGATTAAAACGACTTGGCCCTATGGGTTGCTGGGTTCTGCGGGTTCCATTAACCGCCCGCCAGCCATCAAACGCCCCCTCGAGCAATCTCCCGTGCAGCAGCCGCATGCACTGGCACGCAGGCAGGGGGCGGCACAAGGCATTTCAAAATCAAGCATTGATGCAAAGTGTGGGAACACATGCCCCCATGCAAACAAAAACACTCTGCTCGCACCGCCCCAAACCGCGCCCTTATACAATGCCTGCCATGTCTGCAAACACCTCTCCCACCCACGACACCACCCGCACGGACGATGTACGCATCCAGGCCGTGCGCCCGCTGATTTCTCCCGCCCTGCTGCAAGAGCGCCTGCCGCTTGGCAGCGATGCGGCGCAACAAGTCCGGCAACACCGGCAAGCCATTGCCGACGTATTGCATGGCCGCGACGACAGGCTGCTGGTTGTGGTAGGCCCCTGCTCCATTCACAACCACGACCAGGCTACGGAATACGCGCGGCAGCTCAAAGACGTGGCCGGGCAGTTCAAAAACGAGCTGCTCATCATCATGCGCGTGTACTTTGAAAAGCCGCGCACCACAGTCGGCTGGAAAGGCTATATCAACGACCCCCGGCTGGACGGCAGCTTTGCCATCAACGAAGGGCTGGAGCGTGCGCGCAGCCTGCTGCTTGAGATCATCGGGCTGGGGCTGCCCGCAGGCACGGAATTTCTGGATCTGCTCAGCCCGCAATTCATCAGCGACCTGATCGCCTGGGGCGCCATTGGCGCGCGCACCACCGAAAGCCAAAGCCACCGCCAGCTTGCCAGCGGCTTAAGTTGCCCCGTGGGCTTTAAAAACGGCACCGACGGCAACGTTAAAGTCGCCACCGACGCCATCGTGGCCGCGCAATCGCCACACGCCTTCATGGGCGTCACCAAAATGGGGCAAGCCGCCATTTTCGAAACACGCGGCAACCACGACTGCCACGTCATCCTGCGCGGCGGCAAAACCCCCAACTACAGCGCGCAGCACGTGGACGATGCCTGCCGGCTTTTGGCCGCCAGCGGCCTGCGCGAGCAAGTCATGATCGACCTCTCGCACGCCAACAGCAGCAAACAGCACCACAAGCAAATCGAAGTAGCCGCCGATGTGGCCCGCCAAATCGCCGCTGGCGAGCAGCGCATCACCGGCGTCATGATCGAAAGCCACCTGCAAGAAGGCCGCCAAGACCTTGGCAAAGGCGCATTGGCGCATGGCGTATCCATTACCGATGCCTGCATCAGCATGGCGCAAACCGTGCCCGTTTTGCAGCAATTGGCAGACGCCATCAAGCAGCGCCGCTCCAATGCCCAGCCAGCACCGCAGGCATAACAGCACAGGGGCATGCTGCGTTTGGATTGGGAATGTGTGCATGGGCGGGCTTGCCGTATCTCTGCCTATCGCCGCATTCCTTGATCAAACCCCATCAAGATTCATCGCACGCTCTGCCTTTGGCTCCCAACGAGCCGTGTAGAATCCTCGCCTGCATAGCGGCAAGCACGCAGCAACGCACAACCGTATCATGCATGCATCGCCTCGATGGTGAAATTGGTAGACACAGCGGACTTAAAATCCGCCGCCAACGAAAGACGGCGTACCGGTTCGATTCCGGTTCGAGGC
>CAYUAF010000092.1:0-6125 GCA_964442555.1 uncultured Allobrachymonas sp.
GCTTGGCGGGAAACTGCCAGGCCTTTTTTCTTGTTCACTGAATGATAGAGAGTGCGCCTATTGCTTATCTGAGTGGGCCGTTTTTTGATTATTTGTTTGATCTGATTCGATGATCAGTCGAACGGTCGTGTTTTCAAGGCGTTGTACTAACCAGGCATGCAGGCGCTCGTACTCTTTTGCACTTAGAGCTTCGGGTAGCTTCATCCAAATGATAGGTACTTTGTTATTGTCGCTACTTTCAATTTTGACAGGGGCGGACGTGCTAACTTGTGAGGCCGTTGTTTGTGGCGATGCACTTATGGGGGTTTGTTTGAATACCAAGCCTCTTCCAAGAATGATTTTTTCTGCTTCAGGATATTGCGCCTGAATTTCTTTAAGAATGGCCTCATCATTTTTGTTGACGGCATTGGTGGCTAGCAGCGATTCGATATGGCTTTGTTGCTGTTTAAGTTGATTTTGTATTTGAATGGCGTTGTTTATCTGGTTGGCTTCCAGTTCTTTTTTGAGTAGGGCTAGGTTGGCCTCATTGTCTCCTGCATTTAAGACGTTAACTTGTGGGTGTTTGATGCCTTTTGCTTCCAGTTTTTGTGTAAGTAGCTGGCTGATTTTTTGGGTTTCTTTGGTGTTGCTGACAATTAGGTTGATCAATTTTTGGGTGTGATCTATTTTGGTGTTGAGTATAAAAAATCCTTCCTCATTCTGCACCTCTTTGATTGTGTCTGTGGCCGTGGTGTTAAACAATTCTTGCCGTACCAAGCGTGTGGTCAGATAGGCGCTTGGCATCATTACTATGATTGTTACAGAGGCGATCACAAAACGATGCAGGCGATGTTGAGAGTGTGTTACCAGGCCACGTCTTGGCAGTTTGATTAAGCGTGTAAATAACAAAGAAGAAAAGGCTATAAATACACAGTTGATAGTAAATAAATAAAAGGCGCCGAAAAAGAATTGCCAATCTCCATGCGCTAGACCAAAACCGGCGGTACATAGTGGAGGCATGAGTGCAGTAGCTATTGCCACACCCGGAATGACATTGCCGCCTTCTTTTCGAGTAATGCCCAACATGCCTGCGCTACCGCCGAAAAAGGCAATCAATACGTCCCATAAAGTGGGCTGGGTGCGTGCCACCAATTCGCTTTGCGCTTGTTGCAAGGGGGTAATGAGGAAATAAATAGTGGCAGTGAATAAACTGATGGCGGTGAATATAATTATATTGCGTATGGCGGTATGAATCAGCTTCATATCACTGACGGCTGCGCCATATCCCATGCCTACAATTGGTCCCATTAAAGGGGAGATCAACATGGCTCCGATAACTACGGCGGTACTGTTGACATTCAATCCGATGCTGGCAATTACAATGGCAAGAATAAGTACCCATAAATTGGTGCCGGACATCTGCACATTTGCACGTATGGTTGCATCTATCTTGTCCGGATGGGCTTGATCTTGATTTAGGTCAAAAATTCTTTGCAGCCTGGTGGAGGCTGCATCGGCTGCGTTGGATTCAATCATGTTCGTATTAATGCAAAATGTGCGGAATGTATGCTTGAGACAAGGGGATGTACGTATTGTTGATTATGCGCTTTTTTGAAGAGGTATACGGACAACGGAGGTCGCGCATATTTTTGTTTTGCTTGTGACTTTTGTTTGCTCAATATTATATTCAAATGTGCCACACATCGCCCAGGCTTTTGTCTTTTTCAAACACGGCATTGACATAAGAACAAACGGGCACGATTTTGCAGTTCTTTTCGCGGGCAAAGGCCACGGCGGCATGCAGCAGTTGGCGGGCAATGCCTTGCCCTTTGTACGCATCTATCACGCCGGTGTGGTGAATGGTCAGCGTGGCGGCATCTGTCCACACGTAGCTTAATTCGCCGACGTGGGTGTCGCCGTCTTGCACGATAAATTCGCCGCGTTTGCCGTCATCGTGTTGGGTGATGTGCATGGTGTTGCCCCCTTTCAATCAAAAGCAATCTTACAAGGCCGAAATGGCAATGCTCGCGTCTTCTGAATGGCTGCAATAGCCACTCCGAAACAGGGGCAGGCCAGCTACAGGGCAGCCGTGTGGATGGCACGCATGGCCTTTTCCATCTCGCCCGCGAGGATGTAGGGCACGGCGGGCAGGCTGTGGTCAATGGCTTGTTCGATGGCGATGCGGTGATCAAGCGAGGGTTTTTGCAGCACCCAGTTTACCACTTCGGGCTTGCTGCCCGGGTGGCCAATGCCGATGCGCAGCCGCCAGTAGTCGGGGCTGCCCAGTTGGGCGTGGATGTCGCGCAGGCCGTTGTGCCCGGCATGGCCGCCGCCTTGTTTGAGCTTGATTTGGCCGGGCTGCAAGTCCAGCTCGTCGTGCACGACCAGAATGTTGGTGGGCAGTATTTTGTAGAAGCGCGCCAGGCTGCCTACGGCCAGGCCCGAGCGGTTCATGAAAGTGCTGGGTTGCAGCAGCCACACTTTGCGCCCCTGTTGCTGCGAGCTGCCCAGAAAGCCGTGAAAGTCGCGCGAATGCGTCAGCTGCACGCCCCATTGCTGCGCCAGCGTTTCCAGCCACCAAAAGCCTGCGTTGTGGCGGGTGGCTTCGTATTCGGGGCCGGGGTTGCCCAGGCCGACTATCAGTTGAATCATGGTTGCTAACGGGTAGATGGGGTGCGGGTTGAAAGGGGCGGTTGAAATGGGTTGCTGAAAGGGCGGGGCATGGCGTGCCGGTTATTTGCTATTTGCTGCCTTGCCCATTGCTTTGCCTGCTGCCTTGCCTGTTGCCCGCAGCGATTGATAGATGGCGTAAGTAGGCTCTAGAACACGTCGGCATCTGCCATATTGGCCAGGTTTTCGAATCGCGTAAGCGGCTTGAGGAAGGCGAGTTTGACCGTGCCTGTGGGGCCGTTACGCTGTTTGCCGATGATGACTTCGGCCATGCCCTGGTCTTTGCTTTCTTTGTTGTAGTAGTCGTCGCGGTAGATGAACATGATGACGTCGGCGTCTTGCTCGATGGCGCCGGATTCGCGCAGGTCGCTCATCATGGGGCGCTTGTCGGTGCGGGTTTCCACGCTGCGGTTGAGCTGCGAGAGCGCAATGACGGGGCATTGCAGCTCTTTGGCGAGCATTTTCAGGCCGCGCGAGATTTCGCCCAGTTCGGTGGCGCGGTTTTCGCCGTCGCTGCTGGAGCCGCTCATTAGCTGCAAGTAGTCGATCACGATCAGGCCGAGTTTGCCGCACTGGCGTGCCAGCCGGCGGGCGTTGGCGCGCAGCTCGCTGGTGGTGAGGCCTGGCGTCTCGTCAATGTGCATGGAGATGTTGCGCAGTTTCTCGATGGCTTCGGTCAGGCGCGGCCATTCGTCGTCGTGCAGCTTGCCGGTGCGCAGGCGGCTTTGGTCGATGCGGCCAATGGAGCCTACAACCCGCACGGCCAGCTGGGCGGCACCCATTTCCATCGAGAACACGGCAACGGGCAGCCCTTCTTTCAGGGCCACGTGTTCGGCGATATTGATGGCGAAGGCGGTTTTGCCCATGGATGGGCGTGCGGCCAGAATGACCAGATCACCGGCCTGAAAGCCGTTGGTCATGCGGTCCAGATCGTAAAAGCCGGTGGGCACGCCGGTGATGTCGTTGGGGTTGTCGGCCATTTCCTGCACGCGGTCCAGCAGCTGCACCACGAGCGACTCCATGGGCTGAAAGCCCGCCTTCATGCGCGAGCCTTCTTCGCCGATTTTGAAGATTTTCTGTTCGGCTTCGTCTAGCACCTTTTCAATCGCCGTGCCTTGCGGGTTGAAGGCTTTGGTGGCGATTTCGTCGCTGGCGCTGATGAGTTTGCGCAAGATGGAGCGTTCGCGCACGATTTCTGCATAGCGGCGGATATTGCTGGCGCTGGGCACGAATTGCGCCAGGGCGTTGAGGTAGACCAGGCCGCCCACTTCGTCGGCCTTGCCGATGTTTTGCAGCGCCTCGAACACGGTGATCACGTCGGCGGGCTTGCTGGCGTTGATGAGCTTGCTGATGGCTTCAAACACCAGCTGGTGCTCGTGGCGGTAAAAGTCGCTGGCAATGAGCAGGTCGGCTACGCGATCCCAGGCGTTGTTGTCCAGCAGCAGGCCGCCCAGTACGCTGGATTCGGATTCGATGGAGTGCGGCGGCACGCGCAGCTGGCTGAGCTGCGGGTCGCGGCTTTCGTCCTGGCCGTAAGAGTCGTAATCGGGCGGGGTGTAAGTCAGTGCACTGTTCATGGTGACGCAAGGCGTAGAAGCAAACGGGAAAAGGCCAATTGGCTGCTGCAAGCCCGCATGGTAGGACATTGGCGCAGCCTGCCTGTGAATAAGTTTGTGGGTAATTTGTGGGCGATCTGTTGGTAATGGGCGTATGGGCAGGTATCAGTTATGTGCGGCATGGCCTGTTTGCAAGGCGCAGCCATGTGGTGTGCAGGCGATTTATGCACACCCTGTTGGTTTGGGGCTGTTTACACTATAGTGAAGCTTCTGTCGTTCTTTCCAAAGAGGGTTTTCCATGTCCACTTGGCGGCTACATCCTCAATTTGTGCAAAAACATGTCTGAAGTCTGAAGTCTGAAGCCGAAGCCAGCTTGGTAGTAGCTGTTCTTTTGATCGCTGCTACCTCCCTGTGGGCAGGCAACCTGCTAATCGGCGCTGTGTTGGCATTGGCGATCAGTTTTGCCATGTTGGTGACACTCCCCCTGTGGGGTATTGTGCTTATCCTCGCAGGCACGCTCTGGCGCGTTGTGAGAGCAAAAAAACGCGCGGCAATGCAGGCACGCGTCTGCGCTCCAGAACGCCAGCGTCGGTTGCCAGGCTGACCAAGCGATGCAACTTTCCAATGTCCATATCCATCATCAGCTCACCGTAACTTCATCTCGTAACACTGGCAGCGTTCAGGTCTGCAATGCCTATCTCATCCAGCGCGTCAGGATGGCGGGCGTTTTGCGGGATGTTTGGCGGGCTGCCTGGCGTTGGTGTTTATTGCGCTTGCTGCACTTGCTCCACCCCGCGGTTGGCTAGTTCGTCGGCCTTTTCGTTGCCGGGGTTGCCTGCATGCCCTTTGATCCATTCCCAGCGCAGCTGGTGCGGGCTGTTTTGCACCAGCGCATCCAGTTGTTGCCACAGGTCGGCGTTTTTTACCGGCTTGTTGTCGGCGGTCTTCCAGCCTTTGCGCTTCCAGTTGTGAATCCAGCTGGTAATGCCTTGGCGCACGTATTGGCTGTCCAGATACAGGGTAATGCGGCAGGGGCGTTTAATGGCTTGCAGCCCTTCGATCACGGCGCGCAGCTCCATGCGGTTGTTGGTGGTGTGGGCCTCGCCGCCGAAAAGGGCTTTTTCGTGCGGGCCGGATTGCAGCCACACGCCCCAGCCGCCGGGGCCGGGGTTGCCTTTGCAGGCGCCATCGGTATAGATATGTACTTCTTGCATGGGGAATAGGGTCAGTTTTTTATGGGGCGTTTCTTACGGCGTATTGATGTGCAGGCTGGGGCGCTCTGGCGCGGTTGCGGCTGTTTGCGCCTGCCCTTCAAACTGCACGGCAACCGCGCTGCCTGCCTGCTGCGCCAGTTGCCAGCGGGGGTGCAGTGTACGCAAACCGCGCACGCGCTTGGTGGCCAGCAAAAAATAGGCGCCGCCCAAAAAAGGCCACCAGCGGTCTCCGGCGGCTTCCAGCCATTGCAGGCGCTGGAACCAAGCGGCACTGCGCAAATGGGGGCGGTAGCAGCCAAAGCAGCCTTCGTCCACTTCAAGGCCCAGCAGGCTTAGCCAATCGCGCAGCGTGCGCAGGCCGATCAGGGGGTGGATGGCGGGAATGGTTGGCGCAGCCTGACTGCCCATGCGCCGCGCCATCAAGCGGTAATTGTGCTGCATCCCCCACAGGCTGGACGGGTTGAACCCCAGCACCAGCAAGCGCCCTTCGGGCACCAGCGTGCGCGCCACTTCGCGCAAAACGGCGTGGGGGTGGGCGCAGGTTTCCAGCGTGTGCGGCAGCACGATCAGATCCAGGCTGGCTGCTTCAAAAGGCAGGACGGTGGCGTCCAGCCATAACGCAACAGGGTGCGGGGCAAGGGCGGCTGCTGCGCCCGGCACGCCGCTTGCATCGGCAGGGGTGGCCGCCGCCCACACATGTTGAATG
>CAYUAF010000093.1:0-6108 GCA_964442555.1 uncultured Allobrachymonas sp.
GTGCATCGGTGTCTTTGAGGTTGTCAAGTTCCACACAAAACGGCATAGAGCCAGTTTTTTCCCCTGCAACCAAAGCAAACCCGCTATCCAAGCAATTGCAGCTGGCTGGAAGGTTTGCAGCCAAACAAGCGCTATTTCCCAACACCTCAATCAACAAACACTTTTTGATCTGTTTTTTGCCAAGTTTGGCAAAAAACTAACCCATAAGCATAAATCAATGCGAACGAAAAAGCATGTGTGCCTATGACCAGACTTGCCAACCCATCATGCGACACGCATGGCGCATATCGGGATATTTGTTGCTTTTTTCCCTCATCTGATTGAAAGGTGCAAATTTTTCGGTGCACTCCATCACAAACGATGCCGCTAGCCAAGCATTTTTGACGATGTGTTTTTAAATAACAGGATTTACCAGAAAAATTTTTAAATCCAAACTGCACCTGTTAATGGAAACTGCGTAAGCTGCAACATTCACATGATTTGCAAAGCATGCATACGAATCACAACCGCGCTGACAATGCGCCAATTACGGTTTTTAATGTTTTTCAGCCTTGCCGCTTCATTTCCTGCTCAAGCAGATCCAGCAAACTACTGCAGTTCACATCAAACCACAACTGCCCATCCATGAAGTATGCATCTTGAATATGCGGCAATAACCGTGCGGGTGCCGTATCTATATCGGTTTGCTGTTGTTTCAACGGGGCCAAACGTTGCGGAATGCCTTTAATCATGATGCCTGCGGCATCTTCCCCGCGCCCCAAAATCAAAAGCATATCCTTATCACGCTCGCCAAATTCATCTTGAGGCTGCTGTTTTTCTGATTCAACGTCAAAATACGCGGCCACATCAAACACGGGAAAAAGGTTGCCCCGCAGATTGACTAAGCCTTTCATCCATTGCGGCGCATTCGGCAGATAATACAGATCGGGCATCTCGGTCAGCTCGCTACTGTCTTGATAACCCAACATCATGCCAATACGGCCAATGCGTACGCCTTGGCGGCTTTGCCCAACGGCGCTCCCATCCATCTCTTCTGCGTCTACGGCAGCATGGTTCCTGGACCGCTCTGTTGGTACGCTGCCTGTAGGCGCTCGCATCAGTGAAGATTCGCCCACGCCAAGCAAAGATGATGCTGCGCTTGCAGCTTCCAGCCTGCCCGCTTGTACCGCTGCCGATACGGGTGTTGCAGACAACACTTCATGCACAAACCCCGTTGTCAGTGCCTGTACAGGCAACATCATTCCATTTGGAGCGGTGGCTGGAACGGTGGTGCCGCTGCCATGCTGCTCGAACGATATGCCAAGCGTGGCGGATGCAGTGAGTGCCACGCTAGGCGCAGGCGCTACAGGATTCATGGTCATAGCTGATGAAAGTGTCTATTGGCAACTGCCAAAGCCCTACGAAAACCGTACAAAACGCTTTACAAAATATCGCGCACTGTATCGAGCACTTGCTCATCGGTATAAGGCTTGGTGATATAGCCTTTGGCACCCAGCATTTGCCCCCAGGCCTTATCTGCTTTTTGATCTTTGGATGTAACCAAAACGACCGGTATACCCTTTGTTTCAGGATCGTTGCGCAGATTACGGGTGGCGGCAAAGCCGTCCATTTCAGGCATATTAACGTCCATCAAAATCAAACTCGGCTTGATGCGTTTGGCAAGCTCTATGGCTTGCGCGCCGTTAACGGCCAACGTCACCATGTAGCCGGCATCCGACATGAGTTTTTCCATACGGCTGCGATCAACGGCATTGTCATCTACAACTAATACGCTACGCGACATGTTTTGTTTCTCCTCAACAAAATAGATTCAGCTTACTCAAACCCCATATAGTTCATGCGTTTTTCGCACTTACATTCACTGAATCACGATTTATTTCCAGATCGCTGTCCTGCCCCTGCCCGTTGAATCAAGCAGGCATCATCATTTTTTTGAAAGAGTGCTCCGCCAAAACCCGCATTAATTCAGACTTTTGCACAGGTTTGGTCAAATATGCGTCACAGCCAGCCATTCTGCCGCGGATTTTGTCAAACGGAGATGATTTGCTGGTCAGCATAATAATGGCCGGCTTAATCAATCTATCGTGTAAAGGCATGGATTTGATTCTGCGGCAAGCATCGTAGCCACTAATGCCGGGCATGAGCACGTCCATCAAAATGCAGTCGTATGGCCGTACATTGACGGCCATGATGGCGGCTTCTCCGCTATCAACAGCAGTTACTTCGTATCCCACTGCGCCAAGTGCAGATTGCAAATGCCCGCGTACGGCAGCGCTATCGTCTACGACGAGAATGGATGGCTTGCTGCTTTGTTTGGCCGCTTCAGGAGCGGGCGCAGACAATACGTCTTGCCCAATCTGCGGGTCCTGATCAACCTGCCCCCCTTGGGCTGCAGCCATGGATATCTCGACATAGCTTACGGCATCGTCCATGGCACGCGACAGAATGACGGGCAAGCCCGTCCATTGAACGGGGCGTTGCAAGCTGGTGTGACCGGCTGGCACTGCATACGGCGCATCCACCCATACAACCGCCCGCTGCAACAACCATTGCTTGTTTTGTTGCGCCCAGGCAACGGCCTGTGAGTCCTTGCCATCAATCATGATGACATCGGCAGTAGAGAGTCCGGAATCATCTACCAGATCAAGCACAGGGGTACTGAGCTTGGAGAGTTTGACCACCCCCTCAAGCAAGCGCATATCAAACCCCGCAAAGCCTTTGACCAAAAGACGTAATGGTTGCCGTGGCTCTGTTGCAGACTCAGACGTATCTGCCATACTGCCTCCTGTTACTTTATTTGCTTACGAATAGATTACCGCAGCTTTTAATAGCTAGTGTACTTGTATCCAGATGCAATTTTCGTGCTTTTATTTTGTTTTACTCAAAAGAGCACGATGTCGTACTGTTCTTGCGACAAAGCGTTGTCTGCCCGCAGGGCGATCGGCTTGGCGATGAATTCGCTCAGCGAGGCCAGGTGCTGGCTTTCCTCGTCCAGCAGCAGGTCGATAACGGCCGGGGCGGCGATGACGCGAATTTCCTGCGGGTTGAATTGCCGAGCCTCGCGCAGGATCTCTCGCAAAATGTCGTACACCACGCTGCGCGCGGTTTTGAGCATGCCTCGCCCACCGCAGGCCGCGCACGGCTCACACAGCATGCGGGCCAGCGATTCGCGCGTGCGTTTGCGCGTCATCTCCAGAAGGCCGAGTGCAGAAAACGCCCCCACGACGGTCTTGATGCGGTCGCGCTGCAGTTGCTTGTGCAGCTCGGCCAGCACGGCTTGCTGGTGTTCGGCCATATTCATGTCGATGAAGTCCACCACGATGATGCCGCCCAGGTTGCGCAGCCGCAGTTGCCGCGCTACGGCTTGCGCCGCTTCCAGATTGGTTTTGAAGATGGTTTCGTCAAAATTGCGTGCGCCAACAAAGCCGCCCGTATTGACGTCGATGGTGGTGAGCGCCTCGGTCTGGTCGATGATGAGATAGCCGCCCGATTTGAGATCGACCCGGCTGCCCAGCGCGCGCGTGATTTCTTCATCGACCGAGAACAGGTCGAATATGGGGCGCTCGCCGATGTAGTGCTCGATTTTGGAGACTGTGTCGGGCATGTAGGTTTGCGCAAAATCCAGCAACGCGCCATGTTGCTCGCGCGAGTCGATGCGGATGCTTTGCACGCGCTCGTCCACAATATCGCGCAGCACTCGTTGCAACAGGTTCAAGTCCTGATGCAGCAAGGCTGGCGCAGCGGTGCGCTGGCTGGCGTTTTTAATGCCCGCCCAGGTGGTGTGCAGGTACTGCATGTCGCGGAGCAATTCGGCCTCGTTGGCGTCTTCTGCATTGGTGCGCACGATGTAGCCGCAAGCCGGCAGGCCGTTGCCGTTGGTGCGCTGCGCATCCAGCAGATCGACTATGCGCTGCCGCACGGCGTCGCGCTGATCCAGCTCGATTTTTTGCGACACGGCCACGCCCGTGTCGTGCGGCAGTAGCACCAGCATGCGCCCCGCAATGCTGATGTGCGCCGAAAGCCGCGCGCCCTTGCTGCCCAGCGGGTCTTTCATCACCTGCACCATCAGCGTCTGGCCTTCAAACAGCATGTGCTCAATGGGCTTGGGCGGTGGCGGCTCGCCATCTGCCGTGCTGGCCTGCGTGGCCGGCTGCGGCACATCGGCCACGTGCAAAAAGGCCGAGCGCTCCAGCCCGATGTCGATAAAGGCAGACTGCATGCCCGGCAGCACACGCATGACTTTGCCCAAATAGATATTGCCCACCAAACCGCGTTGCAGGGCGCGTTCGATATGCACTTCTTGCACCACGCCTTGTTCGACGATGGCGGCGCGGGTTTCCTGGGGGGACCAGTTGATCAGTATTTCTTGTTGCATGCCGTGTATTCTCTCTCTAATGTCTGCGCCGCACGATAAAACCCATGGCTGCGCATACAATTTTTGCCATGTCGCCCACACCTTTCCTGCCCCTGATCGCGCTGGCCGGCCCTACAGCCAGCGGCAAATCCGCCGCAGCCCTGCAACTGGCGCAGCATTTGCAACAGCAATGGGGCCTGCAGGCAGAAATTGTCAGCGTCGATTCGGCCTTGGTGTACCGCGGCATGGATATCGGCACCGCCAAACCCACGGCGGCAGAGCGTGCAGCCGTGCCGCATCACCTGATCGACATCATCGACCCTGCCGAAAGTTACAGCGCCGCCCAGTTCGCACGCGACGCCACGGCGCTGGTGGCAGCCATTCGCCAACGCGGCCACCTGCCGTTGCTGGTGGGCGGCACCATGTTGTACTTCAAAGCCCTGTTTGAAGGTTTGAGCGCCCTGCCGCACGCCGATGCGACGCTGCGCGCGCAAATTGCCCAACAAGCGCAGCAGCAAGGCTGGCCTGCCCTGCACGCCCAATTGGCACAGGTAGACCCCGCCACCGCCGCACGCCTGCCGCCGCACGACAGCCAGCGCATTGGCCGTGCGCTGGAGGTGTGGCATTTGACGGGCAAGCCCTTGTCCCACTGGCACGCGCACGGCGCGCAAGAGCTGCCCGCTCTGCCCCCCGACCTGCTGCTGTCGCTGGAGCCGCGCGACCGCCAATGGCTGCACGCACGCATCGCGCAACGCTTTGATGCCATGCTGGCACAAGGTTTTATGGATGAAGTGCGACGCCTGCGCGCCCGCGGAGACTTGCATGCGGGCTTGCCTGCCATTCGCTGCGTGGGCTACCGCCAGGCGTGGGAGGCGCAGAAGCACAACGAGCCCCTGCCCTCTTGGCGCGAAAAAGCCATTGCCGCCACGCGCCAGCTGGCTAAGCGCCAGCTTACCTGGCTACGCAACATGCCGGCACGGACGGTAATTGCTTGCGATGCGGACAATGTAACCGCCGCCATACAGTGCGCGGTAGATGCCATTTTGCATCCATTGCTAGCCAGGCCGGCTTGAAACGGCCCCACCTGCTATCGCTTGCTCTGTTGCGGGCGGCATGGCGCCCTTCGTGCTTTACGCCGGCGTTTGAAAAGCAGCCGTGAAATAACGATTATTGGCCGCCGTGGATGATGATGCCTTTGGGTTCAGCCAACCGGCGCAGTTCGGCAACTTGCGCAGACGCAGCGTCGATGCACACACGGGCATTGCTGCGGCCCTGAAAATCTTTCAAAGCGTGCTGCAAAGTGGCTACGTTCACACTTTGGCTGGAGCCAGTCACGCGCACGGCTCCGCCAGCAACACCCAGCGCCATTTGCATGTTTTTGACACTGCCGGTAGACAAACCACTTGCCAGCGCACCAACGATCATGCCGGTGGAGATTGCGTTGCCGGCCACAGGCACCTGCACCAACAGCATTTTGCCGCCGCCCCGCGCTTATCAATCCCGCTCCCAAGCCATTTGACCTTTTTGTGGCGACACGCCGGTTGTGCCGCAAGCGCCCAACAGCAGCGCGCACAGCAAGGGGCAGAGGCAGCGAGTCGGAGTCGGGCTTGGCCTCGCATGCCCATGTGCATGGCATTTTTCCCTTGCACCACAAACTCCATAAAACGGAGCCTGCTCACCCACCATCGCCTTTCAGCTTATGCAGTTGCGGCTTGCCACGGCAAGCTCCACAGCCCAAGCTCTACCTGCTGCGC
>CAYUAF010000094.1:0-6089 GCA_964442555.1 uncultured Allobrachymonas sp.
GCCGCCTCGCGCTGTGCAAATCCCAAAAGCTTTGCGCAATGTCATCGGGATTCAGGGCATGGGGGTGCTGCTCGGCCCCCGGTGTGTGCTGCACAAAGCCGGCCACCACCACTTCGCCCAGATAAACGCCTTGCGCGGCCAGGCGGGGCGCCAGCAAGGCATTGGCTTTGTGCTGTGCGGCCACCGATACGGCCAGGATGCCGTAGCCGTCTGCCAAAGCGTTGATGGCCGCATCATCCAGCGCCATGACACCGCTGGTGGCCAGCACCGCACCGCGCTCGGCAGTCAGCCGGGGCAGCAGGGTTTGCACGGCGGCCAGGTACTGCACCACGCGCAGGTTCAGGCTGGCGGCCAGCGCGTCTGGGGCGGCGGCCAGCAAATCGCCTTCCACGTCCATAAAGGCATTCCAGTGCAGGATGCCGATGCGCTCTGCGGCCAATGACGCCAGCAGGGTGTGCAGCGCGGCGGCATCGCCCAGATCGCAGGCGTGTGCCGTGGCGGTGATGCCTTCTTGCCGCAGCGCGGCCACGGCGGCGTCAAGCTTGTCCCGGCGGCGCGCCACCAGATGCAGCGGGTGGCCGGCGCGGCCTGCAAGCCGCGCAGCATGGGCTGGCCGCGGGTTTCGGCATTGGCCGCCAAAGCAGCCGCCAAGGCATGGCCGAAGCGCTGCGCGGCATCAATATCCGCATCGCTGATGCCCGCCCTGGGCAAGCCCCAGAACGCATCGCGCTTGCCGCGCAGCAGCCAGCGGGGCGTGGTGATAAAGGAGGACAGCACATGCGCGGGCGGGTCGGTTAGCGCCACATGGTCGCAATGCCGCCCGCCGGCAGCGGCGATCAGGTGTTTCATCTTTTCTTGCGCCATGAGCCACATATTGCGGCAGGCCACTACCGTTACCACTGGCGTATGGCGCAACCATGCCTTGGCCTGCGGCGATTGCAAAAACGCCGTCATGGGCTGCGCAGGCGATAAATACCAGACTTGGTAGCCCAAAATCACCAGATCAAAACGCTGCCCATCCCCGTCCGGCAGGTTTTTCAACGGCCTCGGCGCAAGCTGCACCGATTCGGGAAACGCATCCAGAAACTGCATAAAGCCCCAAGGAAAAGGAAACGGCTCGGCAGGTTCCAGCGCAAGCTCCACAATCTCTACCGGCGGATGCCGCTCGCTGCTGCGCAAGGGGTCAAGAGCGATTCCAGCACCCGCGTCAGCTGGCCGCTTTGCGAATAGTGCACAACCAGAATGCGTTTCATACCAAGCACGCGCCAGCCAGGGGCAACTGTTCAGGCGCCAGCCCCTTTGGCTGCGGCAAATGCGTCCAGCAGGCTGCGAATGGGCTGCTGTTTGAGTTTGAGCGCGGCCTGGTTCACCACCAGGCGAGAGCTGATGGGCATGATCTCTTCCACCTCTACCAACTGATTGGCCTTGAGCGTATTGCCCGACGAGACCAGATCGACAATGGCATCTGCCATGCCGGTCAGCGGCGCCAGCTCCATACTGCCGTACAGCTTGATCAAATCCACGTGCACGCCCTTGGCGGCAAAAAATTCGCGCGCAATGTGCAGGTATTTGGTCGCCACGCGCAAACGGGCGCCCTGCCGGACTTTGCCAGCGTAATCAAACCCCTCGGGCACGGCTACGCTCATGCGGCAGCGGGCAATGTCCAGATCCAGCGGTTGGTACAGGCTGGTTTCGCCCCATTCGGCGCAGTATTCGATCAGGGTGTCTTTGCCCACAATGCCCAGGTCTGCGCCGCCGTATTGCACGTAGGTGGGCACGTCGGTTGCACGCACCAGCACCACGCGCACATCGCTGCGGCTGGTGGGCAAAATCAGCTTGCGCGATTTTTCGGGGTCTTCCAGCACCTGGATGCCCATGGCTTGCAGCAAGGGCATGGTTTCTTCAAAGATGCGGCCTTTGGAGAGTGCCAGCGTAATCATCCGGCCACCCGCTCAATGTCTGCGCCCAAAGCCTGGAGCTTTTCTTCCATTTGGTCATAGCCGCGATCCAGGTGGTAGATGCGCTCTACCGTGGTTTCGCCCTCTGCCACCAGGCCGGCGATGACCAGGCTGGCCGATGCGCGCAAGTCAGTTGCCATGACGGTCGCGCCTGTTAGCTGCGGCACGCCTTCCACCATGGCGGTTTTGCCATCGATCTGGATGCTGGCGCCCAGCCGCATCAGTTCACTCACGTGCATGAAGCGGTTTTCGAAAATCGTCTCCGTCACCATGCTGCTGCCTTGCGCCACGCAATTGAGCGCCATGAATTGCGCCTGCATGTCTGTAGGAAAGCCCGGGTATTCGGTCGTGCGAAAGCTCTGCGCCTTGAGCATGCCGCCACCTGGGCTGCTGATGCGCATGCCCTGCTCTACCGCCTCGACCCGAACGCCCGCCTCGCGCAGTTTGTCGATGACGGCATCCAAATGGTCGGCCCGGGCATGTTGCAGCAGCACCTCGCCCCCCGTGGCAGCCACGGCACACAAGAATGTGCCCGCCTCGATGCGGTCTGCCACAACGGCATGCTCGCAACCGTGCAGTTTTTCTACCCCTTCGATGGTGATGCGGCTGCTGCCGTGGCCTTTGATTTTGGCGCCCATCTTGATCAGCATTTCGGCCAGATCGGTAATTTCCGGCTCTTGCGCGGCATTTTCCAGCACCGTGATGCCGTCGGCCAAGGTGGCGGCCATCAAAAAGTTTTCGGTGCCCGTCACGGTAATCATGTCGGTAGCAATATGCGCGCCTTTCAGGCGTTGCTGCCCGGGCGGCAGATGCGCTTCGATATAGCCGTGCTGCACTTCGATGATTGCGCCCATGGCTTGCAGCCCCTTGATGTGCTGCTCCACTGGCCGCGCGCCAATGGCGCACCCGCCGGGCAAAGAGACACGCGCTTTGCCGCAACGCGCCAGCAGCGGCCCCAGCGCCAGCACCGAGGCGCGCATGGTTTTAACCAGCTCGTAAGGCGCTTCGGGCAAGAGCGGGTCTGCTGCTTCAAAGCTCATGCCGCCACGCTCGCCGTGGGTTTGCACGCGCACGCCCATGTTTTCGAGCAACTTGCGCATGGTGGCTACATCGCGCAGGCGCGGAACGTTGCGCAGATGCACCGGCTCATCGGTAAGCAAGGCGGCGCACATTTCGGGCAAGGCAGCGTTTTTCGCACCAGAGATGGTGACGGTGCCATGCAGGGGGCGTTTGCCCCGAATCAGTAGTTTGTCCATAGGGAGTTGTTTGGGCTATTTGGCTATTTATTCGGCTATTGCGTTCGTATCGGCCTTGACTCTGGCTGGCATCGGGCTGGAATCAGGCATGGGTAGGTTGTTGCGCCCATTCTTCGGGCGTGAGGGTTTTCATCGACAAGGCATGCACCTCGTCGGTTTGCAGACGATCGCCCAGCGCGGTATACACCATCTGGTGCCGCGCAATCAGGCGCTTGCCCGCAAATGCTTGCGACACGATGGTGGCAAACCAATGGCGCCCGTCTCCCTGAACGCTCAAGTGCTCGCAAGGCAGCGCCCCGGCAATGAGCTGGCGCATGGTTTCTGCTGTCATCGACACGTATGTTTCTCCTCAATCGTTATGCATTCATGGCCTACGTTGGGCCTGCTCCAGGCAATGCCTGCCGTGGCGCTCGGCATCGCCTTGCAACTGCGCCTGATCTTGCCCGGCCAGATAACGCGTTAATTGCATTTCACTGGTATTGTCGGTGATTGCGGCGGCATAGCATTGGCAAAAATCCAGCCTTTGCGTGGGCGACAAGGCGGCATTTGGCGGTATGCGCGGCATGCATTCTTTTTCAAACATTTGCACAAACTTGATTTGTATGGCCGAGCGCCGCAGCGCAATGGCCGGGGCACTGGCCGCTTGCGCCGGCGTAGCGGCCCCTGTAGCGCCGCTGGCCGCAAGCGCTGATGCAGCGGGCGCGCTGGCAGGCACTGTGCTGGAAGCCGCGTCGTTTCTGGGCGAGCAGCCAGGCAATGCGCAAAGGCAGGCTGCCGTTGCGGCTGCCATTACAGCATTGATTCGTGCACGAATACGGGTAAGCAATTGCATGATGCGCAAATATTCATTATCTCTGGATGCAAACGCCGCGGCGACTGGAGCCATGCCGCCTTTACCGGCTACCGGCGCATTTACTGGCGCAGTTTGTAACCTGTTTTAAGCAGATACAGCACCAATCCGCTTACCGCCAAAAACGCACCGCCCGCAATGGATACGCTCAACCAGGGCGAGCTGTCGCTGACGCCGAAAAAGCCGTAGCGCAAGCCGTCAATCATGTAAAAAAACGGGTTCAAACTGCTCACCTGCCGCCAAAACGCGGGCAAATTGTGCAACGAATAGAACACGCCGGCCAAAAACGTCATAGGCATAACCACAAAGTTCTGAAACACGGCCATTTGGTCAAACTTGTCGGCCCACAGCCCGGCCAGCATGCCCAAAGCGCCCATCAATGCCGCGCCCAGCAAGGCGAATACGGCAATCCAGACAATTGAAAAAGCCAGCGGCGGCGCATATAGCAGCGTAACGGCATACACGCCCAACCCCACCAGCAAGCCGCGCACGACCGACGCGCCCACATACGCCCAATACCAATGCCAGTGCGACAAGGGCGTGAGCTGCAAAAACACCAGGCTGCCCATGATCTTGCTTTGCACCAGGCTTGAGGCGCTATTGGCAAACGCGTTTTGCAGCACGCTCATCATGACCAGCCCCGGCACCAAAAAAGCGATATAGCTGATGCCGCCATACCCCGGCATGGCCTGGCGGTTGAGCACATTGCCAAAAATCAGCAAATACAAAACCGCCGTGAGCACAGGCGCTGCAATGGTCTGAAAAGCCACACGCCAAAAGCGCAGCAGCTCTTTGTAAAAAAGCATCTTCCAGCCATTGCCGTCTGGCGCCAGCGGCTCCAAATGCTGCCCCAACTGCGATGCCAGTGCGGCAACGTGCGGCTGCGATTCTTGCTGCTGCCTTTCGCCCGGCGGGCAAGGCGGCGTATGAGGGTGTATTTGCTGCATCTGTTTGCCCTTATTCCCCTATGCCCCTACGCCGCTTGGCCGACTGGCAGGCCGGGCTGCTCGTCTTGCATCAGGCGAATAAAAACATCTTCCAAATCGGCCTTGCGAATTTCCAGGTCTTCTATCCGGACATGGGCTTGGCGCAACACGGCCAGGTAATACTCGATTTCTTCCGGGCTGTTGGCCGGGCACTCCACCACGCGGCCTGTTACCCGCGCATGCGCGGCCACTTCTGCAGGCAGGGGCTGATCCGTTTTGAAATGCAGCACGCTGGCCACCGCATTGCGCAGCAAGGTGCTGGTTTTTTCCAAAGCCAGCAAGCGCCCCTGCTTGAGCATGGCTACGCGGTTGCACAAGGCCTCGGCCTCTTCCAGATAATGCGTGGTCAGCAAAATGGTGTGGCCCCTGCGGTTCAAATCGGCTACAAAGTGCCACAAGGCCTGGCGCAATTCCACATCCACGCCGGCAGTAGGCTCGTCCAGCACAATCACTGGCGGCTTGTGCACCAACGCCAAACCGACCAGCACGCGCCGCTTCATGCCGCCTGAGAGCTGCCGCATATTGGCTGAGGCCTTGTCTGCCAGCCCCAGCCCCGCCAGCAGCTCGTCAATCCAAGCGCTGTTGTTGTAGATGCCGAAGTATCCGGACTGAAAGCGCAACGCCTCGCGCACCGTAAAGAAGGGGTCAAACACCAGCTCTTGCGGCACGATGCCCAAATAGCGCCGCGCCTGGGCCGCATCGCTTTGCACATCCAGACCATGAACCTTGATCGTGCCCTCACTCGCGCGCACCAGCCCCGCCAGAATACTGATCAGCGTGGTTTTACCCGCGCCATTGGGGCCAAGCAGGCCGAAAAAATCGCCCTGCTCGATCTCGAAAGAAACATTGTCCAGCGCACGCAATTCCGCCCCATGACCACGGGGCGGATAGACCTTGCTGACAGACTGTATGGAAACGGCAGACATAAGAGGGCAATTCTAACTTTTCTGGATCGCATACGGTTGCCAGACTATTTCACACCTTGCCACTGGATGCAAGGAATATCGTGCCGCAGCTTGTGGCACACTGCGCGTTTTTT
>CAYUAF010000095.1:0-6017 GCA_964442555.1 uncultured Allobrachymonas sp.
GGGTGCATCGGTGTCTTTGAGGTTGTCAAGTTCCACACAAAACGGCATAGAGCCACTTCTTGCAGCATGACTTGCTTCCAGCTTTGGCCGGAGGGGTGTTTTTTGCCGTAGCTCACGTCTTGCCCGCCAACCAGAATGGCATGTGCCTGCGGCCTGGCTTGCAAAACGGCTGGCAGCGCCCGCATGAAGCTGTGAAAGCCTCGGTAAGGTTCCAGGTTGCGGTTGACGAAGGTGATGACTTCATCGCCCACATGGAAGGTTTTGTTGGCTTTGTGCAGGTGCACGCTGGCGGCGGGGTTGGGTTTGACGGTTTGAATGTCGATGAAATCGGGGATGACCCGGGTTTTGCTTTGGTACGCCACGGGCAGCTGGTTTTTTTTGCCACTGGGTGGGGGTGAAGATGGCATCGGCCGCGTGGCAGGCATGTAGGTGCACGGTGTTTTTCAAGCGAACGCCGATGGCAGTTTGCTCCGCATCGTTGGTGACAAATTCGGGGTCGAAGTTGGCATCTGAGCCGTGGGCGTTGTAGAACCATTCGGCAAAGATCACGAGCTTGGCTTGCGGACAAATATCTTTGCAGAAAAGGGCTTCGCCCCAGCCAGGGTGGGCAATGATCACGTCTGGCTGGTAGCCCGCTTGCTTGAGTTGCTGCATGGCTTGTGCGGCGGCGTTGGCCCGTTGCAGCTGCGCTTGCAAGCCCAGGAACAAAACCGTTTCGGCTGACGGTGGCTTGCTTTGCTGAACGCTGTAGCGGTGGATGGGTATGCCGGGCAGGCCACGCCCTTTGTCGGCCAAGGCTTGCACCTTGTGGCTCTGGCGGGCCAGTTCTTGCGCCATGCGCCCAAACTGCCCCGGGAAGTTTTGATGAATGAACAAGTAGCTGCGCTGCATACCAACAACCTGCCTGATTTCTGTTTTGCCCCCGTGTGCTGCTTTGGGCCAATGTGTTTTTCGGGCATTCTAGTGACTTATTTTTATTTTTGAAATGCTTACAATCTTTCAGTCAAGCCACGCGCTTTTAATTAAAGCGCCCATAAAACAGTTCGGCTTGCTGGCTTGGAACCCGTTCACGCTCTTTTAATAATCATGGCGATGAAGGCCAAATGGATGAGCTGTAGGCTGGTGTTGAGCATACGCTCGCAGTTCTTCCATAGCCTTCTGTTCTTGTCCAGCCACGCAAAGCTGCGCACCAAGATCCAACGTTTGGGAATCACCTGGAAAGTGCGCAACTCGCTCCTCTTGGCAATCTGCCCCGTTACGTGCTTGCCCACAATGTCTTTAACGCCTGCAAAGGGCTAAGCCGCATAACCGCTGTCGTACAGCAGGCGTTGCACTCGGCTCAAGCTGCTCTTGCAACGCTTGGGCGCAGCTAACGCACCCTTGCAATCAGTCTCAGGTGTTGTTGCAGGATTGAACCCTGTATCGGCATCATTGAACACGCCAAGAGCAATACGCCCGCAACAAATTCTGTGCTTGTGTTTATTTATTTTCTGCAGCACCAGCTTTTTTGAGTGCCTTGACGGCTTTGAGCACTTCGGTCACGTGGTTTTCGACTTTGATGCCGCGCCACTCCTTGCGCAGAACGCCGTCAGGTCCGATCAGGAAAGTGCTGCGCGAGATGCCTTTGACTTTTTTGCCGTACATGATCTTGTTTTTGACCACGCCGAACATGTGGCACATTTTTTCTTCGGTGTCGGCGATCAGCTCGTAGGGCAGTTCCAGTTTGGCTTTAAATGCGTCGTGCGAAGCCATGTTGTCGCGCGAGACGCCGTACACCACGGCACCCGCTTTGACAAAGTCTTTGTACTTGTCGCGAAATTCCAGCGCCTCTGTGCTGCAGCCAGGCGTGTTGTCTTTGGGGTAGAAGAACAGCACGAGCATCTGCCCCAGGTGCGTTGTGTTGCTGACCTTGATACCGCCTGTGGCTTCTGCTTCAAACTCTGGAATCAACTTGTCTACAACTATCGCCATGGTGATGTTCTCTGTGCTCTGTAATGACTGAAAGGGCTTGCGTGTGCCCGCACGCAAAAAGCAGGATATTTTACCGTATAACGATCTGATTCATTACGTGCACAAATTGGCAAAAACCAATTAAAAAGAATTAACTCATCCTGTGTGCTCTTGGCTACGGCACAGCTTTCACGTGCCGTTCACGCGCTGATTTGCAAGGCGGCAAGCACCCTGCGTCCTTCGGATGCGACGATGTTGTAGGTGCGGCAGGCAGCGGGGGTGCTCATGCATTCCAATGGCAGACGGTGCTGCACAAAGGGGCGCAGCAAGGTCGGGGGCAAAAAGATTTGGCGCTGGCCTGTACCCACGATAAGCAGCTCGTAAGGGTGCGCGGGCTGATGCACGGCTTGCTCCAGCACGGCAGCCAGATCCACTTCGGCAAACGGCCCGCCGGGGTGCTGCAACGGCCACTCGCGCAATAGCCCATCTGAGCCTACCAGCATGCTGTGCGTATGCCAACGGCCTTGCACGGCGATGCCGCTGGCGTTGTAGTCGGTAATGGCGTGGGCAAACGGCAGATCAGCGTCAAATTGCATGGCTATGGAGCAGAAAAGCAGAGAAAAAATATGATCAAATGCTAGCTTTGACCTGACCCCTTGGAGCGCACGTGAAAAAGATTGACAAATCATCCAAACTAGCCCATGTACTGTACGACATTCGGGGCCCGATCATGGATGCTGCGCGCCAAATGGAGGAAGACGGGCAGAAAATCATCAAGCTCAATATCGGCAATTTGGCCGTATTCGGCTTTGATGCGCCGGAAGAAATCCAGCAGGACATGATCCGCAACCTGCCCAACTCGGCGGGTTACTCCGACAGCAAAGGCATTTTCGCGGCCCGCAAGGCGGTGATGCATTACACCCAGCAGCAAGGGGTGAAAGGGGTAACGCTGGATGATATTTACTTGGGCAATGGCGCAAGCGATCTGATCGTGATGGCGCTGAACGCCTTGCTGGACGAGGGCGACGAGCTGCTGCTTCCAGCGCCCGACTACCCTTTGTGGACGGCGGCAACCACACTCTCTGGCGGCACGCCCGTGCACTATGTGTGCGATGAGGCCAATGGCTGGATGCCCGATTTGGAAGACATGCGCCGCAAAATCACGCCGCGCACCAAAGGCATTGTGGTCATCAACCCCAACAACCCCACGGGCGCGTTGTATAGCGACGAACTGCTTTTGGGCATTGTGGAGCTGGCTCGGGAGCATGGGCTGGTACTGCTGGCTGACGAGGTGTACGACAAAGTGCTGTACGACGACGTGCGCCACACGGCACTGGCATCGCTGTCCACCGATGTGCTGACGCTGACTTTCAACTCCCTGTCCAAGTCCTACCGTTCCTGCGGCTACCGCGCGGGGTGGCTGGTGGTATCAGGCAATAAAGAGCCCGCGCGTGACTACATTGAAGGGCTGGACATGCTTGCCAACATGCGCCTGTGCGCCAACGTGCCCGGGCAATGGGCCGTGCAAACCGCGCTGGGCGGCTACCAGAGCATTAACGAGCTGGTGAGCGAAGGGGGCCGCCTGCGCCGCCAGCGCGATTTGGCGTATGAGTTGATTACGGCCATTCCGGGCGTTACGTGCGTTAAGCCGCAAGCGGCGCTATACATGTTCCCGCGGCTTGACCCTGAGATGTACCCCATCAAAGACGACCGCCAGTTCTTTCTGGATGTACTGCGCGCCACCCGCGTGATGCTGGTGCAAGGATCGGGCTTTAACTACCCCGACAACCAGCACTTCCGCATCGTGTTTTTGCCGCATGAAGACGAGTTACGCGAAGCCATCAACCGCCTGACGGATTTTTTGGCCAACTGGCGCAAGCAGCACGGCGCGGCAGCATAAAGCGCACGGCATAGCGGCATGAAGTACTTGGATTGGCTGGTTCCTGTCTTGCACTTTGTCATTTTGGGCGCGGGCTTGTGCTCGGTGTTCATGGGCTGGTGGTCGCGGCTGCGCAACCCCCATCTTGAAGACAAAATCAGGCAGCACCACAAGCCCTTGGCCGAAGCAAAACTTGCCGCCTTGTACAAAGAACAGTTTGGCGAAACCCCGCTGCTGGACGGCGTGCGCACAGTCTGGGAAGAAGAAAAGGTTTTCGGGGAATCAGGCGGGCACTACGAAAAGATTGTGATTCTGCAAAACCGGGACGGCCAATATTTCTGGTTCCGCTACCTCGGCCATGCGCCCGCCTTGCTCAAACAAACGGAGCCATCCATCGTTAAAGTCTTAACCAAGGGAAAGCACATTTCTTTTCCACCTCATCATTCGTAACTTACGGAAGTTAAAGCATGAAACCTCTCAAAGTCGCCCTGGTGGGCATCGGCACCGTTGGCAGCGGTGTATTCAAGGTATTGCAACGCAACCAGGCAGAAATCAAGGCGCGCACGGGGCGCGGCATTGAAATTGCCGTTGTGGCCGATCGCAGCGTGGAACGCGCCCGCAGCATCGTAGGCGAAGGGGTGGATGTGGTGGATGATGCCTTTGCCGCCATTACCCGCCCCGATGTGGATGTAGTGATCGAGCTAATCGGCGGCTATACCGTGGCCAAAGATATCGTGCTCAAGGCCATTGAAAACGGCAAGCACGTCGTAACCGCCAACAAGGCCCTGCTGGCCGTGCACGGCACCGAGATTTTTGAAGCCGCGCAGCGCCAAGGCGTCATCGTGGCGTTTGAAGCTGCCGTGGCAGGCGGCATCCCCATCATCAAGGCGCTGCGCGAGGGCCTCACGGCCAACCGCATCCAGTGGCTGGCCGGCATCATCAACGGCACCACCAACTTCATCTTGAGCGAAATGCGCGACAAAGGGCTGGACTTTGACGTGGTGCTCAAAGAAGCCCAGCGCCTGGGCTACGCCGAAGCCGACCCCACCTTCGACATCGAAGGCGTGGACGCGGCCCACAAAGCCACGCTGATGAGCGCCATTGCCTACGGCATTCCAGTGCAGTTTGATAAAGCCTACGTCGAAGGCATTACCAAACTGGCCGCTACCGACATCAAATACGCCGAGCAGTTGGGCTACCGCATCAAGCTGCTGGGCATTGCCAAGCGCCGCGAGGGCGAAGGCGTGGAGCTGCGCGTGCACCCCACGCTGGTGCCCGCCAAGCGCCTGATCGCCAATGTGGAAGGCGCCATGAACGCCGTTGTGGTGCATGGCGACGCCGTGGGCACCACCCTGTATTACGGCAAGGGCGCAGGCAGCGAGCCTACCGCCAGCGCCGTGATTGCCGATTTGGTAGACGTGGCGCGCCTGGCCGCCAGCGACCCGCAACACCGCGTGCCACACCTGGCCTTCCAGCCCGATGCGCTGCAAAACGTGGGCATCCTGCCCATGGAAGAAATCATCACCAGCTACTACCTGCGCCTGCGCGTGGCAGACGAAGCGGGCGTGCTCTCGCGCGTGGCTGCGCTGCTGGCCGATGCGGGCATCAGCATCGACGCCGTGCTGCAACGCGAGGCGGACGAAGTCTGCGGCGAAGGCAGCGCGCAAACCGACCTCATCATCCTCACCCACGACGCCCGCGAAGGCGCCATGAACGCCGCCCTGGCCAAACTGCAAGGCCTGCCCAGCGTGCTGGCACCCATCGTGCGCATCCGCAAAGAAGGGCTGGCCTAAGCGGGCCGTCGCATCACGCGCATGCCGCCGTGCGTGCATACTGCACATGCGCCTTGCAAGGCCGTCTGGACACAGGATTCAGACGGCTTTTTTATTTTTGCTCCTTTTCGTGCTTATGGCTGCAAGCCCCCTCGCCACCAAACCGGCATACCGCCCAACACCGCACATGAGTTATTGCGCCTTTGCCAACGCCCTGCCCGCCGACACGCCGGACCCCAACAAGCACTACCACGACCAGCAATACGGCTTTCCGCTGGCAAACGACAACGCCCTATTTGGCCGCTTGCTGCTAGAGATCAACCAGGCAGGCTTGAGCTGGACGCTGATGCTGAAAAAACAAGCCGCCTTCCACGCCGCCTACAGCGGGTTCGACATCGCCGCCATTGCAGCTTACG
>CAYUAF010000096.1:0-6003 GCA_964442555.1 uncultured Allobrachymonas sp.
CATCTTCCGCGATGAGGCGCACACCCTGCTGCAACAACTCAACGCCGTGATGCGGCAATGGATTGCCCACCCCGACAACACGGGCGCCTGCGCCGAGGCGCAGCGCCTGCTCCACACCTTCAAAGGCGGTGCCCGCCTGGCAGGCGCCATGCAGCTGGGCGCCATGGTGCACGAGATGGAATCCCGCATCGGCGACCTGGGCAAGCTGGAAAAGAACGATGCTTCCGTTCAGGCGCTGGAGCAGCTGCAAGCCATGCTGGACGAAGTGCAAGACCGCTTCACGCTCCTGCTCAGCGGCCCGCAAGACCCCGCAGCCAGCACGGCTGCCACGCCTGCGGCGGCAGCACCGGCAACAGAAACACCAGCGGTTGAAGCCGCTACAAGCCCCGCACCAGAAGCAGATGCGGGCAACGGCAAGGCCGACACGGCACCTGCGCCCGCCCCCGCAACGTCTGCCCGCCAGGCTGTTGCCATGCCCATTAGCACCCGTGCGCCTGCGCCACACGGCACAACACAAGCGCAGGTGCGGGTACGTTCCAACGTGCTGGATCGCATGCTGGGCAGCACCGGCGAAGTCATGATCAGCCGCGCCCGCCTCGAAGCCGAAGTGCAGCAATTGCGCCAGGCCATGCACGATATGGACGGCAGCCTGGATCGCCTGCGCGCCCAATTGCGCGATATGGAGTTGCAGGCTGAAACGCAGATGCAGTCACGCATGGCGCAATCGGCCGAAACCCGGGCCAACTTCGACCCGCTGGAGTTCGACCGCTTCACCCGCGTGCAAGAGCTGACGCGCATGATGGCCGAATCGGTCAACGACGTGGCATCGGTGCAGCGCAACATGATCCGCTCCATGCAATCGACCGAAGACAACCTGATTGCCCAGGCCCGCCAGGCGCGCGAGCTGCAAGAGGATTTGCTCAAGTCCCGCATGGTGGAGTTCGACAGCCTGTCCGAGCGCCTGTACCGCGTCGTGCGCCAAGCCGCCAAAGAAACCGGCAAGCAAGTCGCACTGAACATTGTTGGCGCGCAAACCGCCATGGATCGCGACATCATCGAGCGCATTGCCTCGCCCTTCGAGCACCTGCTGCGCAACGCCGTAGTGCATGGCATCGAAGCGCCCGAGCAGCGTGCGCAAGCCGGCAAAGAGACTACAGGCCATATCGAAATCAGTCTGGCGCAAGAAGGCAATGACGTAGCCATTACCGTGCGCGACGATGGCAAAGGGCTGGACGTAGCCCGCATCCGTGAAAAAGCCATTGCCGACAACCTGCTGGCAGCCGACGCCGTCATCAGCGACGAAGAAGCCATGCAGCTCATCTTCCAAAGCGGCCTGACCACATCCGACCAAGTCACGTCACTGGCAGGCCGCGGCGTGGGCATGGACGTTGTGCGCACCGAAATCAACGCCTTGGGTGGCCGCATCGAAACCACAAGCCGCCCGCAAGCCGGCACCACCTTCACACTGGTACTGCCGCTAACAACGGCTGTAACGCAAGTGGTTGAAGTGCAAGCCGGCGAACTGCGCTTTGGCGTACCCTCCAGCCTGATCGAGGCGGTACGGCGCACGTCTGACAAAGAAGTGCGGCAAGCCTACGAAAACCGCACCTTCACCATCAATGGCGAGAAACTGCCGTTTTACTGGGCCGGCGCCATGCTGCAATCCAGCCCGCACAGCGCGCAGATGGACGCCAAGCGCCAAGTCGTGCTGGTGCTGCGCAGTGCGGCGCAGCGCATCGTCATGCACATAGACAACGTTGTTGGCAACCACGAAGTCGTGGTGAAAAACATCGGCCCGCAGTTGGCGCGCATGCCGGGGCTTTCGGGCGTAACGGTTCTGCCAGATGGCTCGGTGCTATTCATTTACAACCCAGTGGCGCTGTCGTTCAGCTATGCAGAGGCCATCCGCGCCTTTATCGCCGAAGCCGCCAAGCAGGCTGCTGACGCAGAAAAAGCCCTTGCGGCGGCACCCGTGGCACCCCTGGTGCTCGTTGTGGACGACTCCATCACCGTGCGCCGCGTAACCGGCCGCTTGCTGCAACGCGAAGGCTACCGTATCGCCTCCGCCGCAGACGGCGTGGCCGCCCTGCGCGAAATCGCCAACGAAAGGCCGGCTGTGGTGCTTTCAGACATCGAAATGCCGCAAATGGACGGCTTCGACCTGCTGCGCCACATCCGCAGTGATGAAAAGCTGCGAGACCTGCCGGTGATTCTGATTACCTCGCGCACGGCCGACAAGCACCGCGAGCACGCGGCCGAGCTGGGCGCCACCGGCTTCCTGGGCAAACCCTACTCCGAAGACGTCATGCTGGACATGCTGCGCCAGCACACACAGCCGCCCGCCGCAGACTAGGGCCTGTTCACCCTATTTTTGAAGGCTGCGTTGCGATCAAAATAGGGTTAACAGGCCACATACGCCCTCCTTGCTTGGCATGCTTGTGAGGCAAGGAGCGCAGCGCGCGCAATACATGCGCTTGTAACCCGTTGTTGCTTGCACATCACGATTGCCCCTCATGCAATGACTGAAAGGCTGGATGACCGTGCATGTGCGCATGCCATCACGCAAACACGGCATACCGCCAACATCGTGCATATGAAGCGGGCGCTACACCACAGGCTTTGCCAGTATTTCTTGCCCCGGCAATTTGCACCGCATGCGCTACCAACGCTTCGTCATTGCCGTAGGGTAGCTACAACCTTGCGCACACTGCCAACACTTCAATCCGCCTGGCCTACAATGCCCGCCATGGCATCTGCTGAATCATCTTTTCTCAACTGGTCGCAACATTTTCTGATCGCCATGCCGGGCATGGAAGATCCTGCGTTTGCGCGCAGCGTTGTCTATATTTGCGAGCACAACAAGCACGGCGCACTGGGTCTGTGCATCAACAAACCGCTGGGCATGACGCTGGCTGAATTGTTCGAGCAAATCCGCATGCCGCTCAAGCGCCATGACCTGCAAGACCTGCCCGTTTGCTGGGGCGGCCCCGTGCAGCCGGAGCGCGGATTCATCCTGCACCCGCAGCATGAAAACACCCCGACCGAAGAAGAGCAGGCTGATGATGCCAGCACCAACGATGCCACCACAGACGATACGCGTTGGCACTACACCTCGTCGCTGCACACACCAGACGGCTTGCAGATGACCACTTCGCGCGACATTCTCGAGGCGCTATCAGAAGGCAGCGGCCCCGCTTCGCTCTTTGCCGCGCTGGGCTATGCCTCGTGGGGACAAGGCCAGCTGGAAGACGAGATACGCCACAACAGCTGGCTGACCGTGCCCGCTAACCAGGCATTGATTTTCAACACGCCGATCGACATGCGCTACAACCTGGCGTTTGAATTGCTGGGCATTACGCCAGGCACACTCACCATGCAAGCGGGCACGGCATAACGATGGTTTCCGGCAGCACATCCGCCCAATTCCATGCGCCCGCTGATTTGACCAGCGGCGCCGTCGTCGTCCCCCCGTTGCTTGAGCGTTTCATGGGCATCGACTTTGGCAAAAAACGCCTGGGCGTCGCCGTAGGCAACCGCATCAGCCGCAATGCCACCCCCTGCCGCAGCATTGTTGCGCGGGGCGATGCCCGCCTGCAAGCCATTGCTGAACTGGTTCGGGAATGGGAGCCGCAGGCGCTGATACTGGGCATACCCTACCACCCCGATGGGGCCGAGCACGCCAACACGCGCGCCGCCACGGCTTTTGGCCGCCAGTTGGCCATGCGTTGCCGCCTGCCCGTATACGGCGTAGACGAACGCTACAGCACCACCGAGGCGCTGGAGCTGGGCGCCGACGATGCCGATGCTGCAGCAGCCTGTATCATTCTTGAACAATTCCTCAACACTTTGGCCTCACCCTATTCATGAACGACTGCAAGCCATCTTTTGAGGGCGCAAACGCCCCGTCAAACGCCCTTTTGACTGATTTGCCCGATGCAGAAGCGCTATACCAACAATTTTGCGCCTTGCTGCAACCTTTGCGCACGCCCCAAACCCAGCTGGTCGGCATCACATCGGGCGGTGCCTGGATTGCCCAGCGCCTGCAACAGCAATGGGGGCTGGAGCAGGTAGGCATCATCTCCACCGCCATGCACCGCGACGACTTTGCCCAACGCGGCCTGAGCCATACGGAGCAAACCTCCCTGCCCTTTGTGGTTGATGGTGCCCATATCCTGCTGATTGACGATGTGCTGCACACTGGCCGCACCATTCGCGCGGCGCTGAACGAAATCTACGACTTTGGCCGCCCCGCCAGCGTGCAATTGGCCGTACTGGTAGACCGGGGCGGACGCGAATTGCCCTTTCACGCCACAGTGGCCGCTGCCCAACTGACACTGCCACGCAATCAATCCCTCTCCCTGCAACAGCAAGACGACGGCACGTTCACATTCCAGCTGCGCACACGCACGGCTGACAACAGCCCGGCACCCTCAAACAATTGATGCTTGCAGCGCGGCGGCCATGCTTTTGATGCGCGGAAAATTCATGCGCAGTACTTGCCGCACGGATGGTGCACGCAACCGTTCTGCTGTTGATCGGATAACAAGCGTGTTATGCCCTTTTCCGTACACATGCCACTGAATGCATGGACTAGCGCGTCGCCTGATTGGTTTACCGGCTCAATACGACTATGCTTTCAGCCATGCATGCGCTTGACGTTTAACTCGCCACTTCCCTACACCTGCTTACCATTGTTTTTTCAGGAACTGTTTTATGTCCGTACATCCTCCCCCACTGCCGCAACAAAACACTTCGCCCAACTGGGAACGCGCCACGCTTGAAAAGCTGGCGCTGGCCGCCATCAACGAGCAACGCACCGCACGGCGCTGGCGGGTAGGCCTGCGCCTGGCTTGGCTCTTGCTGTTTGCCTTGCTCATCTTCCAATCGTTTCAGCGCACCCCCGCCACAGGCACCATCGCAGCCAACAAACTGACCCCGCACACCGCAGTGATCGAAATCGAAGGCGCCATTGCCGATAACGCCAACATGGGCACCAGTGCCCAAGACGTGATCGAAAACGCCCGCGATGCTTTTGAAAACGACCAGGCCGCCGCCGTGGTGCTGCTCATCAACTCCCCCGGAGGCAGCCCTGTGCAGGCCGGCATGATTACCGACGAACTCACGCGATTGAAAGAAAAACACAAAAAACCGCTCTATGCCGTTGTGAGCGATACCTGCGCATCGGGCGCTTACTACGTGGCCGTGGCTGCCGACAAAATCTTTGTGGACAAGGCCAGCATCGTCGGCAGCATTGGCGTGCGCATGGACGGTTTTGGCTTTACCGGCGCCATGGAAAAAATGGGCATAGAGCGCCGCTTGCTCACTGCGGGCGACAACAAAGGCATGCTGGACCCGTTCAGCCCCATCTCGCCCGAACAACAGGCGTATGCACAAAACATGCTCAACCAGATTCACCAACAATTCATCGATGTAGTGCGCAAGCACCGTGGCAAACGCCTGAAAGAAACGCCGGAAACCTTCAGCGGCCTGATTTGGACGGGCCAGCAAGCCGTTGAGCTGGGCCTGGTAGATGCGCTGGGCAGCGTGGACTCTGTCGCGCGCGACGTGGTTCAGCAAGACAAAGTGGTGGACTACACCCGCCGCGACAATTTGGCCGAGCGTCTGGCCAAGAAATTCGGCGCATCGGTCGGCGCAGGCGCCGTGCACGCACTGCAAATGCAAACCCATTTGCGCTGATCAAAGCAAGCGCATCAGCCTGTAAACAAAGGCAGCGGACACTGTTTCAACAGGCCGCTGCTTTTTTCTTGCTTGCCAATTTGCCAGCATGCATACACTTGCACATGCACCCTTTGCATGCCAACCCGCTTGCACGCATCTGCGCCAAGGATTGATCGGCGCATTCTCTGTGCTCCACTTTTCGCACGCACAACTTGCCTGCCAACACCCGCCTGGCGCGCTCCATGTTCAACGCGTGGAGAAAATCGAGGGTAACGAATATGGGGCATTGCGCATTGATCACTAATTAGATAGCGCGTAGATAGC
>CAYUAF010000097.1:0-5981 GCA_964442555.1 uncultured Allobrachymonas sp.
TTGCGATTGCGATTGCGATTGCGATTGCGATTCAAACCATACGGTCACATCCTGATCAATTCTTGTTGGCAAAAATACGCCCCATCAAGACCAGCACGAACAGCCCGCGCGTTTTGCCCAGCCGCCGATCGGCAACATCGCCCATGCGGGGCTGACACGCTGGCTGCAAGGCGCTATGCTTGCCACTTCTGTTGATATGCCTTGCGGCATTTTTCCACCTGATTTGCCATGCCAGACCTGGATTCTTTCATCACCCGCGCCGAACAATTGCTGAACCGCATGGAGGCGCTGCTGCCCCAGCCCATGCCAGAGCCTGATTGGCAGGCGTCGGCGGCTTTTCGATACCGCAAACGCAACGGCGCTTGGCCCCATTCGTTCGGCACCTTGGAGCCTGTACGCCATCTCGCACCGATCAGTCTGGATGATTTGCAGGAAATTGACGAGCAAAAAGCACGCATGGTGCGCAATATCGAGCAGTTTGTGCATGGCCGCCCGTGCAACAACGTGCTGCTGACCGGCGCGCGCGGCACGGGTAAGTCCTCACTCATCAAAGCATGCCTGAACGCATTTGTCGCACAGGGCTTGCGCCTGATTGAGGTAGATAAAACCGACTTGGCGGATTTGCCCGACATCACCGATCGGCTCGCCCAACGCCCGGAAAAATTCCTGATCTTTTGCGACGATTTGAGCTTTGACGAAGGCGAATCGGGCTACAAAGCACTCAAATCGATGCTGGACGGTTCGGTTGCCGCCAGCAGCCCCAATGTGCTGATCTGCGCCACCAGCAACCGCCGCCACTTGTTGCCCGAATACATGCAAGACAATTTGAGCCACACCCGCACGCCCGATGGCGAGCTTCACCCAGGCGAAGCGGTGGAAGAAAAAATTTCGCTCTCCGAGCGTTTCGGCATTTGGATCAGCTTTTATCCCTTCAACCAGGATGCGTATCTGGCCATCGTTCGCCAGTGGTTGCGCAGCCTGCAAGTGCCCGAAGAAGAAATCGCAGCCGCCACGCCGCAAGCTCTGGTCTGGGCGCTGGAGCGCGGCTCGCGCAGTGGCCGCGTAGCTTGGCAATTTGCCTGCGATTACGCAGGCCGACGCGAGGCCAGCGCATGAATCCGGCACCCCAGCCCCCCAACAACCAGGCCGCCGTACTGGTTGCCGATGCCGAGCAGCCACGCACCGACGCAGCAACGCCCGGGCAAACGCGCAAGCTGGTGCAAGTTGCCGTGGGCATTTTGCAACGCACAGACGGCTGCTTTTTGCTTACCAGTCGCCCGCAGGGCAAGGCCTATGCGGGGTATTGGGAATTTCCCGGCGGCAAGGTAGAAGCAGGCGAGAGCGTGGAAGATGCGCTGCGCCGCGAATTGCAAGAAGAAATCGGCCTGCGGATTGCCGCAGCCACACCGTGGCGCAGCAGCGTGGTGGACTACCCGCACGCCTTGGTGGAGCTGCATTTTTGCAAGATCACTGACTGGAGCGGCGAGCTGTGCATGCGCGAGAACCAGTCGTTCGCTTGGGAAACGCTCCCCGTGCGCGTGCAGCCCGTTTTGCCGGGCACAGTGCCCGTGCTGCAATGGTTGCAAGAAGAAGCCAGCGGCAAGCAGCCCCAACACCGCACAGATACTCCTTGCCCCTGAAACCCTAAAAGGGCGTTGAGACTGCCCCCGTAAGAAATAAAAGCAACAAGCCGATAGTCACTTTGGGAGCGCCAGATTGACGGGGTGGGCGGTGAGGCCGCTCCCGTTCGTCTTGTTCCCGCACAGATCAAAAAAACGCTGGATTCATCCGAACGCTACAGCCGAGCAAGCCCACTTCTGGCCGTTGCTCAATCTGCGCTACATCATGCTTTGCAACGGCGTTAAAACCGCATCAGCAACTGCTGCCTTGGCAATACGCCTGTTAGCCCGCCCTGCCATTGCGCAGGGTGTGGTTAATGATTGATTAGGGGATGCGGGCCAAGCTCATGCTTTTCCGAAAAGCAAGCCTCTGTTGCCATCCACACTACCGCAGTAGCGGCGCATAGGAATGCGCACCGCCCGTATGGATGCCCCTTTGCCGCGCATTGCGTACCGATCGTTTTGACGGAAGCAAACGGCCTGGTGATGCGAGCAAACCAAGCTTGCCGGCTTGGCATACCCAAACACCATCACGCATGGCACGGCTTGGCCGTGCAATCAGGCAAATCAGCCAATAGCGCGGCAGCAAGCAGCAGCACGACCACCATGGCTACAGCCTGCGCCGTTGTCCAGCAAAAAACAAAGGCGTCTGTGTTTGCATACACCCAGACGCCCTACCCCCTCTAACCGCCCTAACGCACCGAATATCAAACGCTGCATTTGCGCACATACCGCCCATCCATCATGCCGAAGCCCGGCGGTTTGTACCGGCACGCGCCGCGACAATGTGTACGTGTGCAGCGCAGCACCAGACTTGCACAGCAGCGCCAGCCCCGGTCGTCAGCGCGTGCTGCCGGGCAAGGAACGGAACAGATGCGTGAGCGCCTCGGGCGGGATGAATTCTTGCAGGCTGCCTTCGGGCGCGTACACCACCATGAATTCCAGCACCGCTGCCTCGATACCGTCCACTTCGCCCGTGCATTGCGCCAAGACGGCTTTTTCGGCCATGCGGCGGCACGTCATGCTGAACTGCAATTTGTCGCCTGGCAATACGGGGCGTTTGAACGAGCATTTGCGCACCGCGCCCAGCATGCCGACATGGCCGGATCCGATGTTGCGGGTAATCGGGTCGCCCGCCAGCAGCCCCACGCCGGCCAGTTGCGCCGCCGCTTCAAGGATGATGGCGCCCGGCACGATGGGACAGCCGGGGAAATGACCCGCCAAGATCGGATTGTCGGCCGGCCAGCTGGCTACGCCGGTGAAACGGTCTGCCGCGTGCACCGTGGCTTGCTCGATAAACAGCATGGGGCTGCGGTGGGGAATCAGCGCCTTGACGGCTTCAACATCCAGCTCAATCGGGTATTGCAGGGCTTGGTCAGCAGAAAAGTCAGTCATGATGGCAATTGGAAAAAATACAGAAGATGCAGCGCGTTGCAGCAGCAACTCAAGGCCGGTAACACGCTGATTGACAAAGTTTTTCAGTCTAACAGATACGCTTGCGTGTATCTGTGTGCGCAGGCGGCAAGACCCGTGCGCAAAACGGTACTGCTGATTGCGCCAAATCCACCGCTGCCACACCACGCACGCCATATGCGGTGCAGACTACGTTTGCGCCCAGGCGGCAAAGGCTGCCGGACGGAAAGGGCCTGTCATGCCACGGCCATGCAGTGCCAAGTGGCACCAACACCCAGCCTGCGCCCGGTGGCGAAGGGACTAGCTCAATATTCCGTTTGCTGCGGTAACAAGCCGGGTATGGCGGTAATGTCTTGCTTGCGCCGTCTCCAGGCGCGCCAGGCGCGGCCGGGGTTGAGCAAAGACAGCAGATAGTACGCGCCCTTGAGTTTGCGCACGCCCGGCCAGATGGGCGTATCGTCGTAAATATCGCCCGCCAGCATGGAAAGCAGCGCTTCTTTCATGCGGTATTTGTCGCTGGGCGACATGAACATATCGCGCATCGTGGGGTTGGAGATGCGGTAGATGAACCACGAAAACTCCCGCGGGCCGTGCCGCATCAGGGCATCGAATTTTTGCAGCGCCGCCTGTGCCTGCTCGGGCTGCTTCAGGCAGGTGGCAATGGCTTCTGCCGCGGCTACGCCGCCTTTCATGGCCAGCCACACGCCGGATGAGAACACGGGGTCGATAAAGGCGTAGGCGTCGCCAATCATCACGTAGTTGCGCCCGTGGTTGCGCTGCGACAGGTAGGAGTAGTTGCCCGTGGCGGTCACGTCAGACACCATGGTGGCATGCTCCATGCGCTGCGACAAGGCCTTGCACATGGCCATGCCGTCCAGAAAGAATTGCTTGAGGTCGCGCTTGCCCCGCGTCTTCAAAAAATGCGGCCACACCACCATGCCTACGCTGGTGATGTCGTTTTGCAAGGGGATGAACCAGAACCAGCCGTAATCGAACCAGAAGATGGTGATATTGCCTTGCGCCTGCCCCGCGTGGCGCTTGGCGCCTTTGAAGTGGGCGTAAATGGCCGTGCTGTTGTGGTCGGGGTTGGGGTATTTGATTTTGAAGCGGTTGGACAGGAAAGTGTCGCGCCCCGATGCATCGACCAGAAAGCGCGCCGTCCACTGGCTTTTGCGGCCATCGTCATGCAGGGCTGTGGCCTGCACGCGATCGGGCTGGCTGTCCAAATCCACGCCGGTGACCTTGCAGCCTTCCACCACGTGCGCGCCTTTGCGTTGGGCGTTGCGGATCAGAATCTCGTCAAATTCAGAGCGCAGCACCTGATAGGCCGAAGGCATGGATTTGTTCCAGGCGTCGGCAAAGTTGAAGGTTTGGCTGCCCGGCTCGTGCCAGGGCGACACGAACTCCGCCGCGTACTTGGGCACGCCGATGGCGCGCATTTCTTCGCCTACGCCCAACTCGTCGAACAAGGGCAGATTGGCCGGCAGCAACGATTCACCGATGTGAAAGCGCGGGTGCCGGGCTTTTTCGAGCAGCGCCACCCGAAAGCCCTGCCGCGCCAGCAGCGTAGCCGTGGTCGAACCGGCCGGGCCGCCGCCTATCACGAGCACGTCGTACACCGTGTTGTCTGCCTCCGCGTCTGCCTGATCGGCACTGGGGGCAGCCACTGCGGCGGCTTCTGGCTCCGTGCAAGGAGCCGCGTTTGGGTTTTGGTTCATGGTATGCATATCGAACAACTCCTTTCTGCGGCTGTTTATGGCCGCGCAGTTTCTTCGGCAGATTTGGCAGATGGCGCTTGGGGCGCATCATGCAAACGATGCAGATAGCGGCGCAACACGGGCGTGGTGATCACCGTGCTGACCAGCGCCATGATGACCAGCATGGTGAACACATTGCGCGAAATCACGCCCATGTCGTAGCCGATATTGATCACGATCAACTCCATCAGGGCGCGCGTATTCATCATCACCCCCACGATATGCGACTGCGGCACCGACATGCCGGCCGAACGCGCCGCCAGGTACGAAGGCCAGTACTTGGCCACGCAGGCCAGCAGCACGACGATGGCGCACCAGCCCCACAGCGCCAGCGTATTGAGGCTGCCGATGCTGGTGCGCAGCCCCGTGTAGGTAAAGAAGATGGGCAGAAAAAACACCGTTACGAACTGGCCGATGTGCTTGCGCCACGCCTCGACAAAGCGGTGCTGGTCGTGCAGCAGCACACCGAGCATAAAGCCGCCAAAAATCGCGAAGATGCCCAGCTTGTACGTCAGCATGGCGCTGATGAACACCAGACACAGAATGATGCCCAGCAGGTTGTTGCTCCAGCCCACTGGCCCGCCCAGCCTGCCCACCAGCCAACGCAGCAAAGGCCGCACCAGCCACCAGCACACCAGCATGTAAAGCGCCAGCAACAGCAAGGTCAGCCCAAATTGCAGCGGGCTAAACTGGGCAGACGCCAGCATGATGACCACCGCCAGCAACAACCAGCCCACCACGTCATTGATGGCTGCCGCGCTGATAGCGATTACGCCCAGCGGCTGCCGGGCAATGCCAAACTCCATCAGCATGCGCCCCAGAATAGGCAGTGCCGTAATGGAAAACGCCGTGCCCACAAACAGCGCCGCAGCCGTGCGGCTGGCGCCCGGCGAAAGCACGGGCGTGAAGGCATAGCCCAGGCCATAGCCCACGGCAAACGGCACCACCATGCTGGCAACGGCAATGCGCATGACGCTGCTGCGGTGCTCGCGCGCCTTGAGGTGCGAGAACTCGAACTCCATGCCGATCTGGAACATCAGCAAAATCAGCCCCAGCTGCGAAAGGATGTGCATGGGGTCGCCCGATACGGAGTGAAACACATAGTTGAACGCCCCCGGAAACAGCCAGCCAAACAACGTAGGCCCCAGCACAATGCCCACGATGATTTCGCCCACGGCTGCCGCCTGCCCCC
>CAYUAF010000098.1:0-5946 GCA_964442555.1 uncultured Allobrachymonas sp.
TCCACTACGATGGATTCTCGCTGTCAAATTCCACACGAAACGACGAGGAACCTTGATGTTCCTTTGTCACGCGCTGTCCTCTCTTTACCATCTTTGCCGATAATCGCATCATCAATTAGATGCCTGCTCGCTCTTGTACCCGCCATCACCAGCGCCATATAAAGCAGCAAAGCAACATCAATCCACCCTATGAAAGGAACAGCATGAATTTCAACAGCCTTCTCAACCAGGTACTGGGCAGCGTGCAAAAAAGCGGCGGCAGCATGGGCAAAAGCAGCGATTTACTAGGAAAGCTGGGCGGCGGCGCGGCTGCGGCGGGCTTGGCATCGATGTTTTTGAAAAACAAAAACGCCAAAAAGCTGGTTACGGCAGGTTCTGTCGCGGCTTTGGGCGCCTTGGCCTACCACGCCTATCAGAGCTGGCAGCGCAGCAATGCCGGTGCAGGCACCAGCGGCAGCGCCCAAGCGCCCGTGCTGGATCAAGCAGCGTTTGAGCCCAGCGGCCAGGCAGCGGAAAATGCCGGGCGCATTATCTTGCGCACCATGATTGCCGCTGCGGCAGCCGATGGTTTGATTGAGGAGGAAGAGCGCCGTTTGATTCAGGCTGAAAGCGCTAACGACCCCGAAACAGCCCGCTGGATCGACAACGAAATCCAGCGCCCTGCGCAACCAACCGACATTGCACGCGAAATTGGCAACAACCCTGCCCTGGCGGCAGAGGCCTATCTGGCGGCCCGTTTGGCATGCGGTGATTTGGCGCGTAAAGAGATTGTGTTTTTATCGCAGCTGTCGCAAGCCCTGAATCTGGACGACAAGCTGGTGGAATCGCTGGAACGGCAAGCCGGTTTTTAAGCGCGGATTTGCGCGTGCTAGCGCCTTAAGCGGCTTTGCGCCCACACAAGCAAACGGGCAACCGGCCATGAAAAAGCCGTCTGACGCAAATCAGACGGCTTTTTGTTGCACTTTGTTTGGTTGCGCAACATTTGTCTGTTCACACTATTTTTGTGACTGTGCGAACAAGCTCTAGCGGCCAAGCTCCGTTGCTCAAGGCAATTCGCCGCTTTTGCGCTTGGCTTTGAAGTCTTTGGTTTCTTTCACGATAACGCCCGAGAGCAATACCAGCGCAATCAGGTTGGGTATGGACATCAAGCCGTTAAAGGTATCGGCCGCGAGCCATACCAAGTCCAGACTGGCTGCGGTGCCAAGCATGACGGTTGCCACATAAACCATGCGGTACAGGGTGGCAGAACCTTCGCCAAATGCGTAAGCCGCGCACTTTTCGCCGTAATAGCACCAGCCCAGAATGGTGGAGTAAGCAAAAAAGATCAAGCCGATTGTTACCACCCAGCCGCCCATGCCGGGCAGCAGACGATTAAAAGTAGTGGTAGTGAGTGCCGCACCGGTCAATGTGGGCTTGACAAACTCCCCGCCCGCGCCCATCAGCCCCATCACCAGAACGATGCCGGTAATGGAGCAGACGATGATGGTGTCCAGAAAAGTACCCGTCATCGACACCAGCGCCTGGCGCACAGAGTGGTCTGTTTTGGCCGCAGCAGCCGCAATGGGCGCAGACCCCATGCCTGCCTCGTTGGAGAACACGCCCCGCGCCACGCCAAAACGAATCACACTCCCCAAGGCACCGCCCGCAACGGCTTGGCCGGTAAAGGCATCTTGCAAAATCACCTGCACGGCGGGCAGCAGCAAATGCAGGTTCATCACAATAATGCACAGGCCGCCCGCTACGTACAGCACGGCCATGAAGGGCACGATGAACGAAGAAGCAACGGCAATATTGCGAATGCCGCCCAGCACCACAATGGCCGTCAATACCGTAAGCGCCACGCCCGTGTAAAGGGGATTAATGCCGAAGCTGGTTTGAATGGCCTGCGCAACCGAGTTGGACTGCACCGAACTGCCAATGCCAAACGATGCTACCGTGCCAAACAGCGCAAATGCATAGGCCATCCATTTCCATTTGCTACCTAGGCCGCGCTCGATGTAATACATGGGGCCGCCGGACATTTCGCCCTTTTTATTGGTAACGCGGTACTTCACGGCCAGCAAGCCTTCGCCATATTTGGTGGCCATGCCGAAAATGGCGGTAACCCACATCCAGAACACGGCCCCCGGCCCGCCCGAAGCCACAGCCGTAGCCACGCCGGCGATATTGCCGGTGCCAATGGTGGCAGACAGTGCCGTCATCAACGCGCCGAATTGGGAAATATCGCCGTCGTGGTCGCTGCCGTCTTCTTTCTTTTTGTGCGGCAAAAAGGCCTGCTTAAGCGCATAGCCCAACATGCTGAATTGCAGCCCTTTGAGCATAAAGGTTAGCAACACCCCCGTGCCCACCAAAAACACCAGCATCACCGGCCCCCAGACCCAGCCGCCTACGGTATCGAAAAACTTTTTCAAATCGTTCATATTGATTTTTTGCCCGCTGCTTTGGTTAAAACAAGCGTGCCAGTATAGGAGAGAACTTGCTGGCTCCACACCAGCCCGTGGCAAGGGATTACCCGCGTTTTGCCATGTTCCGCACAGCCTGCGCACCATTCCGGCATGCGTGCAGCAACGGCCCGACCATGGCGCAAAACCCGATATGCGCCAATGCCCAAATGTGACCCCGAATGTGCCCCCGCACTTGCCCTCAAATGCAATACCCCGCATGCAATCTTTGGGTGCTTGTTGGCAAACCTGCCATTCAGCACAAAGCGCAAATTGCCCTACCAGCAAGATCAGCTTCAATCAACCGCTGCAAAGCCACTCCCCTGCCGACACAAGCCCCCATTCAAAGCCCAGGCCCGTACAGACGACTGCTCGCCCACATGACGCAACGGGTATACGACACACGGACACACGCAAAAACAAAGGCTGCTTGCACACTCGCAAGCAGCCTTGGGCAATCAATACGGCAAACCAGTGGGGCGGCTTAACCGACCTGCAACCCGCCAATCAGGCTGCGCACATCATTCACACCGTTGTCTTGCATCCATTGCTGCAAATCTTGGGCAATGGTTTGGGCAATGCCGGGCGTTACAAAGCTGGCCGTGCCAACTTGCACGGCAGTAGCGCCTGCCAGCAAAAATTCCACCACATCAGTAGCCGACATGATGCCGCCAATACCAATCAGCGGCACTTTGACCGCCTGCGCAACCTGCCAGACCATGCGCAAAGCCACGGGCTTGATGGCCGGGCCGGACAAACCGCCCGTAACGTTGGCCAGCACAGGGCGACGCGTTTTCACGTTGATAGACATGCCCACCAACGTGTTGATGAGCGAAAGCGCATCGGCCCCCGCATCCACACAGGCACGCGCCATGACCACCACGTCTGTTACGTTGGGCGAGAGTTTCACGATCAAGGGCTTGCGGGTAACGGCGCGGCATGCCGCCACGACATGCGCAGCAGAAGCAGGATCACTGCCGAACTGGATGCCGCCGCATTTGACGTTGGGGCAAGAAATGTTCATCTCCAGCCCGGCCACTTCGGGCACTTCGTCCAGCCGGCGCGCCATTTCGGCATATTCATCTACCGTGTTGCCAAAAAAGTTGGCAATGCACGGCGTGTTAATGTGGCGCAGCTGCGGCGCCTTGTCGGCCACAAATGCCTCTAGCCCGATGTTTTGCAGGCCAATGGCATTGAGCATGCCGGCCGGTGTTTCTACAACGCGCGGCGTGGCATTGCCTGCTCGCGGCTTGAGCGACAGGCCCTTGGTCACAAACGCCCCCAGGCTGTGCAGGTCCAGATACGGGGCAAATTCCAGGCCGTAGCCAAAGGTGCCCGATGCAGTCATGATCGGATTACGCAGCGCAATGCCCGCTATATTGACGGAAAGGTTCATGTTCGTATTCACGCTGGTTTTCATGCGCAGTGCTCCCACTGCAATTCTTGGGCGTCAAACACCGGGCCTTCGGTGCATACGCAGCGCAAATCGGGCGTAGCCTCGCTGTGCGCGCGCCCCGGCGTTACGCAAGCCAGGCAAGCGCCAATACCGCAGGCCATATATCCTTCTAGCGAGACTTGACACGACACGCCCCGCTCGGCCGCTATTTTGGCCACTGCGCGCAACATGGGTTCAGGCCCGCAAGCATAAATGCTTGCAGGGCGGCTACCCAGCTGATCCAAATGCTGCGCCAACGGCACGGTAACAAAGCCTTTTTCGCCAAACGATCCGTCGTTAGTCGCGGCATGACAATGCACGCCCAGTTGGGCAAATTCATCAAAGCACAGCACATCTTCGCGGCTGCGCCCGCCCGCAAACAGATGCACATTCGTTTTCTGGCGCAAAAAGGTTTTTGCCAGCAAAAGCAAAGGTGCCAGGCCAATGCCGCCGCCCACTAGCAGCTTTTCTTCATCAGGGCTGCCTAGTTGAAAACCCACGCCCAAAGGCCCCAGGATATCGATCACACTGCCCGGCTGCGTATGCGCCAGCAGCCCGGTGCCCTTGCCTACCACGTGGTAGAGAATCTCGAAAAAAGCCTCTTGCCCCGGCTTGGCCTCGTTGGCTGGCAGCAGGCCCGCATCAAAAATCGCCAAAGGGCGGCGCAACAAGGGGTCAATTGCCGCGGGGCTAACACGCACCATGACGAACTGCCCGGCAGCCGCATCGGCAAAACTTTTAGGAGCCGTTGCCCGGATAAGCCAATAACCGGGCGCCAGCTCGGTATTACGAAGTACAGTGGCAGAAAACTGCATCAGAAATATCCCCAATCAGACAACAGACAGATACAAACCCGCAACAATCCGCCATGTTTTGCCCTTCCATCATGGCCTAACATGGCTGGCTAATGCTGCGCTAAGTCTAGCCCAGCATCATACTTTCCGTCAGTAGCAAATGGATGCATCTGAGTAATTTTGAGATTGAATATGACACGCAAAACCGCTGTTCTGGCTGCTTTGGTTGCAGCCATCGGCCTGTCTGGCATGAGCGGCCTGGCCCATGCGCAACACCCAACAGACAACCTCGGGCACACAAGCAAGGCCAGCCACCGCAAAACCGCCCGCATCAGCGCCAAAAGAGCCGCAGCCATTGCCGCCCGGCACCACCGTGGCCGCGCCGTTAAAGTGGATCTGGACAGGGATGACGGTCGCCTACACTATGACGTAGATATTGTTGCCGGCAGACGGAAATACGACGTCGAAGAAGACGCACATACAGGCCGCATTATCAAAAGCAAGCTGGATGATACGGACTGGGACGATCGGGATGATAGAGACGATGATCGTGATGATTGAACGTCGCATACGGTTTTTGTAACAACATCCCCTTTGGATGTGCTCGTGACAGAAAAAAGGACAGCGCCTTGCAAACTCCACCTGTAGCGCCTTGACCCGATCTGCGCCCATGCGGAAAATTTCACGGTAGCCTGTCGTGCCGCCGCTCATTTGCATATCGTCGTAAATTTGATCGTAGGCCGTGCCTGATCGGCCTTGGCGCTCGATCTTCCAAATGGCGCGCATCGCTGCGGGCACGGCTTTCAACACCTGCCAGGCCTTACCACGCAGCTGCGTGCTGGATATGTTCAGCACGGCCGATTGCACATTACACACGCCGTTCACAATACCAAACACCGGGTTGTACTGCGTATTAATGGCTGACAAATAGCGCGTGGCTTTTGCCACCTTGCCCATCATCCAACCCAACTGCTCCGCATCCAGATTCTTCAGCGATTCCACCATCCGCATGGCGCGCTGGTTGCGTTCATTAAACACAATCACCCAGTCTTGCCCGCCGATGCGCACTGCCAGCACATTGTTGCGGTTTTTGTAATTGCGATCGGAGCGCACCATCACCATGCCTGTGCGCTTGTCAATGGACTTGATTTGCGGCACCTTGTCCACCGCCCAAAAATCAGCATTCGGGTTCTCTAATGCCAAGCCGTATAGCGCCAGGCCTAGAGCGCGTTATGAACTTTATAGCATTTGCGGTAGATTGCGGCGATGGCAAGAC
>CAYUAF010000099.1:0-5945 GCA_964442555.1 uncultured Allobrachymonas sp.
CAGACTGGGTACAAAAACCGGAACATTTTCTGGCATTTTGCATCAAATCGTTAAAGAAAATGAACGGCCTGAAAAACAATTCGTTTTTGCAACAAGAGAGCCTGCCAGCTTGACAAGACAACCGTTTTAATCCGTGCATGGTCAGGGCAGTGTGAGAAAAGCTTGTCTGCGCATCCGTTCAAACAATTTTGGTTTTACGCAAGACATGCTTTGAGCCTGCCAAAAGCCGGGCATCCGATCCGGGCATCCGCACTGTGGCAGATAGGGGAACGAGGCAATTTCAGGTAATTACGTAACCGAATGTTGCTATATGCGCCATCCAACGTGGATACACGCTGCAGTTGTGTTATGTTTAGCGCCCTTCACCCATCTTTTTAAACAACAAGAGCCAAGCTCCCCGATGAAGGCTTTTGCGGCTTTCCAACGGGACAGCTTTGAACAATACGGAGAAAATAGCGTGAGCAATAAAGGCCAACTGCTGCAAGACCCTTTCCTCAATGCATTGCGTCGCGAGCATGTGCCCGTTTCCATTTATTTGGTAAACGGCATCAAATTGCAGGGGCAAATTGAATCTTTTGATCAATATGTCGTACTGCTGCGCAATACCATTACGCAAATGGTTTACAAGCATGCCATCTCCACGATCGTTCCTGGTCGTGCCATTCAGTTTTCTGCATCTTCTGAAGAAGGCAATGCCAGCTTCTGAAGGGGTAGCGCCTCTGTAAAGCTGTGATAAACAACGCTTTGGAAACAGAAATGCCGCAGAACCATTGCCCAGCGGGGCTTGCATGGGGGTTGCGGCATCTTCTTTTCCGGGCCTGTTAATCCAAGCCTTCTTGGTTTTTTGACAATTACACATACTTTGTCAGACGCTTTTTCCGAACCGCGCGCCGTTTTGATCGGCGTTGATCTGGGTTTGCCGCATTTTGACGGCGAACTGGAAGAGCTTGGGCTGCTGGCGCAAACGGCAGGCATGCAGCCCGTGGCGCGTGTTACCTGCAAACGCCAAGCGCCTGATCCGGCCTTGTTCATCGGCAAAGGCAAGGCGGAAGAAATCAAAGAACTGGCGCAAGCGCACGGCGCCACCGAGATTCTGTTTGACCAAGCTCTCAGCCCGGCGCAGCAGCGCAATTTGGAACGGTTTTTCGACCGACCGGTCAATGACCGCACCATGCTGATTTTGCAGATTTTTGCCCAGCGGGCACGCAGCCACGAGGGCAAATTGCAGATAGAACTGGCGCGGTTGCAGTACCTCAGCACACGCCTGGTGCGGCGTTGGAGCCACCTGGAGCGCCAGCAAGGCGGTATCGGCACCAGAGGCGGGCCGGGCGAGCGCCAAATCGAGCTGGATCGCCGCATGATCGACGATGCCATCAAGCGCACCCGCACGCAGCTGCAAAAAGTCAAGCGGCAGCGGGCAACGCAGCGGCGCCAGCGGCAACGCACGGGCACATTTTCTGTGTCATTGGTGGGATATACCAACGCGGGCAAATCGACGTTGTTCAATGCATTGGTCAAGGCGCGTACCTACGCAGCCGACCAGCTGTTTGCCACACTGGATACCACAACGCGCCAACTGTACCTGGCGCAACTGGGGCGCACCATTTCCTTGTCGGACACGGTGGGTTTTATTCGGGATTTGCCGCATGGTTTGGTCGAAGCGTTTGAGGCGACTTTGCAAGAAGCGGTAGATGCAGATTTGCTGTTGCATGTGGTTGATGCAGCCAGCCCGCATTGGCCAGAACAAATCGCAGAAGTGCAGCGCGTTTTGGCAGAAATCGGCGCGGCCGACATTGCGCAAATTCTGGTATTCAATAAGGTTGATGTGCTGCCGCAGCAGCGCCAGCCTTTGCAGATGCAAGATACTTACGCGCTAAATGGCGAACAGGTTCCCCGCATTTACATCAGCGCACAGCAGGGCTTGGGGCTGGATTTGCTGCGGCAAGCCATTGCCGATGCGGCGACGAAAGCAACAGGCCACACGGCGCATGCGCAGCCATGGCAAGCTGCAGACTGAATATGGTCTGATTGAACATGGTCTGATTGAACATGGGCTGATATAGTCAGCCGCCGTAACACGTAATAGGCTGCTTGCAGCGTCTTGCGCTTAACGGGAAACAGAAAAAGCCTACGCGCTTTGCAAAGCTGCACGGCGTATGGAATGAAGCGGATGCGTGCGCAACAAGGGCGGTACACAAGGGTATACAGGAGTAGCTAATTGAGCGGCTGGTTTGGCAAAAAAGAAGGGCAGGGCAACAACCCCTGGCAGGGCGCGGGCAACGGCTCGGGCCGTGGTTCCGGTTCCCGCGGGGTGGCTTGGCGGGCCACCGTGTTGGTTGTGCTATCGGTACTGGCCGCATGGCTGATGAGCGGGCTGTTCGTGCTCAAAGCCAATCAGCAGGCAGCCATTTTTCGTTTGGGCCAGTTTCACCGCATGGCACGCGCAGGCCTAAACTGGACTTTGCCCTATCCCCTTGAATCGCACGAAATCACGAATTGGGCGGAAAGCGGGTCCACGGTGATTGGCGATGCCGCCACCGTGCCGCAATCGGGCCTGCAAAGCCTGCAACTGCTCACCGCTGATGGTGCCGTTGTGGAAGTGCGCCTGCTGGCGCAATATCGCATCCGCGACATCAGCCGCTATGTATTGACCCAAACGCAAGATGCCGAGCAATTGCTCAAACTGGCGGGTGCTGCTGCCGTGCGCCAGGTGCTGGCTGGCATGACGCTGGCTGCAGTTATAGAAGGCGACATCCAGCAAATGGCGCGCCGCGTGCAAGCCCCCTTGCAGGCCGCGCTGGATGCGGCCCAGAGCGGCATAGAAATCACCAGCCTGACAGCAGCGGCTAACGCTGTGCGCGTACCGCAGGCTGTGCAGGCCACTTATGCGCAAATCACGCAATTGCAGGCAGAAAAAGCACAGGCCGCAGCACAGGCGGCCTCTGCAGCTGCACACATGTTGGCTGCAGCCAAGCAAGAAGTCGCGCACATGCAAGACGAAGCGCAAGCCTACAAAAAGCAGGTAATCGCCGAGGCACAAGCCGAGTCCGAACAATTTGCCGCTGTTTTGCCTGAATACCAAAAAGCACCCCAGGCCGTGCGCGACCGCTTGTACTACGACAGCATGCAGCACGTGTTTGGCAAGATGAACAAAGTCGTGGTAGACCAGTCAAGCGGGCAAACCGTGCATATTTCGCTGGGCAAGCCCGATGGGGTGGCAGCGCCCGGCCAAGCTGCATCAGGTGCGGCAGGCAGTGCTTCGGCTAGCGGAGGAGCCGTGGTTGCAGCAGGCGCTGCTTCTGGTGCGGGTGCTGCGGTGCCGGCGCGTGGCTCTGCGCCTGCATCTGCCGCCGCCGCCAACCCTTCGCGCACCCGAGATCCGGATGTGTTGCGCCAGCGTCGTTGAGGTGGAAATGAGCGTTTTGCAAAGAATGTTTGCTTTGTTGCTGGCGGTAGCCGCCTTGGCGTATCTGGCAACGAGCAGTGTGGTGATCGTGGATCAGCGCCAGTACGGCATGGTGTATGGCGCGGGCCGGTTGCAGCGTTTGCTGCAAGAGCCGGGCTTGCAGTTCAAATGGCCGTGGCCTGTGCAAGAGCTGCGCACGCTTGATCGCAGGGTGTTGGTCACCACAGGGGATACGGGCAGTCAGCCCCTGGTATTGGCGCAAAGTAGTACCCAACGCAGCGTGCCGTTGTCTTGGTATGTGCAATGGCACATTACCAACCCGCAGCACTATGTGCAGCACGTAGGGGATACGAGCGATGCTGGCGCCAAGCGTTTGAATGACACGTTGCGTGCGGCTCTGCAAACCGAACTGGCCCATGCCGGGCATTTCCCGCTGGACGCCCATGCCGCAAGCGCCTTGCAGCAAAAGCTGGTGCAGCAACTCCGTACCGCAGCGCAACAATCTGGCCAGCCTTGGGGCTTGCAGGTGCTGGATGTGCGCATCTTGCGCCAAGACATAGACCAAAAAGAAGCCGAAGCGGCGCAAGCCCGCATGAACCAGGCGCTGCAACAAACGGTTGCCCGGCTCAAGGCAGAAGCAGCCAGTGCTGCCGCTGCCGCGCAGGCCGAGGCTGAAAATCAGCGCGATGCCTTGCTGGCCGCAGGCAGGCAGCAAGCACAGCACGTGCGTGATGAAGGCCAGACACAAGCCTTGCGCGTATACGCAGCAGACCATGCGCAAAACCCGCAGTTGGCCAACTATTTGCGCGCGCTGGCGGTTTACCGCAAGAGCTTTGGTCATGCGGGTGATGTGCTGGTGATTGACGCGGCCAGCAACAACTACCTGCAACACATGCGTGAAGGAAGCGGCAAGCCGCCCGCCATACCTGCGTCTGCATCTACCTCTGCACCGGCATTTGCCCCTGCATCTGCCCCAGCATCGGCGGCGCTGCCCGCAACTGCGGCTACCGCAGCATCCGCCCCTCGTACAACGCCCAGCGCACCCACACCATGAACAACAAAGTCATCTGGATGGCGGCAGCCTTCATGCTGATGTTTGAAGGCTTGATGCCTTTGATCGCGCCTAATCTGTGGCGGCGCGTATTCGAGCAACTGCTGCAATTGCCCGATCAGGGCATCCGCATGGCAGGCGCTATCAGCGTGGTGATCGGGCTGGCGCTGTATTGGTTGGTAGCGGCAAGCTGAATGATCAAGCCAGACAAACACAGCGCAATAGAGCCGCCTGCCGGCGTACCCCTCCAGGCCTGGCAACGCCTGAAGCCGCATGTGCAGCAATTTTTGCAAGGCGTGCTGCGTAAAAAACGGCCTGCCATGCAGCAGCTGCCGATTGCGCTGGCTCGAGAAGCTTATGCCTTGAGCAGCTGCGTGCTGGAGCCCACGCCGCCCGCGCTGGCGCGGGTGCAGGACCGGCACATTCCCGCAAGCAACGGTTACGCCATACCTGCCCGCTTGTATGCGGGGCAAGAACCGGGGCAGGGCGGCTTGCTGCCCGTGCTGCTGTATCTGCATGGTGGCGGCTTTGTGGTGGGCAGCATCGACACGCACGATGTGGTGTGCCGCAGGCTGTGCCATGCCAGCGGTTGCGCCGTGGTATCGGTGGACTACCGGCTAGCGCCCGAACATAAATTCCCCGCCGCATTTGATGACTGCTGGAGCAGCCTGCAATGGCTATCGCAACACGCCGCCACGTGGGGGCTGGATGCCAGCCGCATGGCTGTGGGCGGCGATAGCGCCGGCGGCACATTGGCTGCGGCCTGCGCCGTGCGCGCGGCGCAGCAGGGCTTGCCGTTGCGGCTGCAATTGCTGTTTTACCCGGGCATGCAGGCCGAGGCGCTTACGCCTTCGCGTACCATGTACGGCAACGGCTTTTTGCTGACCGAAGCGCAAATCCAGTGGATGTTTCAAACCTTTGTGCGTGACGCTGCCGACTTTGCCGACTGGCGCTTTGCCCCGCTACACGCAGATGATGTATCGGGCGTAGCGCCTTTGTGGATGGGCCTTGCAGAATGCGACCCCATTGTGGACGACAGCCTGCTGTGGGCGGACAAACTGCGTGCGGCAGGCGTGCCTGTTGAGTTGGAGCTGTATCGCGGCGTCATTCACGAATTCATCAAGCTGGGGCGCGCCATGCCCGAGGCCGAGCAGGCCCTGCAAGATGCCGCGCAAGCCTTGCGCCAGGCGCTACAGCCGTAAGGCAAACGGCTTGGGCCGCCAGGCAAGCGTAGATCTGGCAAGCCTGTATGGCTGCCCCCATTTTTAAAATAGCAATCAAACAAACCGTTTTTTTGACCGCCATGATGAAAGCACCCGAACTCTTGCTCCCGGCCGGCTCGCTGGAAAAAATGCGTGCCGCCTACGACTACGGCGCAGACGCCGTGTACGCGGGCCAGCCGCGCTACAGCCTGCGCGCGCGCAACAACGAATTCAGGCTGGAGCAACTCCAGCAAGGCATTGCCGAAGCGCACCAGCGCGGCAAAAA
>CAYUAF010000100.1:0-5698 GCA_964442555.1 uncultured Allobrachymonas sp.
CCACTACGATGGATTCTCGCTGTCAAATTCCACACGAAACGACGAGGAACCGCTCAGAGAGCGTTTATTCGTGTCTCTCTTGCCCAGAATGCCGTGACTCGGTGGGATAATTGGCAGCCTTTGGCCGGACTTGCACAGCCGTAGCCGTCTGATCAAATCAAAGTCAAGCGCGTGCAAATGCGCGGATTGCGTTGCCAGGGTGCGCGACACATTGCGCCATGCAGGATGCGCTTGGGGCCTGAAGCACCGGCTGCACGAGCGGTTCAGGCCATTGGCAAGATCAAGCCACGCTGCAAGCAGATTGTGTGCCGGGCAAGCTGCGCAACAACAACTCTTAACGGATACCAGCCATGCTCAATATTTTTACCTTGGCCAATGGCCGGTTGTTTCAGGAAGAAATCGAGTCGCTCGAAGAGCTGGCCTTGTTCAAACCCATTTGGGTGGACTTGGAGGATCCGTCGGCCGAAGAAATGCGCTGGATCGAGCAGCATTACGGCGTATCGTTTCCGCACAATGCGATAGACGAAGACATTGAGGAATCCGCCCGCTTTTACGAAGGGGATGATGGCGAGCTGCACATCCGTTCGGACTTTTTGGTGGCGGATTTTGACGAGCCGGGCATGGAGCGTGTGGCCTTCATCCTCAACCAGAACAAGCCCGAGCTAAAAAACTACAACATCCTCTTTTCCATACACGACGAAACGGTGCCGGTGTTTCGCTTAACGCGCATGCGCGCGCGCCGCATGCCGGGTTTGATCTCCGACGCCAAAGAGCTGCTGCTGAAGCTGTTTGATGCGGATATCGAATACAGCGCCGATACGCTGGAAGAAATTCATGTGGAGCTGGAAAGAGTCAGCGGGCAAGTGCTCAAAGGCGATGTGACGGACGATGTGGCCGGTGAAGTGCTGGCCACCATTGCCCGCCAGGAAGACATGAACGGGCGCATTCGGCGCAACGCAACAGATACGCGCCGTGCAGTCAGCTTCATGATGCGCAGCCGCATGCTCAATGACGAGCAGTTTTCCGAAGCGCGCCAGATCATGCGCGACATCGATTCGCTGGATAGCCACACCACCTTTTTATTCGACAAAATCAACTTCTTGATGGATGCCACCGTGGGTTTCATCAACATCAACCAGAACAAAATCATCAAGCTGTTCTCGGTTGCCAGCGTGGCCTTGCTGCCGCCCACGCTGATTGCCAGCCTCTACGGCATGAACTTTCGCTTCATGCCCGAGCTGGGTTGGAAATACGGCTACCTATGGGCCATCGGCTTGATGGTGGCCAGCGCCTTGCTGCCCATGTGGTATTTCAGGCGGCGCGGCTGGTTGAAGTAAGCGCTTGGCCGGTTAAACCCGTACTTGCAGCGCAAGCATTGGGGTGAATGTGCTTGCTACCGTTTGAAGGCATTGCCTGGCTGCTGCGGTGGCTTGACCGCCATGGCGTGGGCTTGCCTTGGGCGCTTCAGCGCTGAAAAGACCACATTTTGCGAGGCAGAATGCCGCATAATATGCCGCTGGGTTGCGGCACGGATATGGTCGGCGCTGTGCCCATCAGCAAATAAAAAGGAAGATACGGACATGACAGATTGCTTGGACAGGAAAATAGTCATTCGCGGCGTGACCAGCGATGGGCGCACTTTCCGTCCCAGCAACTGGGCCGAGCGCCTGGCGGGCGTAATGAGCCCCTATCGCCCGCAGGCCATGCGGCGCTTGGGCGACCATATCAGCTATTCGCCGTGGTGCATGCCGGGAACAGATGGCGGCGTGCGCTGCCTGTTCGTGGATGTTGAACTGCGCGAGCACTATCCCCAAGCATGGGCATATATAGAGCAATTCGCCCGCGAGAACGACTTGCAGGTGCAAGAACACCAGTGCCAGCCTGCCGCAGCCAATACGGGCAATTGATTTTTCATCAGTGGATTCGATAACGGTTGCCGGTTGGCGGCAACCGTGAGCGCCATGGCGCAGCTGTTGTGCTTGAGTTGTACTTGGCGTTTGCTTTTCGGCTGTTGTGGGAACTAATGCACACAAGCTTGGCTGCTTGGGCGGGTTGAAAAAGCAGCGTAAACGCGTGTGATAGCCGGTGTGACAGCTTTTTTGGTTTTTCCTGACTCGGTGTTGTCTGGAATTTTTTAAGCCCGCGCAACCTATCGTTTTTTGCCGCATGCATGTGCTGGCAAAGGTGTTTGAAAAAACGCGGGTTCCACATGCGGATTGTGGAGATTGCGTATTAAAACTTGACGCTGTCTTGTGCCTGTAGTACGCTTACGCACCTTCTGATTGCGCCGATTTGACACAGCTTGCGGGCGCTTAAACAGCTAAAGCGTGTGGTTGCCCGGCAGCCATTGCGTTTGCAAAGCCCGTTGTGTCATGCACCGGGCTTTTTTGTTGTCTTTGAGAAGATCCTGATGATTATTCTAGACAGCGTCACCAAACGCTATCAACACCGCGATCAAACGTGGTTTACTGCCGTAGAGCCGGTTTCGCTGCACATCAAGGCGGGCGAAGTGTTCGGCCTGATGGGGTATTCCGGCGCGGGCAAGTCCACGCTGCTGCGCTTGATCAATCTGCTTGAGCGCCCCGATAGCGGCACGGTTACCGTAAACGGCCAGAATTTGACGGCGTTGGGCGCTGCACAATTGCGCCAGACACGCCAAAAAATTGGCATGGTGTTTCAGCAGTTCAATCTTCTAAGTAACCGCTCCGTGGCCGATAACGTGGCGTTCCCACTGGAAATTGCAGGCTGGCCACCTGAAAAAATCAAAGCCCGCGTGGCCGAATGTCTGGACATTGTGGGCTTGGCTAACCGAGCAGGCCATTACCCGGCGCAATTGTCCGGCGGGCAAAAACAGCGCGTGGGCATTGCACGCGCTTTGGCACCCAAGCCGCAAGTCATTTTGGCGGATGAGCCGACTTCCGCGCTTGACCCCGCCACCACCCGCAGCGTGCTGGGCTGCCTGGAAGATATCAACAAGCGCTTCAACGTCACCATTGTGATTGTGACCCACGAGATGAGCGTGATTCGCCGCCTGTGCGACCGTGCCGCGCTGTTGCACCACGGCCAGTTGGTAGAAGTGGTGGATGTGGTGAACAACCGCATCCATGCCCAGTCTGCCATCGGTTGCGAACTGGTGCAGGAGGATTGAGATGAGCTTTGCCTCTGCCTTTCAAAGCATTGTTGCCATGCGCAGCGAAATCGTGCAGGCGCTGTGGGAAACATTCATCATGGTAGGTCTTTCCACCACATGTGCCGCTCTGTTTGGCACGGTGCTGGGCGTGCTGCTGTTCATGACGGCCAACCGCCAACTGCACTACAACCTTCCCGTGAACCTGGTGCTGGATAGCGTGGTCAATTTGATGCGTGCATTCCCGTTCGTGATTTTGATGATCGCCATGATTCCCGCAACCCGCGCCATTGTCGGCAGCACCATCGGCCCGGTTGCCGCTTCGCTGGTGCTGAGCGTATCCGGCATGTTTTACTTCGCCCGCCTGGTGGAGCAGAATCTGCGCGAAGTACCGCGCGGCGTGATTGAAGCAGCCATCAGCATGGGCGCAACGCCGCTGGCGATTGTTCGCAAAGTGTTGCTGAACGAGGCACGCGCAGGCATGGTGTCCAGCATTACCGTGCTGGCGATCAGCCTGCTGTCATACAGTGCGGCAGCCGGCATGATTGGCGGCGGCGGGCTGGGGGATTTGGCGATTCGCTACGGCTATTACCGTTACCAGACCGAAGTGATCGTTTTCATCGTGGCGGTTCTGGTATTGCTGGTGGTGCTGATTCAAAGTCTGGGTACGTGGATTGCGCACAAGCTGGATAAGCGTTAGTTTTTTTCGTGAGCCGTCTTGAACCAACCTCTCAGGCGGCTTTTTATGTGTCACCAAGGAGCATTTTCATATGCAAGCATCTGCTTTACTCAAAACATTTTCTGCCGGCTTGCTGGCATTGACGCTGGCCGCTTGCGGCGGGCAACAGCAAAACGCTGCGCCTGCTGCCGCATCTGCGGCTTCTGACGCCGCTTCGGCTGCCACAAGTGCCAATACGGAGAAAAAAGAAATCGTATTCGGCACCACCGTAGGCGATTTTGGCGATATGGTCAAAGACCAGATCAAGCCTGCGCTGGAGCAAAAAGGCTACACCGTCAAGCTGGTTGAATTTACCGACTATGTGCGCCCCAACCAGGCTCTGGCGCAAGGCGAACTAGACATCAACGTGTTCCAGCACAAGCCGTATCTGGACAACTTCAAGGCTGAGCACAAGCTGGATATCGTCGAGGCTTTTCAGGTGCCGACCGCGCCCCTGGGCCTGTACCCCGGCAAGCTGAAATCGCTGGATGAAGTCAAAGAAGGCAGCACCGTTTCTGCGCCCAACGATCCTTCCAACTTTGCCCGCGCTCTGGTCATGCTCAACGAGCTGGGCTGGATCAAGCTGAAAGACGGCGTCAATCCGCTGACTGCTTCCAAAAACGATATTGCCGAGAACCTGAAGAACATCAAAATCGTCGAGCTGGAAGCCGCCCAGTTGCCGCGTAGCCGTGCCGATGTGGACTTTGCCGTGGTAAACGGCAACTACGCCATGAGCAGCGGCATGAAACTGACTGAAGCCTTGTTCCAGGAGCCAAGCTTCGCTTACGTGAACTGGTCTGCCGTCAAGACTGCGGATAAAGACAGCCAATGGCTTAAAGACGTGACCGAAGCGTATAACTCCGACGCGTTCAAAGCCTATGCCAAACAGCGCTTTGCCGGCTACAAATACCCCGCCGCCTGGGGTGAGCAAGCTGCCGGTGCCGTGGCCGATGCAGCATCTGGCGCGGCATCTGCCGGTGCATCCGCTGCTTCTGCGGCCCAGTAATTACGCAGGCTGCGCATGATAAAAAACGCCTTCCGAAACGGAAGGCGTTTTTGTTTGTGTGCGACAGCCTGTAGAAGGTTGGATGGCTGAAAGGGCCGGGTAGCCGCGGAGGCTGTTGTGCCAGCAGGCAGGGCGAAAGCGATCGCGCTTTACGCCTGTTGCAAAGCTTGCGCCATGCGGATGATGCCTTGCTCGATGTTTTGCTCGTTGGCCGTGGCAAAGCTCATGCGTAAAAAAGAGGGGTCCGGCTTTTCGGCAAAAAAAGCGGCACCGGGCACAAAAGCCACCAGATGCTGAATGGCTTGTTGGGCATAGGCGGCAGCATCTCGGGTGGTGCCGCGTGCGCCGGTTAAACGCACCCAAAAGAACATGCCGCCTTGCGGATCGGTAAATTCCACCGCATCGCCCAGCTCGCGGCGCAGGCAAGCGCCCATTTGGCGCGCGCGGGCGGCATACGTGGTGCGGACTTTTTCCAGCGTGGCAGGCAGGCGGCCCGATTGCAGATAGGCTGCGGCAGTAGCCTGCGCAAACATGCTGGTATTGGCATCGCTGAACTGCTTGCACATGACGGCCTGCGCCAGCAAGGCTGGGGGCGCTACCAGCCAGCCCAGCCGCAAGCCCGGCGACATGATTTTGCTCAGGCTGCCGCAGTGCGCCAGCCAGTCTGCGCTGCCCGGCACCTGCTCGGCCAGCGCCAGCAAGCTGGGTGGTGGTGCGGCATGAAAATACAAATCGCCATAGGGGTCGTCTTCAATCACCAGCGTTTGGTATTGGGCGGCCAGCTCCAGTATCCGCTTGCGGCGCTCCAGCGGCAGTGTGGCACCGCTGGGGTTGCCGAAGGTGGGAA
>CAYUAF010000101.1:0-5682 GCA_964442555.1 uncultured Allobrachymonas sp.
AGCACAGTCACTTTGTGCAACCTCTTGATTGAACCGCAGCTACGCTTTATCGATGAATGTGCAGATGGCGCTTGCAGTCGGTCTGACCGCTGCGCATGCAGTGCCCATTGCTAATGCCGCCTGCGTGCCAGGATGACGCCGTCTATATTGCCCAGCTCCGTCAATACCTGCCGCAAGCGGTTGGTGTTGGCAACCTGGAGCGTAAGCTGCATGTGGCTTACGTCTTTGCCGGGGGTGGTTTGCATGCCGATGATGGGCATTTTTTCGCGCGCTAGCAGTTCCGTGATGTCGCGCAGCAGGCCGGGGCGGTTATTGGTTTGCAGCAACACATCGACTGAGTAGCCCGCGCCATCAGCCGAGGTTGCCGTATCGGCGCACCATTGCACTTCGATCGCGCGTTCGGGCGTATCGCGCACCATATTGCGGTAGTTCACGCAGTCCAGCCGGTGCACGCTGACGCCTTTGCCCCGCGTAACGAAGCCGCCAATGGGGTCTGGCGGCGCAGGTTTGCAGCATTTGCCCAGTTGTGTCATGAGCGAGCCCATGCCCACTACCAGAATGCCGCTTTTATCCGACGCCCTGGCCTGGGCTTTGCCCTGCCACTGGGTTTGCTTTTGCAAAAGGATTTCGTCTGCGCTGGGTGCCGGTTCTTGCGGCTTGAGTACCGATTCGATATTGCGCAGCGAAAACTCGTCTTTGCCCACGACTTCAAACAATGCCTCTGCATTTGAGAAGCCCAGCTGCCCCGCCAGATCGTCTAGCTTGAGCGCGGTTTTGCCTTCGCGCTGCAAGAGTTTTTCAACGGCTTCGCGCCCGCGTGCAATGGCGCCTTGCTGCGCCAGCGCGTTGAACCAGGCGCGCACTTTGGCGCGGGCGCGGTGGCTGGCAAGGTAGCCCTGTTCGGCATTGAGCCAGTCGCGCGAGGGGCCGCCTTCTTTGGCGGCGGTGATTTCGACTGTTTGCCCGTTTTGCAGCGGGGTGTTCAACGGCACCATGGCGCCATCTACCCGCGCGCCCCGGCAGCGGTGCCCCAAGGTGGTGTGCACGGCATACGCAAAGTCCACCGGCGTGGCGCCCTGGGGCAGTTCCACAATGGCGGCATCGGGCGTGAGTACATAGATGCGGTCTTGCAGCAAGCCGCCGCCTGCGGCAGATGCGGGCTGCGCGGCGGATTGGCGCTCGTCGCCCGCCAAGTCGCGCTCCCACGCCAACAGTTGGCGCAGCACGGCGATTTTGCTTTCGTAAGCGCTGCTGGCGTTGTGCCCGGCGTAGCCTTTGGCGCCTGCTTCTTTGTATGCCCAGTGTGCGGCTACGCCTGTTTCGGCGTGCGCGTGCATGGCCTGGGTGCGAATCTGGATTTCAACCGGGCGCAAGCTGCCATCGGCCTGCGGCTGCTGCACCACGGTGTGCAGCGATTGGTAGCCGTTGGCTTTGGGGCGGGCAATGTAGTCGTCAAACTCGCTGCTAACCGGTTCGTACAGGCTGTGCACCCACGACAGGGCGGCGTAGCACTCTTTCACGTCTTGCACGATGACGCGCAAGGCCATCACATCGTAGATTTGCGAAAAATCCAGCGCCTTGCCCCGCATTTTTTTCACGATGCTGTAGATGTGCTTGGGCCGCGCCTGCACCTGCGCCTGTATGCCTTGTTCGGCCAGCCCTTGCTGCACCGCCTGGCGCAAGTGCTCGGCGCGTTGCTCGCGCTGATCGCGCTTTTCGTCCAGCCACTGCGCCACTTGCCGGTAGGTTTGCGGCTCCAGAAAGCGAAAGGCCAGATCTTCCAGCTCCCACTTGATTTGCCAAATGCCCAGGCGGTTGGCCAAAGGGGCCAGCACATGCAGCGATTCCACCGCCAGCTCGTGCGGCACGTCGATTTTGTTGGCCGCCATGTAGCGCAGGGTTTGCAGGCGCGATGCCAGGCGCAGCAAGATCACGCGCAAGTCGCGCGAAAAGGCCAGCAGCATTTTGCGCACCACCTCGATCTGGTTGGCCTGCCCCACGCCTGCGCGTTGCAGGCGCTGGTTGCGCTGCAAATGCATCAGGCGCATGGCTTCCAGCGCCAGCTCGGCAAACTCTTTGCCAAATACCTGCTCAATCAGCTCTTGCGGTTTGTTGAGGTGCTCTGCCGCATATACCAAATAGGCCGCCGCCTGCAAATTGGGCGCGCTGCCGATATGGGCCAGTATGCGCGCCACCCCTTCGGCATGGGCAAATGTGTTTTCTCCGCTGGGCAGGGTCATGCTGGCCAGCAACGGCTGCACAAAAGCACGCGCATGCGCCAGCACGTCGGGCTGGTGCGGCAGCGTATCCGCCGTGGCCTGCACGATGCCGGCCAGGCTTTCATCGGGGCGGGGGGGATGATCCGGATGTTGCATAGAGCTGCCATTATGGGCCAGCCGCACGCCTGCGCAGCAGGTGATGTTTTGCCGCCATCCGGCACGTGATCAGATGCGGGCAGATGCACGCCTGCCCCCTTGCCGGCCTTGTTCAAGGCGATAGCCCCACGCCCCCTGCCCGCGCCCGATTCCTATACACTGCGGCCGATGAAAAACATGCTTGACTCCCTGTGGCGGGCCGTGGCCTATTGCCTGTATCCGCCGGTGATTGTTCTTTCGCTGGCGCCGCTTGCTACGCTGGTGCTGGCCGTATTTGCCTTTGCCTATTGGGGTTGGCAGCCTTCTGTTGCCGCCATGCAAAGCTGGCTGCAAGGCAGTGCGCTGGAGGCCGCCGTGCTGCGCGGCCTGGGCTGGCTCAATCTGGCGGATTACCTGCACTTTTTACCCCGCCTGCTGGTGCTGTGCGTGGCCATTCCCGCCATTCTGATTGCCTGTTTGCTGGTGGTTACGTGGCTGAGCACGCCCGCCTTGATGCGCATAGTGGCGCAACGCCGCTTTCCCACGCTGGAAAAAAAGCGTGGCGGTGCCCTGTTGGCCAGCGCCTTCTGGTCGGTGGGCTACACCCTGCTGGCGCTGTTGATCATGCTGGCGAGCCTGCCGCTTTGGCTGCTGCCACCGTTGGGCTTGGTAATACCGTCGCTAATCGGTGGCTGGCTGGTAGCCAAGCTATTGCCGTATGACGTTTTGGCCGAGCACGCCAGCGCACAAGAGCGCCGCACACTAACCCAGCGCCACCGTTTCACGCTGCTGGGCATGGGCATCATCACCGGCCTGCTGGGTTCTGCGCCCGGCCTGCTGCTGGCATCAGGCGCGTTGGCGATCGGCCTGTTTTTTATTCTGGCGCCCATTGCCCTGTGGCTGTACACCTTGGTGTTTGTCTTTTCCACACTCTGGTTTGGGCACTTTTGCCTGCGGGCACTGGAGTTGCTGCGCGCAGAAAATGCCCCGCACGGCAGCGCATCCACTGTTGCAGCAGATGCCACGCCCCCAGCACCGGCCCATGCAGCGCCCACCTTGACCCTGCCCAACAACACGCCCCCTCATGACGAGCACTAACCGCATCCCCCACCCCGACGCGCCGCAAGGCATTCAGCCTCCGCCCGCGCACGACAGCCTGCCGCGCTTTGGCCTGATTGTGGTGGGCGACGAAATCCTCTCCGGCCGCCGCAGCGACAGCCACATTCCCAAAACCATCGAGCTGTTGGGCGCACGCGGCTTGGCGCTGGCCTATGTGCACATCGTGGGCGATGACCGCGCGCAGCTCACACAACTGCTGCGGCAAGTGTTTTCCGCAGGCGATGTGGTGATGTGCTGCGGGGGCATTGGCGCCACGCCGGACGACCACACGCGCCAGGCCGCTGCTGCCGCAGCGGGGGTAGAACTGGCCATGCACCCGGTAGCGCGTGATTTGATCGAGCAGCGCATGCAGGCCATGGCCCGCGAGGCGGGCGAAACGTTTGACGCCCAGCGCGCCGACAATGTGCAGCGCCTGCACATGGCGGTGTTGCCCGCCACGGCTGAAATCATTCCCAACCCATTCAACCGCATTGCGGGCTTTTCGGTCGGGCATGCGCATTTCTTTCCGGGCTTTCCGGTCATGGCGCACCCCATGATGGCCTGGGTGCTTGATCGTTACTATGCGCAATGGCAGCAGGTGCGCGACTGGACCGAGCGCGCGCTGATTCTACCCAACGCATCCGAAGCCGTATTGACCCCCGTGATGGAAAGCATTGAGCAGCGCTGGCCCGATGTCAAAATCTTCAGCCTGCCCAGCGTCGCCCACCCCGTGCATGGCCCGCACATTGAGCTGGGCGTTAAAGGCCCCAACGCACAGGCAGACGCCGCATTTGCCGCCTTGCAGCAAACGCTGCACAGCATGCACATCGCCTGGCGCGAGCCTGCTTAAAGCCGTTTGAAACAGTTTGAAGCCACTTGATTAATTACAAAGAAAGGGAGCGCAAGGATAAGGAACAAGGCTGCCGCACACGCCCGCCGCCCCGCGCCCGGCCTTGCACAGCCATCCGCGCCCTCGCCCTTCTTGCCATGGTTTTTGCACCCCCATTCACACCCGCCACCGTTTCATGACAGCACCGCAAGCCCCGGCCACAGACGCCACCCAACCGCCCGCCGCCCCCCCCGCATCCGGCACTTTTGTGCAATACCCGGATTCGCCTTTTCAACTCTTTCAGCCCTACCCGCCTGCGGGCGACCAGCCCACGGCCATTACCCAGCTGGTTGAAGGCGTTGAAAACGGCGAGGTCTACCAAACTCTGCTGGGCGTAACCGGCTCGGGCAAAACCTACACCATGGCCAACGTCATTGCCCGGCTGGGCAGGCCCGCCATCATCTTTGCGCCCAACAAAACGCTGGCGGCGCAGTTGTACAGCGAGTTTCGCGAGTTCTTTCCCAAAAACGCGGTCGAATATTTCGTGAGCTACTACGACTACTACCAGCCCGAAGCCTACGTGCCGCAGCGCGACTTGTTCATCGAAAAAGACAGCGCCATTAACGAACACATCGAGCAAATGCGCCTGAGCTGCACCAAAAGCCTGCTGGAGCGGCGCGATGTCGTCATCGTCGCTACCGTCAGCGCCATTTACGGCATTGGCAAGCCCGAGAGCTACCACCAAATGATCATGACGCTGCGCGAGGGCGACCGCTACAGCCAGCGCGACATCATCCAGCAGCTGGTACGCATGCAGTACCAGCGCAACGAGCAGGAATTCATGCGCGGCAAATTCCGCGTGCGCGGCGACACCATCGACATCTTTCCGGCCGAACACAGCGAGCTGGCGCTGCGCATCGAACTGTTTGACGACGAGATCGAAACCCTGCAACTGTTCGACCCGCTCACCGGCAAAATCCGCCAGCGCCTGCCGCGCTTTACCGTTTACCCCAGCAGCCACTACGTAACCCCGCGCGAGCAGGTGCTCAGCGCCATCGAAGGCATCAAGCTCGAACTGGCCGAGCGCCTGCAATACTTTCATGATGCGGGCAAGCTCGTCGAAGCCCAGCGGCTGGAGCAGCGCACCCGCTTCGACCTTGAAATGCTGGCCGAAGTGGGCCACTGCAAAGGCATTGAAAACTACTCGCGCCACCTAGCCGGCACCGCCCCGGGCGAAGCGCCCGCCACCCTGACCGACTACCTGCCTGCCGACACCATCATGTTTCTGGACGAAAGCCACAACATGATCGGCCAGCTCGGCGGCATGTACAACGGCGACCGCTCGCGCAAGCAAACGCTGGTGGACTACGGCTTTCGCCTGCCCAGCGCGCTGGACAACCG
>CAYUAF010000102.1:0-5532 GCA_964442555.1 uncultured Allobrachymonas sp.
TGCATCGGTGTCTTTGAGGTTGTCAAGTTCCACACAAAACGGCATAGAGCCAAAAGCGGACATCCGAGCTGCCAAACGGCCTTGGCGCTTTGCGTGGCTGCATGGACTGTGCAAATTCAAGCTACGGCGCGTGGGGTGCAGCACGGGCGCAGGGGCTGTGCCAAAAAGTTGCAGCCAAACTGGGCAAGGGTGTATTGGGCGGCTTTTGCGTATTGGCAGCCTAAGCAAGCAGGGAGGCAGTTTGAATGGGTGTGAATTTTTTGGCACGTTACGCTTTTTTGTCGGGTAGGCTGAGCCATAGAATGAGCGTCATGTCAAAGCCATCGCCCTGCGCAGCCATCGCAAAGCAGAACATGCCGCAGTAGTACACCACGCACGGCGCATCCTCCTCGCTACACATCGAATCATGCACATCAAAGTCTTGGGCGCATCGGGCGGAATAGATACCGGCATTCACACCACGGCTTTTTTGCTGGATGACGATACCTTGATTGATGCAGGCACCGGCGTATGCCATTTGCCGCTGGCGGTGCAGTTGGGGATACATCAGGTTTTTTTAACGCACGCCCATCTGGACCATATTGCGGGCTTGCCGTTTCTGGTGGATAGCGTCATGCGGTATCGGCTGGAAAAACAATTGCCGCCCATCAAGGTTTATGCGCAAGCAGAGGTATTGGCGGTTTTGCGCCAGCATATTTTCAACGAGCACATCTGGCCCGACTTTACCCGCCTGCCTACGCCGCAACAGCCGGTGCTGGAGTTGCTGCCCATTGAGGAGGGCAGCAACATGGCCTTGTCAAACGGGCGTTGTGTTGAGGCAGTGCATGCAGCGCACAATGTGCCGACAGTTGGGTTTGCCGTGCATCAAAACGAGAATACCTGGCTGTTTACGGGTGATACGGGGCGCAACCCCGCGTTGTGGCAGTACATCAATCAGCTGCCGCAGCAAGGCCAGCGCCTGCGTTGGCTGGTGGCCGAATGCACGTTTGCAGACGAAGACCAGGACTTTGCCGACTTGACCGGCCACTACACGGCGCATGCCTTGGCGCAAGATATGGGCGAGCATCTGCACAACGGAGGGTTTGAGCTGTATCTCAGCCATCTCAAGCCCGGCGACAAGGCGGCCATTGTGCAAGGCCTGGATGCTTTGCGCGCTGTTGTGCAAGAAAAAAATTGCCATTTGCATTTGTTGCAACAAGATCACGTGTTTGCAACATCCGCAGACGTTGCAGGCCTGGCGGCGTGAATCCCTTGGTTGGTGATTTGTGATTGCCTGCATCAGGCATGTTTTTCGCCGGCTTTGTACTGCTGGGCGGCTGTATCGCGTGAAATCACTGATTAGGCTGCACCGGTTGGGCTGCCAATGTTGGCATAAACCCTAAGCTGCATAGCGCCAAAAAGAAGGTATCGTATGCCCTGTGAATAGGGTTTGTATCCATTTTTCTTTTGCGCAAGCAATGGTAAATTCACAGCGGTTTGCACGAATACAATACGCGCCTGCATTGCGGGGACTTTTTTCCGGAATGGACGCTCGTAGCGGCAAGACGCTCTGCGTATGGCTGGGCGGTTCAAGCCAGTGCATATCCTTTATGGGCCCAAGTAAAGCAATTCCAAGCTGACCGAGACGGCTCTCCCTTCCAATTCGATTCATGACGGAGGTGTTTGATGAAACGTGCAATCCTTTCCAAAACCACATTGGCGCTAGCCGTTCTGGCGGCAGCAGGGCTTACTGCCTGTGGCGATAAAAGTGCGCCAACGGCGGCAGGCGCAGGCAGCGCGGCCGCATCTACCCCTGCTTCTGCCCCTGCCGAAGCGCGTGCGGCAGATACATTGGCCAAAATCAAGAGCAGCGGCGTTGTCAATCTGGGCGTGCGCGACTCATCCGGCCTGGGCTTTAGCATTGGCGGCGGCAAATACGTAGGCTTTCATACCGAAATGGCTGAGCGCATTGTGGACGATCTGAAAAAAGAGCTGAATGCGCCCGATCTCAAAATCAACTACCAGGTCATCACTTCGCAAAACCGCATTCCTTTGCTGCAAAACGGCACCATCGACTTTGAATGCGGCTCTACCACCAACAACGCCACACGGCAAAAAGATGTGGACTTTGCCGTAACCACATATGTGGAAGAAGTGCGCATGGCCGTACGGGCCGATTCCAACATTGGCAGCGTAAAAGACCTGGCCAACAAAACAATTGCCACAACGACCGGCACCACCTCGATTCAGCACTTGCGCAAGCACAAGCGCGCGGCAGACCTGCAATTCAAGGAAGTGATGGGCAAAGACCATGCTGAAAGCTTCCTGCTGCTGGAAACCGGCAAGGCCGACGCTTTCGTGATGGATGCATCCATCTTGGCGGCCAATATCGCCCGTTCGCGCACGCCGCAAAACTTCAAGATCGTGGGCGAAGTGCTCTCGGTTGAACCCATTGCCTGCATGTTGCCCAAAGGCGATGCCAAGTTCAAAGAGGCGGTGGATAGAAGCATCAAGCGCCAAGTGGCGGATGGCTCGTTGGCCAAGCTGTATGACAAGTGGTTCATGCAGCCTATTCCCCCAAACAACGTCACGTTGAATCTGCCTTTGTCTGCCAGCACCAAAGAAGCCTGGGAAAATCCGAACAACAAGCCCATGGAAGAATACGCGCAAAAATAAGCGGGGCTGTGATTGCGAGCAAAATGCTCCGGCGTGTCCGGAGCATTTTGCGTCACGCGATCTGTGTTGATGAAAGCGCGGCTCCCAGCAACGCATGGCTGGCTGCGGGCCGCTGGATTGGAGAATGCCCATGAGTTGGGACTGGCAGGTTTTCTGCAAAGACATCGTCACATCCGAGACCGTACCGGGCTGTTTCGGACGTGGAGATGACTACACATATCTGAATTGGATGCTCAAAGCCTGGGGCTGGACGGCTGCCGTTTCGGCTGGCGCCTTGTTGCTGGCTTTGTTGGTGGGCGCCTTGGTCGGCATCGTGCGCACATTGCCGCAAGACCGAGCCAGCGGTCGCATCCTCAATCGCCTGGGCGCGGCCTGGGTGGAGCTGTTTCGCAATATTCCGTTGCTGGTGCAGATTTTCATCTGGTACTTTGTGCTGCCGGCATTGATTCCCGCGTTCAAACAACTGCCTAGCTTTGTGCTGGTGGTGTTTGCGTTGGGCTTTTTCACTTCGGCCCGTATTGCCGAGCAGGTACGTGCCGGCATTCAGTCGCTACCGCGCGGGCAGCGCTATGCCGCGCAGGCGCTGGGCATGAGCACTTGGCAGACTTACCGCTATGTGCTGTTGCCCATGGCCGTGCGCATCATCTTGCCGCCGCTGACCAGCGAGTCGATGAACCTGGTCAAGAACTCGTCGGCAGCCTTTGCCGTATCGATTGCCGAATTGTCGCAGTTCGCCATGCAGGTGGGCGAAGAAACATCCCGCCCCATTACCGTGTATTTGGCGGTAACGGTGCTGTATGTGATTACGGCCTTTTTCGTGAACCGCGTGCTGGGCTTTATCGAGAAACGCACCCGCGTGCCCGGTTTGGTTGCGGCTAGCAGAACGCCAGGAGGTCGGTAATGGCAGCACTCGACTTCAGTTTTGTAACTTGGCAATTTGTGCAGGATTACCTGCTCAAAGGCTTGTACTTCACTTTGTTTCTGACCACCGTTGCCACGATTGGCGGCATCTTCTTCGGCACCATTTTGGCGCTGATGCGCCTGTCCGGCACCAAATGGCTGGAAGTGCCTGCCTCCATCTACATCAACGGCATGCGCTCCATTCCGCTGGTGATGGTGATTTTGTGGTTCTTCTTGCTGGTGCCGCCAAGTTTTTACAGCGCCATTGGCGTGCCCAATACCTCGCGTGCGGAGGCCTCGGCCATCATCACGTTCATTGCGTTTCAGGCGGCGTACTTTGCCGAGATCGTGCGCGCGGGCATCCAGTCCATTCCGCACGGGCAGGTCAATGCCGGCTTTGCGCTGGGCATGACGTATGGCCAAAACATGCGCCTGGTGATTTTGCCGCAGGCCTTTCGCAACATGCTGCCGGTGTTTTTGACGCAGGTCATCATCCTGCTGCAAGATACATCGCTGGTATTTGCCATTGGCGCCTACGATTTGTTCAAGGGCTTTGACAATTCGGGCAAGCTGTTTGGCCGCACCATCGAGAGCTATCTGATCGCTGCCGTGGTGTACTTTGTGATTTGCTACGGCTTGTCATACATCGTCAAACGCATCAACCAGAAAATTGCCATCATCCGCTAATACGGGTTTTGCAAAGGAAAACACAATGATTGAAATCAAAAACGTCAGCAAGTGGTACGGCACCATGCAGGTGCTCAACGATTGCTCTACCCACATTCACAAAGGCGAAGTGGTGGTGGTGTGCGGCCCGTCCGGCTCCGGCAAATCCACGCTGATTAAAACTGTCAATGGGCTGGAGCCGATTCAGAAAGGCGAAATCACGGTCAATGGCATCAAGGTCAATGACCCTGCAACCGATCTGCCCAAGCTGCGCAGCCATGTGGGCATGGTGTTTCAGCACTTTGAGCTGTTCCCGCATCTGTCGGTAACCGAGAACCTGACCATCGGCCAGGTCAAGGTCTTGTGTCGTAACCTGACCGAAGCCAGAGAGCGCGGTCTGAAAATGCTGGATCGCGTGGGCCTGCTCGCACACAAAGACAAGTTCCCCGGCCAGCTCTCCGGCGGCCAGCAGCAGCGCGTGGCGATTGCGCGGGCGTTGAGCATGGACCCCATCGTGATGCTGTTTGACGAACCGACCTCGGCGCTGGATCCCGAAATGGTGGGCGAGGTGCTGGATGTAATGGTGCAACTGGCCAACGAGGGCATGACCATGATGTGCGTGACCCACGAGATGGGCTTTGCGCGCAAGGTGAGCGATCGTGTAATCTTCATGGACGTGGGCGGCAAGATTCTGGAAGATTGCAGCAAGGAAGAGTTCTTCGGCAACCCGGATGCCCGCCAGCCGCGCACCAAGGACTTTTTGGACAAAATCCTCAATCACTGATGGGGATGGACAGGGCCTGTGGCGCAGATGGCCGCATGTGCGCCGCAACGGCCCAGGTGTTGCGGGGTGCGGCGTTGCCGCCATGCCTGTATATGCATCAAATTACGTCAAGGCCGGCAGATATGCTGGCCTTGTTTGTTTGCAGGGCTGGCCGTTGCACTGGCTGCCAGGTGTGGCAGGGGGCAAGCAATGCAAAACACGGTGTTTTGCCGATGTGGCTAGGGCTTTTGCGCCCTATTTTTGAAGCATGCGTTGCGAGCAAAAAGGCCATTTGAAAAGATCATTCACCAAAACGTCAGCCGCAGCCAAGGAGCTATGTCTTGGCAATGAGGCAACAAGGATGAGTTGCTCTTTTGATCACAACCCGAAGGGAATATGCCCACAAAGCCCGACACGTTGTTGTGCTTATTGCGCAGGCACCCAGTCTGCGCATCGTCGCACGCCTCAATTGACAGTTTTGTGAGCGCCTTTGTGGGCTCTATGCCGTTTTGTGTGGAACTTGACAACCTCAAAGACACCGATGCACC
>CAYUAF010000103.1:0-1549 GCA_964442555.1 uncultured Allobrachymonas sp.
CAAGCCAGCCGGGCGTTGCCGGTGCGCGTGATGAAACACGAATTGCGCTTCGTCTTTGGATTGGCAATGCAGCGCCTGCATGGGGCGCAGCCGGGCGCAGGCCTGGCTGGGGCACCAGGCGTACAGGGTGGCAATGGGCACGTGCTGCAAGGCGGCGGCTTGTTGCGCCCAGTGCTGCATGGCGCCGCTGGCGGCTGCGGGTAGCTGGGGGTGTTGCGCGGCTTCTTGCACCAGGCGGGCAGCTTCCCAGGCGGGGCAGGCCAGAATGATCTGGTCAAAGGTGTTTTCGGGCAAATCGTGCTGAAACGCTGGCTGGTTGCACGGCAGTTGCCAGCCGCCGGGCGTTGGCTGCAATGCCAACACGCGGTGCCCCAAGGCCACGCGGGCGCCGTGCGCTTGCAGCCAGGCCAGTGCTGGTTCGGGCACGAGTTGGCCGAAGGGTACGCGGGCGATGAGCGCATCTGATGCGCCGGGGGCTGCAAACAACGCATCTTTCAGCACGCGCAAAAAGGCTTGGCCGCTGGTTTCATGCGGGGCGCTGTTAAAGGCGGCTACGCACAAAGGCTCGATCAGGTTTTGCAAAACCACTGGCCCCAAGGATTGGCACAGCCGGGCCACGCTGTGCTGCTCGGGGCAGGTAAAGCCTTGCCATTGCCAGCGGGTAGCGGCGTGCAGCAAACGCCATTTTTCGCTCCAGCTCCAGCCCTTGGCGCGGGCAATGGCGCTGGCGGCAGCTAGCGATGCAAAAGCAGATGGGCGCAGCTGCAAGCCATGCCCGTCTGGCGTGCGCAAGTCCAGCGGCAGGCGTTGCAGCATGGCTTCTGGCGATGCGCCCAGGGTGCGCATCAGGCCCAGCGTGTGGGTGTAAGCGCCGATCAGAATGTGCTGGCCGTTGTCCAGCATGCCGCCATCGACTTCGTCGCAAGCCACGCTGCGCGCGCGCCCGCCTGCGGTGCGGCTGGCTTCGAACACGGTCACGCGCGCACCCATTTGCACGGCGCGCACGGCTGCTGCGCAACCGGCCCAGCCGGCACCGATGACGGCAATGTGCGCGGGCGGCTTAGTCGGAGAGGCTGAAGAGGACATGAAACAGGCGATCCCAAGGTTCGGCGGTTAGGCAATATTCATAAGGCGTTACTTCTGCGGGCAGCGGAGTCATGGCCTGCTGTGGTGTGAGTAATTCAAAGCCTCCGTGTTCAATGGCGGTGATCACGGCGCGTTCCCAGTCGTTTTCGGCTGTTGCCAGGGTCAGCACTTCGGAGGGTTCTGGTGGCTTGAAGCTTTGGATTTTTTTATCTACAAGCGCATGGCCGCGTGCAACAGCGGCTATGGGCGCCAGCAGGCTCATGTAAACGTACATGCCATTGTTGGCGGGGTTGTCGTTGTTTTTGCTGCGGACAAAAGCGCAAACATGGGCGCTGTTGCCGCCGTTTTCTATCACCCATATGTCGCGGGTTGTGTCCAGCTTCTCCAGCTGTTGCAGGATGGGTTGTATGTGGCGTTCAAAAACATTGCTGTCGCGCCCAAAGCCGGGGGCAATGGCTTGCCA
>CAYUAF010000103.1:1649-2714 GCA_964442555.1 uncultured Allobrachymonas sp.
TCCTAAGGCTTGCACTTTCCATGCCAGCCAGAACTTGCGCAAAGGGGTGAGTTTGGTGCGGCGGTCCAGCACCTGAAAGCCGTCTTTTTCAATCTCGCGCAGCAAGTCGCGGTAGATGGCGGCCATCATCAGGCCGGGTTTTTGCGCGCGCCGGTCTTGGGCGGGCAGCAGGGCCAGCGCTTCGTCATAGCATTGGTGCGCCAGGCGTGCCTGGTGTTGCATCAACTGCGCAAAGGCGGGCGTGTGTTGGCGTTGCAGCAGGCTGCTTTCGGTTACGCCGAATTGCCGCAATTCGTCTGCCGGCAGGTAGATGCGGCCACGCATGGCGTCTTCGCCCACGTCGCGAATGATGTTGGTGAGCTGCAAGGCGCGGCCCAGCCGGTGGGCGTATTCGGTGGTTTGCGCCTGGGTTTGCCCAAAGATGCGGGCCGATACTTCGCCCACCACGCCCGCAACCAGGTGGCAGTATTGGTGCAATTGCTCCCGATTGGCGTAGCGGTGCAGGTGCAAATCCATATGGCAGCCCTCGATGATGGCGAGCAGGTGCCGCGCCTCGATGCCAAACCGTTGGGCATGCGGCATCAGCGCCAGCATGACGGGGTGGCTGGGTTTGCCGGCAAAGGCTTGCTGCACTTCGTGCGCCCACCAGCCCAGCTTGGTAGCGGCAATGTCGGCTTCGGATACTTCATCCACCACATCATCCACTTCACGGCAAAACGCGTAAAAAGCCGTAATGGCGGCACGCTCCGGCTTGGGCAGAAACAAAAAGGCGTAATAAAAGCTGCTGCCCGCCGAGACGGTTTTTTCTTGTACGTATGTTTGCGGCGAAACGCTTTGCGAAGGCGAGGACATGGTCTGCACTCAAAAACAAAAGGGATAAAAGCAAGATTGTGCCCGAGTCGATAGCCCATGTGCCAAGGGCATATGCCACGGGCAAATGCCGTTGATCGGCGCGGGCTGTGGTTTGCTGGGGGGCTTGATCGGGAGATGCCACGCAACTGTGTTCTGTGTAGCGCCGAATGCAGCGTTTGAAAGCGGTGTGAAAACGGTTTGCAAATGGTTTGC
>CAYUAF010000103.1:2814-5418 GCA_964442555.1 uncultured Allobrachymonas sp.
CCGCGTGCAGCCAGTACAGCTGCAACAGATGCGTGCAATGCGCAGCTTTAACGCAGAAACTGCACGCCCAGCGTGCGCAAAGCTAGCAAGCACCAATCGCCCGCGTGTAGGGTAGGGCGGCTGGTAATGGCGGCGGGGCCCAAACGCCGCGTTTTTTGCCCAATGCGCCGCCCGCCTTGGCAAACCAGCTGCAACTCCAAAGCAGACAATGCGCTGCCTTGGCTTGCACACGCTGCCAGCCGATGCGGCAAAGCACGACCTTGCTGCATCAGCGCATCGGTGTAATCCAGCAGGCTTTGCATCAGCGCGGCCTGCGCATTACGGTCGGCCAAATGCGGCTGTTTGGGGTCAATGCCCAAAGGCTGGCATAGGTGCAGCGGCAGGTAATAGCGCTTGCGCGAAATATCCAAAGAAATATCCTGCCAGAAGTTGTAAAACTGCAAGGCTGTGCAAATGGCATCGCTTTGAGCCAGGCTTTCGGCATCCGTCATGCCGTACAGATGCAGCATCAAGCGGCCCACCGGGTTGGCCGATAGCCGCGCGTAGTCGGCCAGCTCGTCCCAGTCCGCATACACATGGCCTGCGGCAGTGTGGCGCACGTCTTGCTCAAACGCGCTGATCAAATCATGCAAAGGTTGCAGCGGCAAAGCGTGGCGCTGTATGGCCGCCTGCAAGGGGGTCATGACGTGCTGCCAAGGCGAATCGTGCGAAAGATTGGGTGTGCCGGATTCTGTGCCCTGGCAGGCGGCTTGAAAGACTTGGCGATAGCCGGCCAACGTCTCCAAACGCTGCTGGGCAGAGGCTTCGCCCTCATCGGCCAAATCGTCGGCCGTGCGGGCAAAACGGTAAATGGCCACCACGGCCGGGCGAATATGGGCCGGGCACAGCCGGCTGGCTACGGGAAAATTCTCGTAGTGCGTGGCAGGGTGATTGTCAGGCGCGGCAGCGGCGCTGCCGGAAGGCGAAAAAGACGACATAGGAAGGCATGGCCCCTTGCGGCAAAACGGCCCCAAAATGCAAAGCCGATTGAAAGAGGCTGGTTTATGGATTGTTCTCGTTTAGAATCCGATATTACCCGTTTTAAGCCGCAGGTCATCTTTTGCGGGCCGCAGGCGAATAAACGTGCCCCTTTTCTGCGCGGGTGGCGAAATTGGTAGACGCACCAGGTTTAGGTCCTGACGCCAGCAATGGCGTGCCGGTTCGAGTCCGGCTCCGCGCACCAGCAAACTGAGTCTGTGCAGCCTGTTGTCAATAGCTCGGCAGGCGGCCATCGTTCGAGAAAGAAAAAAGGATTTTGTGATGAGCGTGAATGTTGAAACTCTTGAAAAACTTGAGCGCAAGCTGATTCTGACGGTGCCTGCCGAAAGCATCAATTTCGAAATCAACAAGCGTTTGCAAAAGCTGGCGCGCAACGTGAAGATGGACGGCTTCCGCCCCGGCAAAGTGCCCATGAACGTGGTCACCAAGCAATACCATGCATCGGTGCAGCAAGAAGTCATGAACGATAAAGTGGGCCGCGCTTTTTACGATGCGGTTACGGAAGCGGGTCTCAATATCGCAGGCCGCCCCACCATCAACCAGCTGCCTGTTACTTCTCCTACCGAATTCCAGTTCGAAGCGCTGTTTGAAGTGTTCCCCGAAGTGAAATTTGGCGAAATCGCCCAAGCCGAAGTCGAAAAAATCGAAGCCGAGGTAGACGATTCTGCCGTTGACCGCACGCTGGATATTCTGCGCAAGCAGCGTCGCACCTTTGCCCAACGCCCGGCAGATCAAGCCGCGCAAGACGGCGACCGCGTGACGGTTGATTTCGAAGGCAAGCTCGACGGCGAAGTGTTTGAAGGCGGCAAGGCTGATGCATTCCAGTTCATGGTGGGCGAAGGCCAAATGCTCAAAGAGTTTGAAGATGCCGTGCGCGGCATGAAAGTGGGCGAAAGCAAGACCTTCCCGCTGACTTTCCCTGAGGATTACCACGGCAAGGAAGTGGCCGGCAAAACCGCCGACTTCCTGGTCACACTCAAGAAAGTCGAAGCAGGCCAGCTGCCCGAAGTGGATGGCGCATTGGCCAAGCAACTGGGCGTGCAAGACGGCACAGTTGAAACGCTGCGTGCCGATATCCGCAAAAACTTGAGTCGCGAAGTGAAAAACCGCCTGAAATCGCGCAACAAAAACGCCGTCATGGACGCGTTGATCAAAATCGCCGAACTGGATTTGCCTAAAGTAACCGTAGAGGCAGAAATCAGCTCCATGATGGATAACGCACGTGCCGATATGCAAAGACGCGGCGTGAAAGACGCCCACAACGTGCAACTGCCGGCAGACATGTTCCGCAACCTGGCAGAGCGTCGCGTGCGCCTGGCCTTGATCGTGTCTTCGCTGGTGCAGCAAAACAAACTGCACGCTACGCCAGAACAAGTCAAGGCGCACATCGAAGATCTGGCCGCCAGCTACGAGAAGCCCGAAGAAGTGGTGCGCTGGTACCAGGCGGATGCACGTCGCATGAGTGAAATCGAAGCGATTGTGACTGAAGACAATGTGACCAACTACGTGCTGGAAAAAGCCAAGGTCACGGAGAAAAAAGTCGGCTTTGACGAGCTGATGGCCAGA
>CAYUAF010000104.1:0-5408 GCA_964442555.1 uncultured Allobrachymonas sp.
GCTGCCCAAAGCCTTGCCGTTCTTGAGCAGCGGGGTAAGTTCATAACACGCTCTAGGGTGAACAACCTATTGGGAAACGACAGCCAGGGCCTGTTCACCCTATTTTTGAGGAATGCGTTGCGATCAAAAAGCTTACTGGCCGAGGTGCCAGCCGCAGCCAAGGTGCTAACCCTTGGTAAGGCAGGCAACAAGGGCGATAGCTTCTTTTTTGACCGTAACCCGAAGGGAACATGCCCACAAAGCCGCCACTTGTTGTTATGCTTCTTGCGCAGACATCCTGTCTGCGCATCGTCGCACGCCTCAATTGGCGGTTTTGTGAGTCTGTTCGCACCTTCAAAAATAGGGTGAACAGACCCTAGTTTTGCAGTGTTTATTGATGGCATGCTTGGACTATGCATGGGGGGCGCTGTGTTGGCAAAACCTGGCAGCGCTTGCGAGCGCAAGCCCAGAGCCTATACCGGTGCAAGCTGAAACAAGCAAACGCAAGCCGCATATGCCAAAAAAAGCCCCTGAATGGGTATCAGGGGCTTTGTTGGATATGAACGGGTGGCGTTGTTTGCTGTGCCAAAGGGGCATCAATATGTGCGGGCATGTGCAATGATGCTGGAGCCGTCTCGATCTAGCCTGTTGCTGCCGCCTTGCTGCACCCAGTAGCGGATAGCCTCGACATCTTGCGCCCTGCGGTTGGTGCCGGCAGAGTCCAGCAAAACGATGATGACGTTGCGCCCGCCGATATTGCTTTGCATCACTACGCAACGGCCTGCTTCGGAGATATAGCCTGTTTTTTGCAGGCCGATATTCCATTCCGGGCTGTGAATGAGGCGGTTGGTATTGTTGAACCGCATCATTTGCCCTTGCACGGCAAATTCGGCGCCTGGGTAGGTGGTGTAGTTGCGAATCAGCGGATAACGGTATGCGGCTTTGACCAACAGCGCCAAATCATGCGCGCTGGACTGGTTGGCGCTGGACAGGCCGGTTGGCTCCACATAACGGGTATCCCGCATGCCCAGCATGAGCGCGCGGCGGTTCATGGCGCGAATGGCCTCGCTCAAGCCGCCGGGATACGTGCGCCCCAAGGCGTGGGCTGCACGATTCTCGCTCGACATCAAAGCCAAATGCAGCAGTTCTTGCCGCGACAGGGTGGTGCCTACCGCCAGGCGCGAGCGGCTGCCTTTGAGGCGATCCACATCCTCATCGGTGATGGTGATCATTTCGTCCATGGGCAAATTGGCATCCATGGTGATGACCGCCGTCATCAACTTGGTAATGGATGCTACCGGCGAAACAAAGTGCCCGTTTTTATTCACCAGCACTTGTCCTGTTTTTTGATCCATGGCAAAGGCTACGTTGGAATACAACTCCGGCCCAAAGTTGCCGCGTGCTGGGCTCAAGCCTTGAATTTGCCCCAAGCTGCCACGCTGTGGAACTGATACGCGAATGATGGGCGAGGGCGCGGCTTCTGGCTTGCGTTCAAGCGCAGCTGTGGTAGCGACCGCAACAGCAGGCGCGCTGGGCGTTGCAGGTGCGGGGCTGGATAGCACAACTGGAGCCGCCGTTTTGGCTATAGGAGCGGTGGGGGCAACGGCGGGCGCAGTGGCCACTGGTGTTGCTGATGCGACCGCAGGGCTAGCCAGCTTGGCCGCCAGCAGTGCTTGTAGCGGGTCTTCTTGCGCGGCAGCGGTTGCCGTAGCAGGCTGCGTAGCCAAAGCACTTGGCGTGCCGGGCATTTGTGCCATGGCGGGCGCAACTGCGGGGGTAGGGGCGACCACGGCTACAGCGGCGGCAGATTGGGCGCGACCGATGCTATTGTCGGTGCTGCCTGTGCCGTTTGCTTGCAGGGCCATCAAGTCTTCTTGCAGGGCGGTGTTGGCTACAACGGGCTGTTGTGGGGATGTTGGCGGAATGGCGGGCGGCGCAGCGGTCTCAACCGGTGCTGCGCGTGCAGCCAGCAACGCCTTGGCTTGCTGTTGCTGCCGTTCTTTTTGTGCGGCTGCCAGCCGCAGGGCGCGCGCCTGCTCCATTTTTTCTTGCCGCTCCAGCTTTTCCGCTTGCTGCGCTTGGGCCATCAAGCGTGCCAATTGTTGCTTTTGGGTTTTGCTCAATTGGCGGCCTTTGCCTTTACCTTTGGCTTGCAGGGCGGCAATTTGCTTGTGCAAGTCTTTGGATGAGGGTATTTTTTCTTCGTTTTTGCCACGCGCCTTACTTTGTGCGGCAACGGTTTTGTTGGCTGCCAAGGCGTTGTTGGCGCGTGCCTGCTTGTTGTTGCGGCCAGCCGGCGCGGCATCGGCGTGCGCACTGCCTTTGGTTGATGTTTTGGTGCCTTTTTTGCTTGTTGGTGTGGCGTTGGCGGATTTTTTATCTGCGGTGTTGCCCTTGCGGTTGGCTGATGCGGAGTTGCCTTTTGCCGCTTGATTTTTCGATGTTTTGGATGTGGAGGCTTTAGCTGCGGCGGGTTTGCCGGGCTTGGACCAAGCGGGCGTAACGGCTCCGGCAAGCAGCAGGGCGCAAACCAGAGAAACATGTCCAGATGTGCGACGCATTTTTTGCATGAGCGAAGCAGAAGGCATTTTTGAAGAATGACCAAATACACTGGAAAACATTGCGAAACCCTTTGATACAGTTGCCTTTCGATAAAGAGTTTACCCCTATTCAAAACTAAAGGCAAATCAAATACTTGGGTTCAATACCTCATTTTTCGAATAAATTGTTAAAAAGGGAGAATGGGGGCTTGCACAAAGCTGAAACAGGACTGTTTGCGGGCTGCATGCCCGCTTTTTTGCCGGGTTTGTAATTGTTTGTTGCCCGCCTTGTGGGAGGGCAAAAACGGACTGGTGCAATGGCTGTTGGAATTGCTGCCTGAAATGAGGCAACAAGCAATACAAGCCCTTCGCCCCAGTCATTTGTTCCAGCAAAAAGCCCTGCCGAGCAATGCGCAGCGGCAGGGCGGGTAGTGGCAACGAGAGAGGGGCGCTTATAAAGCCTGGGTCAGTTCGGGCAGGGCGCTGGCCACATCGGCTTCCAGAAAATAATCGGCCACGCTGGCAATGGGCGCGTCGACATCTTTGTTGATGGCGACGATGACCTTGCTGTCTTTCATGCCCGCCAAATGCTGAATGGCACCGCTGATGCCGCAGGCAATATACAAATCGGGCGCGACGACTTTGCCGGTTTGCCCCACTTGCAGCGCGTTGGGCGCATAGCCCGCATCCACAGCTGCGCGGCTGGCGCCAATGGCTGCGCCCAATTTGTCTGCCAGCGGGGTCAGCAGGGTGTTGAACGCTTCGGCGCTATCCAAACCGCGGCCGCCAGAAACAATCACGCGGGCAGTGGTCAAATCGGGCCGGTCGGAATTGGCTTCTTCACGGCTTACAAAGGCAGAGGTGCCCGCGTCGCTTACAGCCGCTACGCTTTCGATGGCGGCAGCGCCGCCGGTGGCCGCAGCGGCATCAAAGCCTGTGGTGCGAATCGTCAAAACCCGGGTGGCATCGCTGCTTTGCACGGTGGCAAAGGCGTTGCCCGCGTAGATGGGGCGCTCGAATGTGTCGGGACTGATGATGCGCGATACATCGCTGATCTGCGCTACATCCAGCTTGGCGGCAACGCGCGGCGCTGCATTTTTGCCGTTGGCGGTAGCGGCAAAAACGATATGACTGTATGGCGTTGCCACAGCCAGCACCTGGGCGGAAAGGTTTTCGGCCAAAGCCTCGGCCAGCGCAGGGCCGTCGGCATGCAGCACCTTGGCAACGCCCGCTACTTGGGCGGCTGCCTGGGCTGCGGCCAAAGCGTTGTGCCCAGCCACCAGCACATGCACTTCGCCCCCGCATTGCGTGGCCGCTGCAATGGCGTGGCAGGTGGCGGGCAGTAGTTCGTGGTTGTTATGTTCGGCAATAACCAAGGCGGTCATGGCGGTTTTCTCCAGAAAGAAAGCAGGTTGCAGCCCTGCAAGAGCTGTTGAATATCAAGCGGTATCGGCTGCCAAGCATTGGCAAGGGGCATGCCAGTTTGGTTGGGGCGCTGTTGCCTGTGCAGACCACGCCATGCGCAGCAGCGCAGGTATGCCGCGTTTGCGGGGGAATGTGGTTTGAAGGGGCACCCGAGTGGCAGACCGCAATTATGTCTGACGAACGACAGACTGTAGCAAAGTTTGTGCGGGGCGCGGCAAGAAGCGGGGGAGGGGGAGATGGACTATTTGCCACGCGCAACAGGGCGGGTGCCCGTGTGGCCGTGTCTGCGTAGGGATGCCTGCATGAAGCCGGCCAAGGGCAAGGCAATGCACAGCAGCAATCCTGCCAGGCCCCAAGCCAGCCAGGGCCATGTTTGGTGGGGGTGCAGCCAGCGCTGCGTCACTGCCCATTCGGCACCGGCCACGCAGGCGCCGTAGGCGGCACCAAATCCGGCAAATATCCAGGGCGCATAGTCGTAGGCAATGGCTTCGGGGCCGTGCCCGTTTGCCCAAGGTTGGTTGTATACGTGCAGCACGCCTGCTTGCAGTGCCTTGATTTCATACAGCCAATTCCAGAATCCCAGCAGTGCGGAGAGCAGCAGGGCCCAGCGTGCCACGTCGGCTAGTGTTTGTGCCGGTGCGCCATGTGCCAGCCAGGCCAGCATGGCAGTGGCGCTGCCGAAGACAAAGCCGTGGTGCGGGCGAAAGCGCCCCAGTTTGAGGGCGGTGTTGAACTCCCACACGCCGCGTACATTGGTGCCGATGCCGGGAACGATATAGGCCCACAGTACCGGTATCAGCCATGCCAGCAGCGTTTGCGGCCAGTTGGTATAGCGTTGCCACCACAGCCACAGCGACAAAGGCGCCAGAACAAGCGGCGCCACGTAGGGGTAGATGCGGATGGCGGAAGGCATGCGTCGGATTATCGCAAGCCGAAGCGCATGCCGTGCTTTTTGTATACCTCTTTGCGAAACAGCAGCGAGTAGCGCCAAAAAGCCGCCATGCGCGCGATGGAGCGCAGGCTGGTTTGCACGTCGGTGAATCGGTGCCACAAAGAAGGCAGGCTGTTGTAGCGCTCGCGTGCGGCGTGGCAGGCTTGGGTCAATTGTTCGGGCATCATGCGTGCGGGTGCAAAGGCCGCGTGGTTGAAACGATATGCAGGATGTAGCCACCAGCAGCCGTCGTACAGCAGGCGGCCTTGTGTGGCCAGCTCGCGATACAGGGGGGTGCCCGGGTAGGGCATGAGGATGTTGTAGGCCGCGAAAGTAAAGCGGTGTTGCAGCGCAAAGTCCACGGTGGCGGCAATGCTCTCAGGCGTGTCGTGGTCGTAGCCCAGGGTGAATGCCGCCCAGGTTTGCAGACCATGTTCGCGCAGCATGGCTACTTCGCGCGCGTAGTTGGCGTGTTTGCCCAGATTGGGCGATTTGCGCGCGCTGCGCAGGCTCTCGGGCGTGATGGATTCAAA
>CAYUAF010000105.1:0-2242 GCA_964442555.1 uncultured Allobrachymonas sp.
ATCAGCATGATTCTTGCTTCGGCCGGATGATCGGCGAGGTTATGCAGCGGTCTTGTGCCACCAGCCACCCAGCAAAAAGGGCAACCGTTACTGGTTGCCCTTTTCTTTTGATCGCTACCTGCGCCGCTTGGCTTTTATCTTGCGTAAACGCTAGCACTCGCATGGCTGCATGGCATGGCCCTGCGCCGGGCAAGCCCTCCTATCTTTCTACGCGCCATCTATGCGCAGCGGCAGCCCGCATCCGCATGTTGATGCTCATGTGCATCTATTCGCACCCTGCCTTAGGGTCTGTTCCCCCTATTTTTGCGGCACCGGCAAGCCGTGCAGCTGGGCAAATGCGGCGCGTTCTTTGTACACATCGGCACGGCGAATGCAGGCGGGCAAGTGCTTGGTCTGCTCCGGGTGCGCCTGCCGGAAGGCCTGAAACGCCCTGCTCTGGTACGGGTCGGCAATGGTGTAGCCCACTTTCTGGCGGCAGTTTTGGTTGTTGCTGTCGCAATAGCGCAAGGTGCTGGCATAGATCACGCGGCCATCGCGCGTTATGCCCGGGAAAGCGCTTGCCAGCAAGTTTTCGCCCGCCACCTGGGGCGGCGGCGCCAAATTAAAGGCCTGCTTCAAGGCGCGGCTGTACCACCAGATTTGCCCGCGGTATTCATAAGCCACGTCTGCGCCCGAGCCGTCACGCGGCGGAAAACCAAAGATCGTTTTGCCGCTGCTGTGCTGGAATGTTTCGCGCAGCTCGCACCCGCCATCGCTGCCGCCAAAGCCGAAGATGCGCATGGTGCTTTTGCCTTTTACCGGCATTTGCGGCATAGCGGCGTATTCCGTGCCATCGACCGAGATCATGGGCAAGGCGTACATGCTGCCGTCTTCTGCGGCTCTGTGGCGGCACAGATACTGCACGCCGCTGTCCGCCGTGATGCGGTGCTTGGCCGTATCGACCGTGAGCGTACGCGCTGCCAGCGCACCAATGCCCTGGTTATCCGTATTGCCGCTGGCATTGGGCCAACTGACCGAGCGGATGCGGATTTCATCCGCACGGCTGCCCGGCAATTCGGACGCCACGGCATAAAACCCCGTCATGCCGCCCTTGAACAAAGGCTTGGCCTGGGTTTGCTCGCGCAGCACGTCTGCAAACCGGTAATGCTGCCCGCTGATGCTGACCAGGTAGCGCCAGCTGCCCTGCACGGGAAAAGCCTCGTTGCTCAAGGGGGTGGAATAGGCGGCCAGCACGCGCCCTTCAAACGCGGGCAGCTCCAGCAGGCTGACATCTCCCAGTTTGCGCCCGGAAAAAGAGCGCAAAACGTAGCGCCCGTCGGGGCTGATGCGCTCGTACATGCCCAGCGCCACTTGTTCCTTGCCGGATGCGTCTTGGTTGGTGCCGGCCACGTCTGCGCCCAATTCCACAAAAGTGCTGGGCGCAATGCAGGCTTGCATATCGGCGCTGACTGCCGCAACTGCCCTATCCGCCCCAGCCGCGGCCATTTGCAGCGCAGGCGATGGTGCAGCCTGGCGCGGGCTTTGCGCCCCCGCCCCTAGTGGCGGCACGAGCGCACAGCCCAGCAGCAAGGCGAGATAACGCCCGCGGGCTGCCGCGCCATGGGCAAACGGTTGCTGTTTCTGCTTCTTGTTCATCATGTTTATAGGCTATTCAAAAAGGCTTTACAAATATCAAGATCAAAGCATCGGGCGCACGCGCCCGCCAAGGCACGACGCAATATGGCGGCAGCATGCGTTTCAACGCTGGCTTTCGGCCTCTGCCGCAGGCGGTGTAGGCAGTGCAGGCGGTTGCATGCGCTGCTGCAAGCCCATCTTCCAAAAAGCGGGCGGCATGGCCGATACCAAAGGCACGGGGTGAAAGCCGCCTTGCTGCACGACCCAGGCGGTTGGAAAGTGCCGGTACGCATCGCGCTCGACCAAACTGGGGGCGCACAAGGGTTGCGATGCCTGTAGCGGATGCGGATGAGGCGCTGCACGGCCCGGCGGCAGCTTTTGCGGCAATACGGATAAGGCCTGCGCAACTTCTTCAGCGGGCAAACGCCCGTCGTGCACAGGCACAAAACGCAAGCCCAGCGCCTGGGCTTCTTGCTGCACCTCGTGCGCATGCACGGCAGAAAACACCATGCGCGGCGACCATACGTACAGCAGCGCCTTTTGCTCCTTTTGTTCCTTTTGCGCGGGCTGGCTCGCTGGCGCGGCGGTGCTGCGCTGCAAGGCCTGCCATTGTTCTTCGCCAAAACAG
>CAYUAF010000105.1:2342-5352 GCA_964442555.1 uncultured Allobrachymonas sp.
CGCTGGCGCGGCGGTGCTGCGCTGCAAGGCCTGCCATTGTTCTTCGCCAAAACAGGCAGGCGCTGGCGCAGCGTATGGGGTTGCCGTGCTTGGTACCGCCGCAGGGGGCGCTGCGCTGATCGCCGCTTTTTGGGGCGCCATATTCTTCTGCGCCATGTGGTGCACAGCCCCGCCCGCATGCGCTGTTGCCAACGCGGCCAGCCAAGGCAGGCTACACAGCAGTTTGGGCACTTTGTCCCAACGGTTTTGAAGGCCAGATGACATCTCCAGTGTTCTCCCCCGATAACTCCTCTGAAGGCTGCGGCAGTTATGGCTATGGCACAGCCCTATTCCTTATTCATTTCCTGTCTGTCATTTCCTGCTGTTGCGCCAGCCACGCCAAGATCTGGGCCGGTTGCTGCGCCAGCAGTTGCGCCCCCCAGGTTTCTACGGCCACATCGCCCAGATAGCCCCACAAAGCGGCCACGCTCACCATGTCGGCAGCATGGGCGGCTTGTATGTCGCGCAAATCGTCGCCCACGTACAGGCAACGCTGCGGCGCTATGCGGATGCGGCGTGCCGCCTCCAGCAACGGAGCCGGGTGCGGCTTGGCGTGCGGCAGGGTGTCCCCGCTGATGACGACGGCTGCACTGCGCAAATCATCCAGCCCGCGGGCAATGGGTTCGGCATATTTGGCGGGCTTGTTGGTCACAATGCCCCAGGGCAGCCCTTGCTGTTGCAAGGTTTGCAGCAGGCTGGCAATGCCTGCAAACGGAGCGGTTTGCTGCAAAAGCCGCTGCTCGTAATTGGCCAGAAATTCTTCTCTGTAAGCGGCGTAGTCGGCGTCTTCTGGCTGCATGTCAAACGCCGCCGCCAGCAAGCCGCGCGCGCCTGCGCTGGCTACGCGCCGGTAAACGGCATGCGGCAGCGAGGGCAAGCCGCGGCGCACGCGCATCTGGTCTACTGCCGCGCCCAGATCGGGTGCGCTATCGACCAAAGTGCCGTCCAGATCGAACAAAACCGCTTCAATTTTCATGGTGTGTGCCTTGTGTGGGGGGTGTGCAGTCAGATTTTGCGCGCGGCCAGCATGTAGTTCACATCCACCCCGCGCCCCAGCCAGTAGTTGCGCGTTAGCGGGTTGTAGTGCAGGCCTTCGCTATCCAGCACCTGCAAGCCGGCCTGGCGGGCATGGCGCGCCAGCTCGCTGGGCTTGATGAATTTGGCGTATGTGTGGGTGCCACGCGGCAGCAGGCGCAGCAGGTATTCCGCCCCCACAATAGCCATGAGAAAAGCCTTGGGATTGCGTGCAATGGTGGAAAAAAACACCCAGCCGCCCGGCTTGACCAAATCGGCGCAAGCCTGCACCACAGATGCCGGATCGGGCACGTGCTCCAGCATTTCCATGCAGGTCACCACATCAAAGCCTTGCGGCTGCTCGCGCGCCAAGTCCTCAATGCTGATGCAGCGGTATTCCACATCCTGCACTTGCTGCGCCTGGGCGTGGGCGCGCGCCACTTGCAGGGATTTTTCTGCCAGATCAACGCCCAGCACCTGTGCGCCTGCACGCGCCATCGACTCGGCCAGAATGCCGCCGCCGCAGCCCACATCCAGCACGCGCAAGCCTTGCAAGGGCACATGCTGGCTGATCCAGCCCAGGCGCAAGGGATTGATGGCATGCAGGGTATGCAAAACGCCCTGCTCATCCCACCATTGTTCGGCCAGATCGCCAAAATGCGTCAGCTCTGCCGCATCGGCATTGGCATGCGCGCGGGATGAAGCATTTTCGGCGGCAGAAGCGGGAACAAATGCAGAAGACATGGTGTTGAGTTCGTATAAACGCTGGTTTGTGAAACCTTTACGGCTTACGGCACGCCCCGCAACAGCCATGAAAGACACATCGCACAGGCATATCGAGAAGGGTATATCGAGAAGGCATACCGCCTTGGCTGCGCCCCACCGCAACCTGCAAACAACAAGCCGACAACAAGCGTGCAACTGGCGGGGCGGCGCATGCCAGTCTAGCCGATTCTCTTTTGGGCGCAGTGCCCGCCACACCCCCGGCAATTGCCCTGCTGCCCGCATGCCTTTTGCCGCAGGCGGCACATGCGTTACATTGCCAAGCATTCCGCTTCTATCCGATTATTTTTTCTTTTTTCTGAAAGAACCAGCAGCATGTTTACCGGCATCGTTACCGGCATCGGTCACATCACACACGTTCAACCTTTGGGCGACACTGCCGCCCACGGCAAGCGGCTGCACGTTGCAGCGCCGGCAGGTTATTTGCAAGACGCCGGCATTGGCGACAGCATCGCCATCAACGGCGCCTGCATGACGGTCACCAGCCTGGATTTGCCCGGCAACACCTTCACCGTAGATGTATCGGGCGAATCGCTGGCGCGTACCACCGGCCTGCACGAGCCGGGCGCCGTGAATCTGGAAAAAGCACTGTGCGCCAATGGCCGCTTTGGCGGGCATATCGTCAGCGGCCATGTAGATGGCATCGGCACCGTAAGCGCCCTTGTCGCGCAGGGCGAAAGCCATCTCTTGCAAATAGCCGTACCGCCTGAGCTAGCCCCCTACATGGCCTACAAAGGCTCGATAACGGTGCACGGCGTGAGCCTGACCGTGAACCGGGTAGAAGATCACGCAGAAAACGCTCCCGAATCGGCCTGCACCATTCACATCAACCTCATCCCCCACACCATGCAAAACACCACGCTGCACCTGCTGCGCAGCGGCAGCCGCGTCAATCTCGAAATCGACATGCTGGCACGCTACGTACAGCGCGTGCTGGCGCTACGCGGCCACCTGCCCGCAACACCTTCGGCCACACCCTAAACACCCGAACAAGCGGCGTGTATGGCACATCTTCTACAATCATTGGCCTGATTTGGGCATGCTCTTTGAAAGGAACAAACACATATGGCACGCATGGTTCACTGCATCAAACTGGGCATCGAGGCAGAAGGGCTGGAACGCGCGCCCTACCCCGGCCCCATTGGCCAGCGCATTCTCGAAAACGTCAGCAAAC
>CAYUAF010000106.1:0-5267 GCA_964442555.1 uncultured Allobrachymonas sp.
GTGCATCGGTGTCTTTGAGGTTGTCAAGTTCCACACAAAACGGCATAGAGCCGTTCTGAGGAAGTCGAAGAAGTGAAAATAGATTTTTCTCTCAAACGGGAAGGAAAATTGTTATTTTATAAAATGGGAGAATTCGGTACGATTCGGTACGGGAAATGCGAGAAACAGTAAATGTTTAGTGATTCTAGGGGGCGCCTGCGTTGTATGTGTTGAATGCAAGTGGGCATGCTGTTTCTCTGAATCCTTGCCCGCATCCGAATGTGCGGCAGCAAGCATGCACAGGGTGCGAAAGCGTGTGCGGGGGATGAAGTAAGCGGTTCGGGGAGCTGGCAAGTTGAGTTCGACCCCGGATTCAATGCCGTTTCGATCCGCGATATCCAGCCATATCAAAGCAGGCGTTCAGATCGGGGGGTGTGCCGCCTGCGCCAGACCTTTTCTACCTCAACCGCCACCCACACCAGCGCGGCCAGTCCCAGGCAAACGGCCAGTTCGGGCAAGGTCAGGGCCTGTGTTTTGAAGATGGGATGCAAAAACGGCACGTAGATAGTGGCCATTTGCAGCGTAAACGTGAGGGCTACCGCGCCCAGCAGGGGCATATTGCTGCGCAGCCCTTGGGTGAGTAGCGAGTCGGATTCCGAGCGAATAGCCAGAACGTGCGCCATTTGCCCCAGGGTGAGCGTGGTAAACACCATGGTTTGCCAGTGGGCGTGGCTGCCGTTGTCGCCGTGGTGTATGGCCCAATATTGCAGGCTCAGGCAGCATGCGGTAAGCAGCAGGCCCACCCAGATGATGTGCCAGCCCATGCCGTGGGCGAACAGGCTTTCTTTGGGCGGGCGCGGCGGGCGTTGCATGATGCCGCGCTCGGCCGGCTCTGCCGCCAGCGCCAGGCCGGGCAGGCCGTCGGTAACGAGATTGACCCACAGGATGTGGATGGGCAGCAGGGGCATGGGCAGACCCAGCAGCGGGGCAAAGGCCAGCGTCATGACTTCGGCGGAGTTGCCCGTCATGGCATAGCGCACGAATTTGCGGATGTTGTCGTAGATGCGGCGGCCTTCGCGCACGGCGGCAACGATGGTGGCGAAGTTGTCATCCAACAGCACGAGGGACGAGGCTTCGCGCGCTACGTCGGTGCCGCCCCGGCCCATGGCTACGCCGATGTCGGCTTGTTTGAGGGCGGGTGCGTCGTTTACGCCGTCGCCCGTCATGGCGACAAACTGGCCGTGCGATTGCAGCGCCTGCACGATGCGGATTTTTTGCGCAGGGTCTACGCGGGCGTAAACGCGCACGTCCAGCACGCGGTTTTTCAGCTCAGCATCGCTGATGGTGCTGAGCGCAGCGCCGGTGAGCACGGTGTCGGCGGCATGGTTGTCGCCGTTTGCCGTGCCAGTGCCTGCGTGATGACTGACGTTATGGCAGGTGTTATCGCCATGGTCATGGCCGTTGCCGACTATGCCCAGGCGGCGGGCAATGGCCAGGGCGGTGGCGGGGTGGTCGCCTGTGATCATGACGACGCGTATGCCCGCCTGCAAGCATTCGCGCACGGCTGCGGCGGCTTCTTCGCGGGGCGGGTCGATCAGGCCGATCAGGCCGATGAAGGTGAGTTCTGCCTCCATGGCGTCTGCATGGGGGTTGTCTGGCGCGGCGGCGTGCTCGGTCTGCTGTGGTTGTGGTGCCGGCGCCGTTTGCGGTATTTGCGGCCATGTGCGGCAGGCAAAAGCCAGCACCCGCATGCCTTGGGCGGCAAATTGTTCGGCTTGCGCCAATACGGCTTGCACATCCAGCGGCTGCGGGCCGGTGGGCGACCAGCTGTTAATGCAACGGGGCAAAAGGCTTTCGGGCGCGCCTTTGGTCAGGGCCTCTATGCCGCCGGCCCCGATGCGGTGAAAGGTGCTCATGCGCTTGCGGTCGGAGTCAAAAGGCAGCTCGTATACGCGCGGGTGGTCGGCCTCAAGCGCGGTTTTGACGAGATCGAACCGGGCGGCTATGGCAGCCAGCGCGGTTTCGGTTGGGTCGCCCTGCCAGATGATGCGGTTTTTGTCGTCGGTGACGTCGGTGGATGTGGCATCGTTGCACAGGGTGGCGGCACGTAGCAGCTGCATGTGCACGGGGCTGGGCACGCTGTGGTTGGCGCTTGGGGCGGCGGCTTCTTCGCCATGCAAAAGCCAGGGTTGCCCGTTGGCCCAGAGCAGCTCGGCATGCATGCGGTTTTGCGTGAGGGTGCCGGTTTTGTCGGAGCAGATGCTGCTGACGGAACCTAGCGTTTCAACCGCGGGCAGGCGGCGAATCAGGGCGTTGAAATCGGCCATGCGGCGCGCGCCAATGGCCAGCAGCACGGTGACGACGGCGGGCAGCGCCTCGGGTATGGCGGCTACGGCCAGGCTGATGGCGATCATCAGCATGTTGAAAATGTTTTCGCCGCGCAGCAAGCCCATGCCGAACAGGCAGGCGCAAATCGCCAGCACCACCAGCGAAAGTTGTTTGCTGAAAGCGGCCAGACGTTGCTGCAAAGGGGTGCTGCGCTCCAGCGTGTCGTTCATCAAATTGGCCACCTTGCCCAGCTCGGTGCCCATGCCGGTGCCCACTACTACGCCGCGGGCGCGGCCATTGGTAACGGTGGTGCCTTTAAACGCCATGTTGATGCGGTCGCCCAGCGCCAGATTGTTGCCGCTTAGGGTGGCTGTGTTTTTTTCAACCGTCACGGATTCGCCCGTGAGCGTGGATTCGTCTACTTTGAGTTGCGCGGCCTCGAGCAAGCGCAAGTCGGCTGGCACCTGGTTGCCCGCTTCGAGCAAAACAATGTCGCCCGGCACTAGTTCGCTGGCGGCAATGGATTGGATTTGCCCGCTGCGCAGCACCTGCGTGCGCGTGGCGGCCAGTTGGCGCAAGGCGGCAATGGCCTGGTCGGCACGCCGTGCCTGGGTAAAGCCGATGGCGGCGTTGAGGACGACGATGGTGACGATGACCAGCGTATCCGTCACTTCGCCCATCACGCCCGACACCACCGCTGCCGCCAGCAGGATGATGATCATGAAGTCTTTGAACTGATCCAGCAACAACTGCCATGCAGAGCGCGACGCGCGCTCCGACAAGGCGTTGGGGCCGTGCTGTTGCAGGCGCGAGCGTGCTTCGGCTGCCGTCAGGCCACTGGCCGCATCGCTGTGCTGCGCGGCCAGCACGGCGTCGATTTCGCTGGTGTGCCAGTCAATAGGGGCAGGGTGCTGCGTCGTCATGTTCGACATGTCCTTTGATGCGGGCAGGGCAGGCAGTTCAAGCAATGGGCAAATCGCCCAAGCAAACCCCGGCTGCCGGAAAATGCGTAATGGTGTGGGAATGGTAAGTGATCTGGCAGCAAATCAGGCCCGGCGCAGTGGCTGCGCGCGCGGAATGCAAAGCTGCCTTTTGGATGGTTGCGAGCTTGTTTGGGGATGCAGCGCACCCGCAGTGCCCGCAATGTGCCTGCGATGCCCGCAAGTTTGTTGTGCGCCAAAAGCACGTTGGCAATGGCGGTTGAATGCCTGTGCGGCATGCACCTGGCACGTGCCGGGCGGTGCGACAATCGCAGCCATGCAGACCGATTGTTTGACCCATTCCCGCACCCGCATCAAAATTTGCGGTTTTACCCGCGAGCAGGATATTGACGCCGCAGCAGCAGCAGGCATTGATGCCGCGGGCTTTGTGCTGTATGCGCCCAGCCCCCGAGCCGTGAGCGTGCAGCGTGCAGCCGAGCTGGCGCACCGCTTGCCGCCCTTTATTACGCCCGTGCTGCTGTTTGTGAATGCGGATGACGTCTTGCTGCAAGCGGCGGCGCAGGCTGTTCCGCATGCAGTGTGGCAGTTTCACGGCGACGAAACGCCCGAGCGCTGCAACGCCGTAACCGACGGCGGGCGCCGCGCCTATATTCGTGCGGCGCGCATCCCTATTGAGGCGGATGCCCCGCGCTTTGACTTGCTAGAATTCGCCCGTCAATACACAAGCGCCCAAGCCATTTTGCTGGATGCACAGGTTGCAGGCTATGGCGGCGGCGGAAAGGTCTTTAATTGGTCACAGCTGCCAACAAACGTCAACGCTCACCTCGTCTTGAGTGGTGGGTTAGCGCCTGCAAATGTGGGGGCTGGCGTCGCTTGCCTGCGTAATCGTTGCAAGTCGCTGTCGGTAGACGTGAGTTCAGGCGTGGAAGCCGCCAAGGGCATCAAAGACGCCGACAAAATCAAGGCCTTTGTGGCAGCCGTGCGCACGGCGGATATGGCTGATGCGCATGCGGCAAGCCCGCAATAGAAAGTTTTTCCAATGTCCGCATACCAACAACCCGATGCCAAGGGCCATTTCGGCCCCTATGGCGGATCGTTCATTTCCGAAACACTCACGCTGGCGATCGAGGAGCTGAAAGCCGCCTACGCCCGGTACCAGCACGATCCCGACTTCATCGCCGAGTTCAAGCAAGAGCTGGCGCATTATGTGGGGCGGCCCTCGCCCATTTACCACGCAGCCCGCACCAGCCGCGAGCTGGGCGGCGCGCAAATCTTTTTGAAGCGCGAAGACCTCAACCACACCGGCGCGCACAAAATCAACAACGTGATCGGCCAGGCCATGCTGGCCAAGCGCATGGGCAAGCCGCGCATCATTGCCGAAACAGGCGCAGGCCAGCACGGCGTGGCTACAGCCACCATTTGCGCGCGCTACGGGCTGGAGTGCGTGATTTACATGGGGGCGGAAGACGTCAAGCGCCAATCGCCCAATGTGTACCGCATGAAGCTGCTGGGCGCTACCGTGGTGCCGGTCGAGTCGGGCAGCAAAACCCTGAAAGATGCGCTCAACGAGGCCATGCGCGACTGGGTCACGCATGTGGATAACACCTTCTACATCATCGGCACCGTGGCCGGGCCGCACCCTTACCCCATGATGGTGCGTGACTTTCAAAGCGTCATTGGCGAAGAGTGCCTGCAACAAATGCCCGCGCAAAACGCGGGCAAGCAGCCCGATGCCGTGATTGCCTGCGTGGGCGGCGGCAGCAACGCCATGGGCATTTTCTACCCCTACATTCCGCATGCCAACACCCGCCTGATCGGGGTAGAGGCCGCCGGCGAGGGGCTGGACAGCCACAAACACGCCGCCAGCCTGCAACGCGGCGAGCCGGGCGTGCTGCACGGCAACCGCACCTATATTCTGCAAAATGCCCAGGGGCAGGTGACCGAAACGCACAGCATTAGCGCGGGGCTGGACTACCCCGGCGTAGGGCCGGAGCATGCCTGGCTCAAAGACACGGGCCG
>CAYUAF010000107.1:0-5264 GCA_964442555.1 uncultured Allobrachymonas sp.
AGGCCACAGGTAACCTGGAAGGCGTCACCTACGAAGAAATCCGCTACGAAGGCTACGGCATTGGCGGTGCGGCCATCATTGTGGACACCATGACCGACAACCGCGTGCGCACCGTGGCCGAGGTGCGCCATCTTTTGAGCAAAAACGGCGGCAATCTGGGCACCGAAGGCTCGGTGGCCTTCCAGTTCAAACATTGCGGGCAGATCATTTTCGCTCCCGGCACATCCGAAGACAAAGTGATGGAAGTTGCGCTGGAAGCGGGCGCCGAAGATGTGATTACCGATGACGACGGCGCCATTGAGGTGCTGACCGCCCCCGCCGATTTTGAAGCGGTGAAAAACGCGCTGGAAGCAGCCGGCCTGGTCGCCGAAGTGGCCGAAGTCACCATGCGGGCCGAAAACACCATCGCCCTGGCGGGGGAAGATGCCGCCAAAATGCAAAAACTGCTCGACGCGCTGGAAGACCAGGACGATGTGCAGAATGTGTATCACAATGCCGAGCTGGATCTGGAATAAGACCGGCGGCAAAGCCTTGCCCACCCGGCGCGGCAGCCGTGTAGCGGCCACTTTCCTCATGGAGCAGGCCAGTGCGTAACTCTTTCAGGGCGTATTGCACGGCGCTGGTTCTGATGATGGCGTGCACCATGGCTGCTTCGTTTGCTTGGGCGGCAACGCCCGTGCGGGAGCAAGGCCTGTCGATGCACATGATGCCCAAGCGGGTGGCCGATCTCCAAGGCAAGAAATGGGGGTTCATCGTGGCCTACGCCACGTACTTGCAGCCCGAAAAGCGGCAGCCCGTTTTGCAATCTGCCGAAGAAGTCTGGGAGTTTGTCCATAAGCAGGATCACGCCGTGCAGCAAAACGGCATCTGGATTGTTGTGACACACCCGGACGCCTATTCGGCATCAGAACACGCATTGCTGGAGGCGGTGAAGGCCATGTGCCGGCAAAAGAAAATTCCGCTGTTTATCGCACGTGCAGCACAATTGCCCCATGGCTGGCAACGTTACGATAATCTGCCCTCAACACATTTCAACTTTTAACAAAAAACACCTTATGAAAATCCTCGTTATCGGTTCTGGTGGTCGCGAACACGCACTGGCTTGGAAACTGGCCCAATCGCCCCGTGCGACCAAAGTATTTGTAGCCCCCGGCAATGGCGGCACGGCGCGCGAAAAATATCTGGACAGCGTAGCCATTACCGACCCGGAGGAGCTGTGCCAATGGGCCTTGGCCGAAAAAATAGACCTCACCGTCGTCGGCCCGGAAGCGCCGCTGGCCGCTGGCGTAGTCGATATCTTCCGCGCTGCGGGCTTGCGCATCTTCGGCCCCACGCAAGCCGCCGCCCAGCTTGAGAGTAGCAAGGCTTTCAGCAAAGCCTTCATGCAGCGGCACGGCATTCCTACTGCCGCGTTTGAAACCTTCAGCGACATGGCCGCCGCCCACACCTATATCGATCAAATGGGCGCGCCCATCGTCATCAAGGCCGACGGCCTGGCCGCAGGCAAGGGCGTTGTTGTGGCGCAAACGCTGGAAGAAGCTCACGCCGCCGTGGACGATATGTTGGGCGATAACACCCTGGGCGTTAAACACAACGGCGAAGCCCGCGTGGTGATTGAAGAATTTTTGCAAGGCGAAGAAGCCAGCTTCATGGTCGTGTGCAACGGCACCGACGTAGTGGCGCTGGCAACCAGCCAAGACCACAAACGCCTGCTCAACAACGACCAAGGCCCCAACACGGGCGGCATGGGGGCCTATTCTCCCGCGCCAGTCGTTACAGCCGAAGTGCACGCCCGCGCCATGCGCGAAGTGATTCTGCCGACCTTGCGCGGCATGGCCAAAGACGGCATCCCGTACACCGGCTTTTTGTATGCAGGCCTGATGGTTGCGCCAGACGGCAAGATCAAAACACTCGAATTCAACTGCCGCATGGGTGACCCCGAAACCCAGCCGATTCTCATGCGCCTGAAAAGCGATTTGTTCGATCTGCTGTGGACGGCGACCGACAACAGCGCCAGCAACAGCCTGGCGGACTTGAACCTGCAATGGGATCGCCGCGTGGCGCTGGGCGTCGTTGTGGCGGCTGCCGGCTACCCCACACAGCCCCGCACGGGCGATGTGATTACGCAATTGCCGCCCGATACGGACGACGTCAAAGTCTTCCACGCGGGTACCCGTTTGGACAATGGCGATCTGCTCAGTAGTGGCGGGCGTGTGCTATGCGTCACGGCCTTGGCCGAATCCGTGAAGCAGGCGCAAGCCAAAGCGTACGAAGCCTTGCAACACGTGCAGCTGGCGGGCATGCAGTTCCGCAGCGACATCGGCTACCGCGCCATAGGCGGATAAGGGCTGGCGGCAGTGCGCGTAGCGTCCTGCCGCAGCAAAAAACAAATGCCAGGCAACGTATACGGCCAACAGCGCGTAGGCTTGTATGGCGGCGCTTTCGACCCGCCGCACTGCGCACACGTGGCCTTGGCGCAAGCGGCGGTAGCGCAACTGGGGCTGGATGTGCTCTACATCATCCCTACCGGCCAGCCGTGGATGAAACAGCGCCGCCTCAGCGCAAGCGGGCACCGTCTGGCCATGGCGCAGCGGGCTTTTACCCATTTGCCCCGGGTGCAGGTGGATGATTGCGAGTTGCAGCGCAGTGGCACCACATACACCATCGACACCTTGCGCGCACTACAGGCGCGGCCCGCGCATGCGGGTCAAAATGTGGATTGGTTTCTGGTTATGGGCGAAGACTTGCTGCACACCTTGCCGCAATGGCAAAGGGCGGAGCAACTGCTGCGCGAGGTAACGGTGGCGGTGCTGCCGCGCGCCCAGGCCGCGGGGCAGGCGGTGCCTGCTTTGCCAGCGCCACCGGGGGTGCGCGTGGTGCCGTTACACTTGCCAGCTGGTTTGGCGGATACCGACCATATCCGTACCGTCAGCGCAACCGCCATTCGCCAAGGCGTGCAACAGCGTGCGGCGCTTGCGCCACACGAGCGGCAGGCTTGGCTGCAAACCCTTGTGCCACAGGCAGTGGCGCAGTATATTGAAGACCATCGACTTTATTTCACACCCCATGCAAGCTGAAACTTCTGAACAATCCGTGAAAAAAACCATTCAAAAACTGCAACGCGCCGTGGTGGATGGACTGGAAGACGTCAAGGCGCAAGACATTCAGGTATTCGATACCGAACATTTGTCCGCCCTGTTCGAGCGCGTCATCATCGCCTCGGGCACATCCAATCGGCAAACGCGGGCGCTGGCTGCCAGCGTGCGCGATGCCGTGCGCCAGGCAGGTTTTGACAAGCCACGCATAGAAGGCGAAGAAAACGGCGAATGGATTATTGTGGATTGCGGCTCGGCGGTGGTGCACATCATGCAGCCCGCCATTCGCCAGTACTACACATTGGAAGAGATCTGGGGTGAAAAACCCGTGCGCATGCGCGTGGGCGGCAAGGCTCCCGCCAAATCCGCTGCAACAGGCGTGAAGAAAACCGCAGCCAAAACTGCCGCCAAAACCGGCAAAGCCACAAGCGGTAAAGCGGCTGGCGGTAAAGCTGCAACCAAAACCACGGCTGGCAAACCAGCAGCCAAAAAAGCGGCCACAGCCGCCACTGCCACGCGCAAACCGGCCACGGCCAAAGCAAGTACAGCTAAAGCAAGCACTACCAAAACCACAGTAGCGGCCAGCAAATCGGCCAGCACAGCCAAAACAAAGGCACCCGCAGCCAAGGCCGCCACAATCAAGGCTGCTACGGCCAAAAAAACACCGGCCAAAGCGGCATCGACTAAAGCAACTTCGGCCAAAGCGGCTGAAAAGAAAACCCCTGCCGCTCGCAAGCCTGCGGCCAAAACCGCGCGCGCCAGCAAAACAAGCGGCTGATTGCTGGCATGGCAGAGGGCAGCCGGCGGCTTTGCCGGAACCATGCGGGGCGTTTGTCCCGCATGGTTTTTGGTACAAACTTCGGCACCAACGCGCGTGCCCCACACCGTGTAAATCGCCATGCCAACGTGCGTTTGCCACGCATGCTGCATATGCCGCGTATCGCATATTTTTAGAACCGGCTCACCATGAAACTCGTCATCATCGCCGTCGGCCAAAAAATGCCTGCCTGGGCGCAAACGGCTTTTGACGACTACGCCAAGCGCTTTCCGCCCGAATTGCCGCTGCTGTGCAAAACGGTCAAAACCGAGCCGCGCACGGGCGGCAAAACCGCCGAACAGGCCATGCTGGCCGAGCGCACGCGCATTGAGGCCGCTATTCCCAAAAACGCGCGCATTGTGGCGCTGGACGAGCGCGGCACCAGCCTGACCACCAAGGCGCTGGCCGACAAACTGCGCGCCTGGCAGCAAGCGGGCGACGACGTAGCTTTGTTGATCGGCGGGCCGGACGGCTTGCATCCCCCCTTGCGGCAGGCGGCGCACGAGCGCATACGCCTGTCAGACCTGACTTTGCCGCACGCCATGGCAAGGGTGTTGCTGGTAGAGCAGTTGTATCGCGCCTGGTCGGTCAATGCCGGCCATCCCTACCACCGCGAATAGCCGGACGGTTTGATATGGCGTCTTGCGAGCGGTGTGCAGCTGCGCGGCGTCAATAAACCGTGGGGGCGTTTGCCGGACAATACGCGCACAACTCTTTGGTGAAACGCTCATTTTTTGCAGCCTTGTTTATGCCGCCTTTTATTTACCTTGCCTCTCAAAGCCCGCGCCGCCGCCAGTTGCTGGAACAAATCCATGTGCGCTACGAATTGTTGTTGCCCGACGCGGCGGAAGACGCCGAAGCGCTCGAAACCGTTTTGCCGGGCGAAACACCACTGGCCTACGTGCAGCGCGTGACATACGCCAAGGCGCAGGCGGCTTGGCAGCGCTGGCAAAAGCGCCGGTTGCCCGCAGCGCCTATTCTGTGTGCAGATACCACCGTTGCGCTGGGCGAAGAAATTCTGGGCAAGCCGGCAGATGCCGCCGACGCTGCGCAGATGCTGCAAAAACTCTCTGGCAAGCGACACGAGGTATTGACGGCGTTGGTGCTGCTCAACCCCGCCAACGGCCAGTGCCAGCAAGCCTGCAATGTGTCGGAAGTGTGGTTCGACACGCTGGATGCCAACCGCATCGCCGCCTACATCGCCACGGGCGAACCGTTTGGCAAAGCGGGCGGCTATGGCATACAGGGCGCTGCGGCTACGCTGGTGGCGCGTATCAACGGCAGCTTTTCGGGCATCATGGGCTTGCCCTTGTTTGAGTTGGGGCAAATGTTGCGTGCGGAGGGTGCTGCTG
>CAYUAF010000108.1:0-5260 GCA_964442555.1 uncultured Allobrachymonas sp.
GAGCAGATTGGGTTTGAGACACGAGAACTCTCCCACGTAGCTGCACTCTAAACTGTGCTCCCCCTATTCCCCATATAAAAAGCCTCTGCCCAATAAGCAGAGGCTTTTTTGATTGAACCAAGCCAAACAGGTGGCCCGAGCCGACAACAAGGGGCAGATCGAGAGCAAGCGCCCAACACACAGCCCGCCCAAATGGCCGAAACGCAGCTCACATTTCACGCGACTACCGCTGCGCCGCCACTTACTGACGCAGCTTTTGCAGCAAGTTGGCTGTTGAAGGATCCAGCCCCGCCGTATCGCCATCGCTCCAGCGCCGAGACAAATCCTGCGCCAGCACCTTGCCTTGCTCCACGCCCCATTGATCAAAGCTGTTGATACCCCACACCGCACCGCACACAAAAGTGCGGTGTTCGTAAAGCGCCAACAACGCGCCCAATGTACGCGGCGTAAGCCCAGGCAACACCATAAAGGTGCTGGGACGCCCGCCAGCAATGCGCCGCTGCGGATCAGGGTGTTCGTACCCCAGCATCAGCGCCTGCGCCTGCGCCAGCGCATTGGCTAGCAGCAAGGTGTGGTGCTCGGGCCAAGTGTGTTCTTCTTGACGCACGGCAATGAATTCAACGGGGATGATTTGCGTGCCCTGGCGCAATAGCTGGAAAAAAGCATGTTGCCCGTTGCTGCCCGGCTCGCCCCATACGGTAGGAGCCGTAGGCCAACGCACGGCTGTGCCCTCGCGGGTAACGCTTTTGCCGTTGCTTTCCATCTCCAGCTGTTGCAAATATGCAGGCAGACGCCGCAAATCGGCATGGTAGGGTGCAATACAGCGGCTGCTGTAATGCAGCAAGCTGCTTTCCCATACTTGCAGCAGTCCCAGAAACAAGGGCAGGTTTTCTTCCGGCGTTGCTTCTGCAAAATGGCGATCCATGGCATGCGCCCCAGCCAAAAACTGCCTGAACCCTTCTGCGCCAATGGCAATCGCCAAGGGCAGACCAATGGCAGACCACAAGGAAAAGCGCCCGCCCACCCAGTCCCAAAAACCGAAGGTGGTGCGAATGCCCAGCGCAGCAGCGGCTTCTACCTGGGTAGTAATGCCGACAAAGTGCTTGTGTATCGGCGCTTGAGTGCCCACCGTTTGTTCGCGAAACCATTGCAAGGCCGTGCGGGCATTGACCATGGTTTCAAGCGTTGTAAAGCTTTTGCTGGAAACGATGAACAACGTACTTTGCGGGCGCACGATATGCAGCACTTTTTGCAGAGCATGGCCGTCTACATTGCTCACGAAGTGAAAACGCTTACCAGGCACGGTATGTGCGCGCATTGCCTGCACGGCCATATAAGGCCCCAAATCCGAGCCGCCGATGCCGATATTGACGATATCGGTAATGGCAGCATCGTTTCGCACCGACTCGGCAAACGCCAAGAACGCTGTTCGGGTGGCATCCATCTCTTGCCAGGCGGTTTGCAGATTGGCCGGCACACTGGCGGCATCTGGCACCCGCAGCAACCAGTGCATGACTTGGCGCTGCTCGCTCGTATTGATAGGCTCACCGGCAAACATGGCACGGCGCCAATCCAGCACGCGGCGCGATTCAGCCAGCGCCAGCAGCTGCCGCCACACCTCAGCATCTATATGCGCCTTGGACGCATCTGCGTGCAGCAGCTCGCCTTGCCCATCATGCACAGTACGGCTGAATTGCGCCAGCCTACCGGGGTCTGCGGAAAAGGCCGCGCGTATATCAAAGTGACTTGCCTGCTGCCCCAGCGCTTTTTCACCCGTGGGGGCAAACCGTGCAGCGAGCGTTTGCAAAGCCTGCCATGCCGGGCTTTGATCCAATGCGGGCGCACCCGCATATTCAGGTAACAATGCCATAGCGTTTCAAGCCTGCGCCAGCATGAGTTGCTCCAGCTTTTCAGCATCTGCCGAAAAGGCGCGGATACCCTCTGCCAGTTTTTCCGTTGCCATGGCGTCTGCATTGAGCGCCAGGCGGAAAGCCGGTTCGTAAGGTTCGGTGACGGGAATAAACCGCTCTTTGGCCTTGCTGGCATCCAGCGGCAGCTCTTGCGCGACAGCAGGCGTAGCCGCCAACTGCGCCAGCAGATCCGGGCTGATAGTGAGCAAGTCACATCCAGCCAATGCCATGATTTGCGCCGTATTGCGAAAGCTGGCCCCCATGATTTCGGTGCGAATGCCGTGCTGTTTGTAGTAGCAGTAAATCTCGCGCACCGACTGTACTCCGGGATCAGCCGCGCCCCGATGCGCTTCTTCATCCCATTGGCTGCCGGCCTGTTTCTTATGCCAATCGTAAATGCGCCCCACAAAAGGCGATATCAGCTGCACGCCCGCATGCGCACAAGCCGCAGCCTGGCAAAAAGCAAACAACAAGGTGAGATTGGTATGAATACCCCGCTGCTCCAGTTGGCGCGCGGCCTCAATGCCTTCCCACGTGGCGGCGATTTTGATCAGCACCCGGTCCACATGCACGCCCTGCCCTTGGTACAGCTCCACCAGCCGCTCGGCGCGGGTTACGGTAGCCATGGTGTCAAAGCTCAGGCGTGCGTCCACCTCTGTAGATACCCGACCCGGAATGTGTTTGAGAATTTCGCAACCAAAGCGCACCAGCAAGTGATCCATGGTGTTGTGCAAATCGCGCGTGCCGACCTTGGCCACGGTTTGCGCCAGCAAGGGTGCGTACTCCGGTTTTTGCACCGCTTTCAGAATCAGCGAAGGGTTGGTTGTGGCATCTTGCGGCTGATATTGCGCCAGTTGGTGAAAGTCGCCCGTATCCGCCACAACGGTTGTGTACTGTTTCAGATATTCAAGTTGATTCATGATGAAGCATTATCCGGCAGATTAAACACGCGTTAATGATTTTGATGTATCAAGCTGATGTATCAAGCGCCATCGGTACGCTCGGCCACGGTCGCTTGCAAGCCATCCAGCATGTGTTGCAACACCTCGCGCACCTGGGCCTCGCTGCATCCCAGTACCAGCGCATCGTCCAACAAATCCTGCAATAACGCTTGCAGTTCGGCGTAGTTCTCGTTCAGAACCTTGACCTTTTCATGGCACGACACTACGCTGCCATCGGGCTTGCGCCAAATGATGGTGGGTTTTTCCGTTTTGCTCATGCACTGCTTTCCACGCGCCAACCGTGCCCTGCGTCTTGCTGCAAAACGCTGCACACAACGGGCAAGGCCGCTTGCAATTGCGCTTGCAAGACAAAAGGCGGATTCACCACAAAAACGCCGCTGGCTCGCAACCCCGGGCGCCCTGCCCCTTCGCCACTGCGGCCTACGGATAGCGTTGCGTGCAGCCAGGTTTTGCCCGCTTTTTGCGCCAAACTTTTTAAGCGACGAGGCAAATCGTGCGCCTCTGGCCGCGGAATGATCGGATACCACACCATATAGCACCCTGTGGCAAAACGCTGCAAAGCGTCTTGCAGGCAGCTGATGACCTGGCTGTAATCCGTTTTCAGCTCATAGCTAGGATCAATCAGCACCAAAGCCCGCCTGCTGGGCGGCGGCAGCAAGGCCTTCAGTCCGCTAAAGCCGTTATTGCGTACCACCTGCGCCCGCACGGTTTTATTGGGCGCGGCATTTTGCAACTCGGCCAGATTGTTGTGCAGCAAGCGGCTGTCGGTCGGGTGCAACTCAAACACCCGCAACTGGTCTTGCTGGCGCAGCAGGGTCGCCGCAATAAACGGAGAGCCCGGATATTTGCGCAGCACACCACCGGTATTGAACTGCACCAACATCTGCACATACTCGGCCAAAGCCTCGGGCATTTGCATCTGCGCAGAAGCGGCCGGGCCAAATTGCTCCCACAGCGGCAAAACGGCCGCCGCTGCCTCCTGGCTGATTTGCGCATCTGCCCCATCCAACCGGTACACCCCTGCACCACCGTGGGTATCCACCAGCAGCAAAGGGGTTTCTTTAGCGCTCACAAGGTAACGCAAAATGGCAACCAATGTGATGTGTTTGAGCACATCGGCATGGTTGCCTGCGTGAAACGAATGACGGTAACTGAACATGATCTTGGCAAGTGTAACGAAAAGGCGGGCCGCCGACCATTACCGCACGCCACACACCTTTGTTCGAACATGAAGGCCCCCAGCCAACACGATGCAAGCCGCTTCGCTTCGGCAACCGCTTTACGGCATGTGGTTTGGCGTTTACGTGACTACGGCTATCCAGCAACACTAGGACGCTCCCTGTAGCGCCTGCGCTTTGCCGTGACAGAAAATTTGTATAATGCACGGCTTGCTTGTTTTGCGCCTGTACTTCGCGGCATGCATGTTTGAACCACCTAAGAGATTCTCGTCAGAAGAACGCCGACCGTGGAATAAAGTACACGCACGTTCATGCAGCGGTTGCATGAACAGGCTGGCGAAACAGCCACCCAAACCACATCCCTAAAGGAAACACATGAAAACTTTCAGCGCAAAACCCGCTGAGGTGAAACATGAGTGGTTTGTGATTGACGCCACCGACAAGGTGCTCGGACGGGTAGCCAGCGAAGTTGCCCTCCGTCTGCGCGGCAAACACAAAGCCATTTACACACCTCACGTTGATACCGGCGATTTCATCATTGTCATCAATGCCTCCAAGCTCAAAGTGACGGGCAACAAGTCCACCGACAAGATGTACTACCGTCATTCCGGCTTCCCCGGTGGCATTTACGCAACCAGCTTCCGCGACATGCAGGCCAAACATCCCGGCCGCGCACTCGAAAAAGCGGTCAAAGGCATGCTGCCCAAAGGTCCTCTGGGCTACGCCATGATCAAGAAGCTGAAGGTTTACGGCGGCGCCGAGCATCCGCACAGCGCCCAACAGCCCAAAGTGCTGGAAATCTAAAGGAGCCACACAATGATTGGTGAATGGAACAATGGCACAGGCCGCCGCAAATCCAGCGTCGCACGTGTTTTCCTGAAAAAAGGCTCCGGCAAGATCACGGTGAACGGCAAAGACATCGAGCAGTTCTTCGGTCGTCAAACCTCCATCATGATCGCCAAGCAACCTTTGGCACTGACCGGCAACCTCGAAACTTTCGACGTGCAAGTCAATGTGCGCGGCGGTGGCGAATCCGGCCAGGCCGGTGCAGTGCGCCACGGCATTACCCGCGCCCTGATCGACTACGATGCAGCCCTCAAGCCCGAACTGAGCAAAGCCGGCTTCGTCACCCGCGATGCCCGCGAAGTGGAACGGAAAAAAGTGGGTTTGCACTCTGCCCGTCGTCGCAAACAGTTCAGCAAACGCTGAT
>CAYUAF010000109.1:0-5258 GCA_964442555.1 uncultured Allobrachymonas sp.
ACACGAAGGCGCTGGCGCCTTCTACCCGCGCGGGCGGCAGATGGTCGAACTTTTCAATTTCCGGAAAGCGGATATCCACCTGCGGATGTTGTTGCCGCTCACGCTCGGCCAGCAATTCGGGCAGGCGATGCAGGGTTTGCGGGCCAAACACCACGTCCACATAGGGCGCGCGCTTGACGATTTCTTCCCCCTCCTGGCTGGCTACGCAGCCGCCTACGCCGATGAGCACGCCTTTTTGCTTGAGGTGCTTGATGCGCCCCAAGTCGCTGAATACTTTTTCTTGCGCCTTTTCGCGCACTGAACAGGTGTTGAACAGAATCAGGTCGGCCTGTTCTGGGTCGTCCGTTGGCTCATACCCTTCGGCTGCGCTCAGCACGTCGGCCATTTTGGCCGAGTCGTACTCGTTCATCTGGCAGCCAAAGGTTTTGATGAAGACTTTTTTGCGTGGTTTATGGGATGTAGCTTGTGTCATCGGCGTGTGAAAAAACAAAACAAACGTTCATGGGGCTGCCTGCGCACCCGTATTCGTGCTAAGCAGGCGCCACGGCATAGCCAAAAGGCATCAAAGCGCGGCAAGCCGCGCATGTTGTACAGACCCCAGCTTCACGAACCCCAACGCAGGCGTCATCGCGCCGGCGCCTGATGCATGGATCAACAGATCAATCGATCAATATCAATATTTGGGCTGCATGTGATACGGCCGCATGGGGTCGAACTTGTGCTGGTTCGGATCATAGCCATCCATGCGCAGCAAATGGTCGCGCTTTTGCTTGGGCGAAAGCTGGCTTTTTTCGTGCTCGTTCAAAATCCAGATGTCGCCGATTTGCTGCATGGCATCGCGCACGAACATGACATCCAAGGTCTTCCCTTTGAGCTGCGACATGTGCAACATCATGTTGCGCTCGTCTTTGATGCGCGCGCCGGGCGAGATACGCAGGCGCACGCCGTCCAGCACCACGTCCGGCGGGTCCACAAAGCGGATGCGTCCTTTGTCGGCAATGTCCGGAAAGTGTCGCGGCAGCGTTTGCGGCTCGGGCGGCAAGGGGTCGTTAAACGATTCGGCAGAGCCGGCATGAGCCATGCCGGCTACGCCCAACAGGGCAAGCAGGCCGACAAGGGTTTGATTCAAACGTAAGCGAAGTGGATGGCTGCTCATGGCAATCACCTTATCAATATATCTATGACGCATTCAATGACATATGCCACTTTGGCCGCCCTGCGCCTTGCACGCGGCACCCGCCAATGCGGCTGATGAATTTTTTGGCATATTACACGAATGCACGCGGATACATGCAGATGGCTCACGCACGCCCCGCGCGATACAACGGTACCGCGTAATTACCGCACAAATGCCGCGCTCGGCCACCGGCTGCATGGCCGGTTGAGTGGTTTGCCTGCTGGCGGTTGTGCGCGGCCACCGGTTAGCGCCGCCAACGCAGGCGAGCCAAGCGGTTTTTTTGTTTGCTAGACACCCGTGCAAACCCCTACGCGGCGCAGGCGCATGCTTCATCGTTTTGTCACGTTGATCGTGTAAGCTATTTTATTTTTTCGCCTGCACGCCATGAGCATTCAGCCCCCACTGATCGACCGCGACTTGAGCATTTTGGCCTTTAACGCCCGCGTGCTGGATTGGGCCGCCCGCGAAGAAGTGCCTTTGCTGGAGCGGCTGCGTTATCTCTCCATCGTCTCCTCCAATCTGGACGAGTATTTCGAAGTGCGCATGGCCAATTTGCTGGATGCTGCCCAAGAACACCGGCAGGAAGGCGAATTTACCGAACAAGGCTTTTTGCAGGTAAGCGAAAAGGCGCATGCGCTGGTCGAGCAGCAGTACGACATTCTCAACAGCCTGCACCCGGCTATGGAGGCGCAAGGCATTCGCATCGTGCCGCATGTGGATCGCACGCCCGAGCAGCGGCGCTGGGTCAGCAACTACTTCCGGCGCGAAGTGATGCCGCTGCTGCTACCGGTCAGTCTGGACCCGGCGCACCCGTTTCCGCAAGTAGCCAACAAATCGCTCAATTTCATCGTCAAGCTCGGCGGGCAAGATGCGCGGGGCCGCTCCAACAGCATCGCCATCATCAAGGTGCCGCGCGCGCTGCCGCGCCTGCTGCACCTGCCGCCTGCGCTGTGCAATGGGCAAAACCTGCTCGTGTCGCTGCCCAGCGTGCTGCGCGCCCACCTGGCGGAGCTGTTTCCCAACCGCACCATCGAGCAGCTTTCGCAATTTCGCATCACGCGGCATTCCGACCTGGCCGTGGATGAAGACGACGTGGGCAATCTGCTGGCGGCCATGCGCGAAGGGCTGCAACAGCGCCACTATGGCCGCGCCGTGCGCATCGAGGTATCGTCCAACTGCTCGGACGAATTTGCCACGCTGCTGTGCCGCCAGTTTGATTTGCCGCCGCAGGCCCTGTACCGCGTGCACGGCCCGGTCAATCTGGTGCGCATGGGCATGCTGATTGATCTGGTCAAACGGCCCGAACTGATGTTCACGCCCTTTCGGCCAGCCTACCCGGCCAGCTTGCACAATGCGCCCTCTCTGTTTGAACGCCTGCGCCAGGGCGATGTGCTGGTGCACCTGCCGTTTGAGAGTTTTGACCCCGTGCCGGACTTGCTGCGCGAAGCGGTCAATGACCCGCAGGTCGTTTCCATTCAGCAAACGATCTACCGCACAGGCGCATCGCCCGTGCTCATCGACTTGCTCAGCCAGGCTTTTCGCAAAGGCAAGGAAGTGACTGCGCTGGTAGAGCTGAAGGCGCGTTTTGATGAAGAAGCCAATATCAACTGGTCGGAGCGGCTCGAATCCGTCGGCGTGCAGGTGGTATACGGCGTAGTGGGCCTTAAAACCCACGCCAAAATGCTGCTGATTACGCGCCGCGAAGGCAAGCGCCTGAAGCGCTACGGCCACCTTTCCACCGGCAACTACAACCCGCGCAGCGCGCGCCTGTACACCGATCTGGGCTACTTCACGGCAGACGACACCATCACCGCAGACATGCAAAAGGTCTTTGCCCACCTGGCCTGCCAAAGCGATATTCCGCGCCTGTCGCGCCTGTTGATGGCGCCTTATGGTCTGCAAAGCGCCATGGTGCGGCTGATTCAGCAGGCCGGGCGCGCCGCAGCAGCGGGCCAGCGCGGCCGCATTGTGGCCAAAATGAATGCGCTCACGGACGAAACGCTGATTCGCGCCCTGATCGACGCGAGCCAAAAAGGCGCGCAAATCGACCTGATCGTGCGCGGCGCCTGCATGCTGCCTGCGCAATTGCCCGGCGTAACCGGCAATATCCAGGTGCGTTCGGTCATTGGCCGCCTGCTTGAACATTCGCGCGTGTTTTACTTCGACATTGCCGGCACCGAGCACCTGTACCTTTCCAGCGCCGACTGGATGAGCCGCAATATGCAGCGCCGCATTGAAGTGGCCTGGCCGGTCAAAGACCCGGCATTGCGCCAGCGCATCATCGACGAATGCCTACTGGCCTACCTGCACGACGAAGCCTTGGCGTGGCAAATGCAGGCAGACGGCAGCTATCTGCGCCCCCAAGCGCCTATCCACGCGCCGCGCAATGTGCAGCAGGCGCTGATGTTGCGCTACCGCAATACGGACGCAGCCGCGTAACACCAGCCGCAAGCGCCAGCGCCGCCCCGCACGCCAAACAGACGGCGACGGCGCATTGCACGGGCGCGCCTCCTGCACAGGCGGCAAGAGCTGCATGCGCAGCCATTAGCACACAATTCGCGCACAGCGGTTTAACACGTACACTGCATGCAAGCCGTTGTGCTGGTTCGCCGTGTTTGGGGTGTTTTATGGTGTTTTGGGTGCTTCAGCCCCTTTGGCTTTTACACAATACGGCAGCGGCTAGCCCGGCGGCTGCCATTTCGGCTGCATGGCGTTACATGCGCGCCCAACCGGCCCAGAGGCCACATGCAGCCCGGCTTTATCACATCAGGAGACTTGGGAATATGGACTTGCTCTTATGGCGCCACGCACAGGCGGTAGACGTGAACGACACGCTGGACGATTTGCAACGCCCGCTCACCAAAGAAGGCGAAAAACAAGCCAAAGCCATGTCCGCATGGCTCAAACACCACCTGCCGCGCGATACGCGCGTGCTGTGCAGCCCCGCCTTGCGCACCCGCCAAACCGTGCTACCGCTGGGCAAAGAATTTGCGTACCAAATTTGCCCCGAGCTAGCCCCCGGCGCCAGTGTGGAAGATTTGCTGCGTCTGACCCGCTGGCCGCACGACGACGCCACGGTGCTGGTAGTGGGCCACCAACCCACCCTGGGCTTGCTGGCCCAGCGCCTGCTGGGCATGCAGCAGCCCTGCCCCATCAAAAAAGGCGCGCTGTGGTGGCTGCGCCGCCGCGTGCGCAACGACGGCGCACAAGTCGTGCTGCACACCGTGCAAAACGCCAACATGCTGTAAGCCGTTTTGCAAAAGCCTGGCCGGCCACTGCGTGCATGCATGCACAAACTGCGTGCACCAACGCTCCCCCCGCACGCCACGGCAGCGTTGGCATCGTCCATGCCATCGGCGCACGGGCAGGCCCTTGTGGCGGCACACACACATTGGCCGGATGGGTATTTTTGACGAGCAGATAGCCCCCGGCAATTAACCATTACCATTACAGCTCTCGCTAAACACCGCGTTAGGCGCCAAATGCAATGACTCAGCACGTTGAGAATTCTTCTTACCGAGAACGCCTACTTGAGCATCTGTTCATTGGGGAGCTCTTGAAGCTCTCTTGGACGTCCGGTAGTTGCGCTCTCGAAGTGTCAAAGCCTGAAGTTGACCGCTCTGGCTATGACGTTGTTGCGGAAGCCAACGGTGTCATCCGCCACATACAGCTAAAGACCACATTTATCGGATCCAGCACCAAGACCCAAAAGGTTCATATATCTCTCGGTAACAAGCCTTCTGGTTGCGTGGTGCTTATCCAATTCGACAAAGAGAGCCTCAGCCTTGGCCCTTACCTCTACTTCGGTGGGGCGCCTGGAGATCCGCTGCCATCACTGGCAGATCACAAGATTGCAAAGCACACCAAAGGAAACGCTCAGGGTGTCAAGGCTGAGCGCCCAAACATCCGAACCGTGCCAAACTCTGCCTTCACAAAGATCAAGAGCATTCATGAGCTCTACCTTCAACTGTTTGGCGCCTAACAATTCGTTCAAGCCGAAACCGCTTCGTTGCGGCAAACATGGCAGGAAGAGCTTGCCATGTTTGCCTCCACTACGCGGTTCGGCTTAACTCAGGCGTTA
>CAYUAF010000110.1:0-5141 GCA_964442555.1 uncultured Allobrachymonas sp.
GCGCCGTCAAGCAAAGCGGCGTGCCACGCGATGAGATTTTCATCACCACCAAGCTGTGGGTGCAGGATGCCGGTGAGGCCGCCGCCGCCAAAGCCATCGACACCTCGTTGCGGAAACTGGGGCTGGACTATCTGGATTTGTATCTCATCCACCAGCCCTACGGCGACGTGCACGGCGCATGGCGGGCGATGGAAGCGGCGGTGAAAGCGGGCAAAATCCGCGCCATCGGCGTTGCCAATTTCCACCCCGATCGCCTGATGGATTTGATGGTGCACAACCGCATCGCCCCCGCCGTTAATCAGATTGAAACGCACCCGTTCTACCAGCGCGAAAGCGAGCTGGCATTTCATCGGGAACACGGCATCTTGCAGCAGTCGTGGGCATCGTTTGCCGAAGGACAGAACGATATTTTCAAACAACCCGTGCTGTCTGCCATCGCTGCCAAACATGGCAAAAGTGTGGCGCAAGTCATTCTGCGCTGGCTCAACCAGCGCGGCATCGCCGTCATCCCCAAATCCGTTACCCCCGCCCGCGTGATTGAAAACGCACAGATTTTCGATTTCGAGCTGAGCGCGCAGGAGATGGCGCAGATTGCCGCGCTCGACACCGGCAAAAGCCTGTTTTTCGACCACCGCGACCCCGAGCGGGTGAAATGGTTGAGCGGCCTGAAGATTCACGATTAAGCGCATCAACCTTTCAGACGCCCTCAAGCGGTTTGAGGCCGTCTGAAAACCGTCCTACCCCAACCCCTTATCCGAGCAAGGAAACCGATATGACTATCCCTAACCAGCAAGCCGAGCGCCAAGCCCTGAAAGACTTGGTGGACACTTTCTCCAATCTGGCTGACGAAAAACGCGTGGCCGAGCAAATGCCCTTGTTCACCCCCGATGCCCAAGTCAATACCTATATCGGCGGCAAACTGTTTGCCGAAGCCAAAGGCAGGGTAGAAATCGAACAGGTATTCAGCAGCTTTCTGGCGCAGTTTCACAGCGTTTACCACCTCAACGGCCAACACACCGTAACCTTTCGCAGCGAAACCGAAGCCGAGGCCATCAACTATTGCGCGGTAAAACTGGTGGGTGAGCAAGACGGTAAACAGGTTTTGCAAGACCACAGCGTGCGCTATCAGGATACTTATGTGAAACAAAACGGCCAATGGCTGATCAGCCAACGCATCGCCAACTTCATGATCAGCGAAACCCGCATCATTGGTTGACCGCCTGACATCGTCAGGAGCACATCATGGAATCTGTCAACGTCATTCTCGGTGCGGGCGCAATGACGCAAGCCATCGCCCGCCGCAAAGGCGCTTCCACTGTGCAAATCGCCTTGGCGTGGCTGTTGGCGCAAAAGCCGTTTATCGTGCCGATTCCGGGCATGGACAAAATGGAATACCTGCCTGCCAACATCGGCGCAGCCGAAGTGGAAATGACCGCTGCCGATTTGCAGGAAATCGAGCAACGCCTGTTTGAAATCCCCATTCAGGGCGAACGCTTGCACAAAGAGCTGCTGGCGTGGTCGGAGTAGATGAGAGTGAACACAGCTTATTTTTCAACCACCACAAGCCACAACCATCGCCAAGTGGCTGGCCGATTGCAAGCTCCGTCAACAAACCCCTTCGCCGCAACAACTGTTTTTGTTTTTTGATTTTTTAAAAGAGGCCCGTTATGTCTTTCATGAAATTGACTTCTTCCTTGCTCGTTGCTTCTGCCGTGGCAGGCGCTTCAGGCGGCGCGGCTGCAGCCGATTACCGCAGCAATCCGTTCACCTTGGTGTACGACGGCGCCATCCGTCAAAACGAAGCGGACAAGGTCAATATCCGCCCCGTTTCCTACACCGTCAACGGCATCAAAATCGCCGCCAATGTGTACACCCCCGCCGGTTACGACCCCGCCAAACGCTACCCCGCCATCGTTGTGGCACACCCCAACGGCGGTGTGAAAGAGCAAGTGGCTGGCCTGTATGCGCAAAAGCTTGCTGAGCAGGGCTACATCACCATCGCTTTTGATGCCGCTTACCAAGGCGGCAGCGGCGGCCAGCCGCGTTATGTGGACAAATCCGCCAACCGCATTGAAGATATTCGTGGCGCGGCCGATTTCATCAGCACCTTTGAAGGGGTAGATGCCAGCCGCATCGGCCTGCTGGGTATTTGCGGTGGTGGCGGTTATTCTGTAAAAGCCGCGCAGGGCGACAAGCGCTTCAAAGCCGTGGCCACCTTGAGCCTGTTCAACAGCGGCGACGCACGCCGCAACGGCTTTATGCGCAGCCAGAAAGACAGCATTCAGCAGCGTCTGTTGCAAGCCGCCCAGGCACGGGCGCAAGAGGCCGCCAGCGGCAAGGTGGAATATTCCCCCGCCTTTGCCGCAGGCATGAGCAAAGAACAGGTGGCGGCGCTGCCGTTTGAGATGTACCGCCAGGGCTACGAGTACTACGCGCAAACCCATGCACACCCCAACTCGCAAACCAACTACACCCTGAGCAGCCTGATGGATTTGATGACGTTTGACGCTAACACCCAAACCGATCTGATCAACCAGCCCCTGCTGATGATTGCCGGTGAAAAGGCCGACAGCCTGTATATGACCGAAGAAATATTCGCCAACGCCACCGGCACGCAGAACAAGGAACTGTTCAAGATTCCAGGCGCTACGCATATCGAAACGTATTGGAAGCCTGAATACGTGCAGCAGATTGCCGCCAAGCTGACACAGTTTTTTGGTGGCAACCTGTAAGCGGCCTGCACAGCGGATGGTTTCAAACGGTTTGAAAAAACAGGTGGGCCGCTGAAATCGTCCGTTAAAGCGGCCAATTGAAACTATTTATTGAAACCGTTCTATGCCGCCCGCCTTGCGCCAAACGGCATACATAAAGTCTTGAACCCAGCATCCGACCTTATGAAAAAGATTCTGATGACCTTGCTCAGTACCGCGCTCGCCGCCTCCGCTTCGGCCGCAGGGCAAACCGTTACCCCGCAGTCTGCGCTGGCTTTTCAGACGGCCCCCGCCGAACATTTTCAAGGCAAAGCCGAGTTTGCCCGTTATCCCGCCATTCCCGGCAGCCCCGAAGCGCAGCGCCTGTCCAAACAAATCAGCAGCGCATGGGCGAACTTTGCCAAAACCGGTGCACCGTCTGCCCAGGGCTTGCCCGCCTGGCCGGCCTACACCCGCCAAAACGGCGCGGTGATGGTGTTGGACAAACAATCCGCCGTGCGCCGCCACCACGACGAAGCCCTGATGCGCCTGCTTGCGCCGGATTACCGTTTTTGAATTGCCTGGAACATGAATCGACACGAACAGGGGGATTGACATGAAACTTTTCACAGCCATTTCTACCGCTGCATTGGCCGCAACGCTTTCGGCTTGTGCCACGCATGATAAGAACCATCTGGTGATTAAAGAGCAAGGTAGCTTTGCCGCAGGCGGCACGGTCAAAACATCCGAGGGCACTTACAGCGCCGCTTTACCACCGGGTTTAAAGCCCGACAGCAACCCGTTCTGGGATGTGTACAACGCCTCCGTCAAGGCCGGCGGGCAAACCCTGCATGGCGACCACGCCAGCGTGTTCTACCAAGTGCCCGCCAAGGCGCGGCCTTACCCCATGGTGTTTTTGCACGGTTATGGGCAATCGGCACGCAGTTGGCAAACAACGGCAGACGGGCGCGAGGGCTTTCAAAACATCTTCTTGCGCAAAGGTTACCCTGTGTATTTGGTAGATCAACCGCGCCGCGGGCAAGCCGGACGCAGCAGCGTAGCGGCGCAAATACCCGCTACGCCAGACGACCAGTTCTGGTACGCCCAATTCCGTATTGGCGAATATCCGGCCCTTAACGAAGGCGTGGCCTTCCCGCGCGACAAGGCGGCGCTGGAGGCGTTTTTTCGTGCCATCACGCCCGACACTGGCGCGTTTGACGCCCAGCTGATCACCGACAGCATGGTGAAGGTGTTTGAAAAATCGGGCGACGGCATTTTGGTCACCCACTCCGCAGGTGGCGTGATTGGCTGGCTGACCGCCATGCAAAGCCCCAAGATCAAAGCCGTGGTGGCCTATGAGCCGGGCAGCTTTCCCTTCCCTGAAGGGCAGGTGCCGCAGGCGGTGAAAAACCGCTTTGGCGACGTGGCCCCCATGACGGCCAAGGCGGAGGATTTCAAAAAGCTCACGCAAATCCCTATCGTGATTTACTTCGGCGACTTCATCCCTGCCGCGCCCAACGGCACCCAAGGGGGCGACCAATGGCACGCCCGCCAAAGCCTGGCCCAGCAGTGGGTGGATGTGGTTAACCGCCACGGCGGCAAAGCCACGCTGGTGCGCCTGCCGGATATGGGCATTAAAGGCAACACGCACTTTCCATTTTCGGATTTGAATAATGTGCAAGTGGCCGAACATTTGGCGGCTTGGCTTAAAGCGCAAGGTCTGGATTGATAAGCAGCCAAATGCTTTGTGGGCCTGTTCCCTTCGGGTTGTGATCAAAAAAGCTACTCGCCCTTGTCTCTTGCCTTGCCAAAGGGAATAGCACCTTGGCTGCGGCTGGCGTCTCGGTCAGTAATTTTTGATTGCAACGCAGTCTTCAAAAACAGGGTGAACAGACTCTAGTCTGCTGCGGGTAAACGCTGCCGGGCAAGGCGGCAACGGTGTTGAAAGGGTTAGGGGTAGTACCTGTATTCGATGTGCTCGTTTTTGTGCGCGCCTTGAATGGCGATGGTAAATACGATGCCGTCGTCACGCAGCAGCAAGCTGCCGTGGTAGTGATCGGGCGGGCAGCCGTAGGGGGCAAGGGCAACCAGTTGCCCGTTTTGCCAGGCAAATTCAAAAATCCTGGTGTAGTGCTGCTCGCGAAAATGGTGAAATTCCACGCCGTTTTCAACAAAGCGCCAGCGCTTTTTGTCGTGGCATGGCCGTTGGTTGTCCAGCACAAAGCTGTCGTCAAAATCCATATCGTTTTGCCGAACGGTTACTGCCGTACTGCCTGTGCCGTGGTGGTTCCAGCCCATGAGCGAGCCAGAACCGCTTTGGCAGCGAAAAGATAGTTGGCGAACCAAACGCATTCTGTGAAACAGCTCGGTATGCATCAATAAGCAGACAAAAAATAAGTGTCGTGTCCCGGCTGATTGGTAACACGTCTGTTGAACAGTTCGGGGTGTGAT
>CAYUAF010000111.1:0-5067 GCA_964442555.1 uncultured Allobrachymonas sp.
CGGCCTTGACGGCGTGGGCCACGGTTTCGTGCGCGTCGCGGAAGGGCAGGCCCTTTTTCACCAGGTAGTCGGCCAGGTCGGTGGCGGTGGCGTAGCCTTTTTGCGCGGCGGCTTCCATGGCTGGGGCGTTGACGCTGATGCCGCCTTCCTTGGCACCGGTGGCGGGGTTGATCTGGCCGCCGATCATTTCGACAAAGATGCGCAGGGTGTCGCGCAGCGTGTCCACGGTGTCGAACAGGGGTTCTTTGTCTTCCTGGTTGTCTTTGTTGTAGGCCAGGGGCTGACCTTTCATCAGGGTGATCAGGCCCATCAGGTGGCCCACCACACGGCCGGTTTTGCCACGCGCCAGCTCGGGCACGTCGGGGTTTTTCTTCTGCGGCATGATGGAAGAGCCGGTGGTGAAGCGGTCGGCAATGCGGATGAAGGCGAAGTTCTGGCTCATCCACAGGATCAGCTCTTCCGACAGGCGGCTGATGTGCACCATCACCAGACTCGCGGCGGCGGCAAACTCAATGGCGAAGTCGCGGTCGCTCACGGCGTCCAGGCTGTTGTGGCATACGCAGGGCTGGCCTTGCTCATCCACCATGCCCAGGGTGCGGGCTACGCGCTCGCGGTCCAGCGGGTAGGTGGTGCCGGCCAGGGCGGCGCTGCCCAGGGGCAGCTGGTTGACGCGGCGGCGCACGTCGTGCAGGCGCTGCTCGTCGCGTGCGAACATTTCCACATAGGCCAGCAGGTGGTGCGCAAAGCTCACGGGCTGGGCCACTTGCAGGTGGGTGAAACCGGGCAGGATGACATCCACGTTCTTGTCGGCCACGTCCACCAGCGCGGCTTGCAGCTCGCGCAGCAGGCCGGTGATGAGGTCAATTTCGCCGCGTAGCCACAGGCGGATGTCGGTGGCTACTTGGTCATTGCGGCTGCGGCCAGTGTGCAGGCGCTTGCCGGCATCACCCACCAGCTGGGTCAGGCGCGCTTCGATGTTCAGGTGCACGTCTTCCAGCGCCAGCTTCCATTCAAACTGGCCGCTTTGGATTTCGGCGCGGATTTGCGCCATGCCTTTTTGAATGGCGGCCAGGTCGTTGGCACTGATGATGCCCTGCGCGGCCAGCATGTCGGCGTGGGCCAGGCTGCCGGTAATGTCGGCATCGGCCAGGCGCTTGTCAAAAAACACGCTGGCGGTGTAGCGCTGCACCAGCTCGCTCATGGGTTCGCTAAACAGGGCAGACCAGGCTTGGTGTTTGTTTTCCAGGGGGTTGATGGCGGGCTGGGACATGGCAGTAACCGTGAATAAGTGGATGAAATCGTGCGCAAAAAAATCAAAACAGCGCAATGCTTGGCTTGTACGAAAAATGCATGCACAATCTGTGATGAAATGTTACCTGCATATGCTGCTGTCGGGTGCGTTGGGCGATATGCAACTGCGCCGCAAGCGGGCAATGGCTTGCCAATCGGGTGGCGGATGGCGGGTGTGGCACGAGCGTATGCAGCCACTTTGTCAAACCATTATTAGACCAAACGTTCAGTCATCATGCCTGTGTCACATGCATCTTCTGCGCGCATTGTAGCCAGCGGTACTGCCAAAGCAGCGCCATTGCCGTTTGACGTGTGTAATACGGGCGTGGTGCTGCGAGCCATGTTGCTGGTGGTGGTGAGCGTATTGACGACCAGCCTGTTCATTCCCGTTACGTATGCGGGCTGGAAAGGCTGGCTGCTGCACGCCGGCCTGGGGCTGGCCTGTGCGCAGCCGGGCGCCTTGCTGTGGTTGGTGGTGGTCTGCACGGCCAAACGCTGGCTGGCGCGCCAGCCGCAGCGCGTGCAATGGGGCTGCTGCATTGTGCTGGGCATGGGCTGCGGCTTGTTTTCGGGCGCGTTGCTTGCCAGCGTGCGCGAGGTGCCGTGGAGCGTATGGGCGGGCTGCGTGCTGGCAGGCGGCTTGCTGGCGGCCTTGCTCGTGTCGCTGCTGATGTTGCGCTGGCAGCTGCAAGCTCCGGGCAATGTGCAGGCGCAGCTGGCGGAGTTGCAGGCGCGCATCAGGCCGCATTTTTTATTCAATGCCCTCAACAGCGCGATTGCCTTGGTGCGCGTGGATCCGGCGCGGGCCGAAATGGTGCTCGAAAACCTGGGCGATCTGTTTCGGCACATGCTGCAAGACGTGCGCCACGCCAGCACCTTGGGCGACGAAATCGAACTGGCCCGCCGCTATCTGGCGATTGAAGAAGTGCGCTTTGGCGAGCGCCTGCGCGTGCGCTGGGACATTGACCCCGCAGCCAGCCTGGCCAGCATGCCCACGCTGATTTTGCAACCCTTGCTCGAAAACGCCATTCGCCACGGCGTAGAGCCCAGCCAGCAAGGCGCAGACGTACTGATCCGCACCATGATGCGGGGCAATGAAGTGCGCGTCATCGTCAGCAACACCTTCCCCGGCGGCACGGGCAAGCCGGGCAACGGCATGGCGCTTGAGAACGTGCGCCGCCGCCTGTTCCTGCTGCACGATATGGGCTTGGGCTTTTCCGCCAAAGTAGTGGGTGATCGTTTTTTGGTACGCATTGCCGTACCCATGCAGGTGCAGGAGGACACGTGATGAACCCGCAAACTGCCGCCGTCTTGCGCGTGCTACTGGTAGATGACGAACCGCTGGCGCGCAGCCGCTTGCGCAGCCTGCTGGCAGACATCACCCACCCAGCCACCGAAGTATGCGGCGAAGCAGGCAGCGCCGCGCAAGCCCTGGAATTGCTGGAAAGCACGCGGCCGCACCTGGTCTTGCTCGACATACACATGCCCGGCATGGACGGCATGCAGCTGGCGCAGCGCATCGCGCAGCCCCCCAGCCACGCGGGCAAAGGCCCGCAGATTGTTTTTGTCACGGCATCCAGCGACTTTGCCTTGCAAGCCTTTGATGTCGCCGCAGCCGACTATCTGACCAAACCCGTGCGGGCAGAGCGTTTGCGGCAGGCCTTGCACAAAGCAGTTACCGCGCTGGCCATGCAGCAAGAAGCGTTTGCCATGCCGCCAGCCACACACATGGGGCCGGCACCAGCACAGGCAGCAGCGGCCAATGGCGCAGGCGCAACGGCAGGCGGCACAGCCGACCCGGCATCGGCCAGCCTGCTGATACAAGAGCGCGGCCTGAGCCACCGGCTGGCCTTGCGCGACATCCTGTACGCGCGCGCCGAACAAAAATACGTCATCCTGCACACCCGTTTGGGGCGGGAATGGGTGTGGGACGGCAGCCTGCATCAACTGGAAGAAAAATACCCGCACTTTTTTGTGCGCATACACCGCAATACCTTGGTGCAGCGCCAACTCTTGCGCCAGCTCAAGCGCAGCGTGCAGCTTGATGGCGGCGAAGGCTGGCTACTGCAACTGGAAGGGGCAGGCTGCTGGCTGCCGGTTTCGCGCCGGCAACTGGCCAGCGTGCGGCAAGCCATGCAAGCGCTGTAAGGGCGGTATTGCCTTGATGTGCCTAGTGCCAATATGCATGCCCGACCGGTTGCTTCAGTACAGCCGGTAATATTTTGTTTGAGGCGTTCCGTGTTGTTGGCCCCGATCGTGTCTTCATGGGTGCGATGTGAAGAAACAGTGTTACCCCATTTGCCGCGTCGGTCTTGCAGCCTTCAGCCGCCTATGGGTGCCTGCGTGTTGGAACTAGACAACACTGGCACAGGGTTTGGCTGACCGTCTCGTCTATCAACCGTCTCTGCGACAGCAGCATGTAGATAAATCGGCGCCTATGCCGCACCCGTCTTTCGGACAGGGTGCGGTCTTGTGAGTTTTGAAAGGTGCGAAACGCTGTGCACCGCACCCTTCGTGTACTACTGATGTGTGCTTATTGCGCTTGCTGGCTGGTTGGCGGCTGTTGCACCGCAGGGGTGAAGATCTGCATGGTCTCTACCGGCACGAAGCGGTAGGGTTGGCCGCAAAAATTGCAATCCACATGCACAAAGCCTTGTTCGGCCAAAATGCTTTCGGCTTCTTCTCGCCCCAAGCCGCGCAGCATATTGGTGACGCGTTCTTTGCTGCAGTTGCAGTGAAAGTGCGGCACGGGGTCGCTGCTTTCGGGCGCAAAGCGCAGAATGTTCTCGTTCCAGAACAGGCGGTGCAAAATCGTGTCGATGTCCAGCTCCAGCAGCTCTTCAGGCTTGAGGCTTTGCGTTAGTACCGACAGGCGCTGAAAGTGGGATTCGGTTTCTGCGGCGTCTGTCGGGGTTGCCGTGCCTGCCAGATTGCCCGCGCCTTCCATTGGCAGGCGTTGCAGCAAAATGCCTGCGGCCACTTGCGCATTGGCGGCTAGCAGTAGGGTGGTTTCCAGCTGTTCGCTGCTGCACATATAGTTTTCGAGCACGCGCGCCACGCTGGGCAGCGCCTGGCCGTGCGCATCGGCCAAGGGCACGATGCCTTGATAAGGCTGCTGGCCTGCCTGCCGGTCCAGCGGGTCGAGCGTGATGGCGCAGCGGCCTTTGCCATGCGCATTTACCAATTCGGCCAGGCTGGCATGGGGGGCGATGTCGCCTGCCAGGCTGGCTGTGGCGCGCAGCCCCAGATCGGGCAGTACTTCGGCCACGGCCATTTTCACGGCGCTATCGCCTTGCATTTGCAGCACCAGCGCGCCGTTGAAGCGAATGGACGATTGCAGCAAAACGGAGCCAGCCACCATTTCGCCCAGCATGGTCTGCACGGGGGCGGGGTAGGGGCCGGTTTCGGGGTTGTTGGCGCGGCGCTTGAGCACCTCTTGCCACGGATCGGTCAGGCGGACGATGACGCCGCGCACGGGCAGGCCGTCGAAAAGAAATTTCTGGATTTGGGACATGGCCAACAATCAGATGAAGCGGGAATGGAAAAACGGTGCGGCGCGGGAGAAAAGTGCGCCGCTTCAGGCGTTCGAGCGTTCAGGCGTGAACACACTGTATTCGCTATTTTGCTATTGCCGTAAATGAGGCTAAACCGCGCCATTGCAAGGGGGCTGAGGACGTGGAAGCTTGGGAGATCTGCTGGTATCGGATGTGGGTGCAAGGCCTTAGTCGGCCCTGCAAAACGCCCTGAAGCCGCATGGACACTGAGTTGGTGAGGTGA
>CAYUAF010000112.1:0-5020 GCA_964442555.1 uncultured Allobrachymonas sp.
CCGCGAAGGCGGTCGTACCGTCGGCGCTGGCGTCGTTGCAAAAATTGTGGAGTAATCGAAGAAGCAAGTTGGCCAGCAGCAACGTTGCCGCGTGATGAACCCCTTGCAGCCTGATGCAACTCCGCATCAGGCTGTTTGGGTGATGCAATCACCGCGCAACGTTTGCGGCTTGCTTGATTGTGGTGTTGCTGAATTTGCTCAGCGATGCCGCAGCTTCTTGTCTCCCATAATTGAAGGAATGACCCATGTCCAAACAAAAAATCCGCATTCGTCTCAAGGCGTTCGACTACAAGCTGATCGACCAATCGGCATCTGAAATCGTAGACACCGCCAAGCGCACGGGTGCCATCGTCAAAGGGCCGGTGCCTCTGCCGACCCGCATGAAGCGATTCGACATTCTGCGTTCGCCGCACGTGAACAAAACAAGCCGCGACCAGCTCGAAATCCGCACACATCAGCGTCTGATGGATATTGTCGATCCCACCGACAAAACCGTAGATGCGCTGATGAAGCTGGATTTGCCAGCCGGCGTTGACGTAGAAATCAAACTGCAATAATTTTTGCAACGAGCTTGTTTGGCAAAAAGCCATTGATGCGGCCAACGCGCAACGCTTGGCCGTTTTTTGATGGATTGGCGCGAGATTGCTTGCGTAAGCCGGCAATCCTGCATATAATCCAGCGCTCTGTGCCTATGGTTTGTGTAGAACCGTGGGCGCAGATTTTTATCAACAGTCTTTCACACAGAAACGCGACCTGCCAATTGCAGTAGGCGCGGTGAAAGTTACGGAGAAAACAATGAGTCTGAGCAGACAACTGGGTCTGTTGGGGCGCAAGGTGGGCATGATGCGTGTGTTCACCGATGACGGCGATGCCATTCCCGTCACGGTGGTCGATGTGTCTGACAACCGCGTAACCCAAGTCAAGACCGATGCCAACGACGGCTATGTGGCCTTGCAGGTCACGTTTGGCAAACGCCGTGCATCGCGCGTTACCAAGCCGCAAGCTGGTCATCTCGCCAAAGCGGGCGTAGAGGCTGGTGAAATCACCCAAGAATTCCGTGTAACCGAAGAAATTGCCGGCAAATATGCCGCAGGCACCAAGCTGCCTGTTGCCGAGCTGTTCAGCGTAGGCCAAAAGGTGGATGTGCAAGGCACCTCTATCGGTAAAGGCTACGCGGGCACCATCAAGCGCCATAACTTCGGTGCGCAGCGTACATCGCACGGTAACAGCCGTTCGCACCGCGTGCCCGGCTCTATCGGTATGGCCCAAGATCCTGGGCGCGTATTCCCGGGTAAGAAAATGACCGGGCATATGGGCGATGAAACAGTCACAACCCAGAACTTGGATGTGGTTCGCATTGATGAGGCGCGTCAGCTGCTACTCATCAAGGGTGCTATCCCCGGTGCCAAGGGCGGTTTCGTGTCGGTTCGTCCGGCGGTCAAAGCAAAAGCAAAGGAGTAAGGCATGCAGATCGAACTCCTCAATGAACAAGGCCAATCTTCGGCCAAAGTCGACGCGCCTGATACCGTATTCGGCCGTGACTACAACGAAGCGCTGGTGCATCAAATCGTAGTGGCTTATCAAGCCAATGCGCGTCAAGGCACTCGTGCGCAAAAAACGCGCAGTCAAGTGCGCCATTCGACCAAAAAGCCTTTCAAGCAAAAAGGTACGGGCAATGCGCGTGCGGGTATGACATCTTCTCCGCTGTGGCGTGGGGGCGGTCGGATTTTCCCGAATACGCCTGACGAAAATTTCAGCCAGAAGATCAATAAAAAGATGTACCGTGTCGGTATGTCCGTCATTCTGTCGCAACTGGTGCGTGATGGTCGTCTGTCTGTGGTGGAATCCCTGAAAGTGGATAGCCCCAAGACCAAGGGTCTGGTTGCCAAGTTCAAGGCCATGAATCTGGACTCGGTACTGGTGATCGCCAACGAAGTGGATGAAAACCTCTATCTGGCCAGCCGCAATTTGCGCAATGTTCTGGTCGTTGAGCCGCGTTATGTGGATCCGCTGTCTCTGGTGTACTGCCGAAAAGTGCTCGTTACCAAAGACGCGCTTGCCAAACTGCAGGAGATGTTCGCATGAGTACTAAAAAATTCGACGAAGGTCGTTTGATGGCCGTGCTCCTGTCGCCTGTGGTGTCGGAAAAAGCCACGATGGCTGCCGAAAAAACCAACGCAGTGACATTCCGTGTGTTGCGCGATGCGACTAAGCCTGAAATCAAGGCTGCGGTGGAGTTGCTGTTCAACGTGGAAGTAACGGGCGTTTCCGTTGTCAATATCAAAGGCAAAGTCAAGCGTACTGGCCGCGGCATTGGCCGTCGCAACAATGTGCGCAAAGCTTATGTCATGCTCAAGGAAGGTTCTGAATTGAATCTGTCCGGGGAGGTGGCTTAATCATGGCAGTTATTCAGATCAAACCGACCTCGGCAGGTCGTCGCCATGTGATCAAGGTGACGCGCGAGCGTTTGCACAAAGGCGCGGGCTATGCGCCCTTGCTGGAGCCTCAGTTCCAGAAAGCCGGTCGTAACAACAACGGTCATATCACTACACGCCACAAAGGCGGTGGTCATCGCCATCACTATCGCGTAGTGGACTTCGTGCGTAACGACAAAGACGGTATTCCCGCCAAGGTCGAGCGCATCGAATACGACCCCAACCGTACCGCGCATATTGCGCTGGTGTGCTATGCCGATGGCGAGCGTCGTTATCACATCGCTCCTCGCCACCTGGAAGTGGGTGCGCAAATCGTCAGCGGTTCCGAAGCGCCTATCCGCGTGGGCAATACGCTGCCAATCCGCAATATTCCGGTGGGTTCTACGATTCACTGCATCGAACTCAAACCAGGCAAAGGCGCGCAAATTGCACGTTCTGCCGGCACGTCTGCCACTCTGTTGGCGCGTGAAGGCATTTATGCGCAAGTGCGTATGCGTTCTGGCGAAGTGCGCAAGATTCATATCGAATGCCGCGCAACGATTGGTGAAGTGGCCAACGAAGAGCACAGCCTGCGTCAGCTGGGTAAAGCCGGTGTCAAACGCTGGATGGGTATCCGCCCGACAGTGCGCGGCGTGGCTATGAACCCGATTGATCACCCGCACGGTGGTGGTGAAGGCCGCACAGGTACCGGTAAACCGCCGGTTGACCCATGGGGCAACCTGACCAAAGGCTACCGTACACGTAACAATAAGCGTACACAACGCATGATTGTGTCGCGTCGTAAGAAATAAGGGGTAGACAATGGCTCGTTCTCTTAAAAAGGGTCCATTTGTTGACCATCATCTGATGGCTAAAGTTGAAAAGGCTGTCGAAGGCAAGGACAAAAAACCGATCAAGACCTGGTCGCGCCGCTCTATGGTGCTGCCTGAGTTCATCGGCCTGACGATTGCTGTGCACAACGGCAAGCAACACGTGCCCGTTTATGTGACCGATCAGATGATCGGCCACAAGCTGGGTGAATTTGCCCTGACCCGTACCTACAAGGGTCATGCGGCCGACAAGAAAGCGAAGAAATAAGGAAAGACCATGGAAACACGTGCAATTGTTCGTGGCGTGCGTCTGTCGGTCGACAAGGGGCGCCTCGTGGCCGATATGATCCGCGGCAAGAAAGTGGATCACGCACTCAACATCCTGACCTTCACGCAAAAGAAGGCTGCAGGCATCATCAAAAAAGCGCTGGAATCTGCCATCGCCAATGCCGAGCACAACAATGCGGCTGATATCGACGAATTGCGGGTAAAAACCATCTACGTCGAGCAAGGCACAACATTGAAGCGCTTCACCGCGCGTGCCAAAGGCCGTGGCAACCGCATCAGCAAGCCCACATGCCATGTGTATGTGACTGTTGGCGAATAAAGGGGCAAGATAATGGGACAAAAAATCCATCCAACCGGTTTCCGCCTGGCGGTTACTCGCAACTGGAACAGCCGCTGGTACGCCAACAACCGCGATTTCGCGGGCATGTTGGCTGAAGATATCAAGGTGCGCGAATTCCTCACCAAGAAGCTGAAAAACGCTTCGGTGGCGCGCATCCTGATCGAGCGTCCTGCCAAAAGTGCACGCATCACCATTTTTTCGGCACGCCCGGGCGTGGTGATCGGCAAAAAAGGCGAGGATATCGAGAAGCTGAAAAAAGATCTCAACGCTATGATGGGCGTGCCTGTTGCTGTCAACATCGAAGAAGTGCGCAAGCCTGAAATCGATGCCAAACTGATTGCCGACAGCATCACCCAACAGCTGGAAAAACGCATCATGTTCCGCCGCGCGATGAAACGCGCCATGCAGAACGCCATGCGTATGGGCGCTCAAGGCATCAAGATCATGTCTTCGGGTCGTTTGAACGGTATCGAAATCGCGCGTACCGAGTGGTATCGTGAAGGCCGTGTGCCTCTGCACACCCTGCGTGCCGACATCGACTATGGTGTGAGCGAAGCCGAAACCACTTACGGCATTATTGGTGTGAAAGTTTGGGTCTACAAAGGCGACTATCTGGGTCAGAATGAAGCCCCAAGCGCTGACACACCACGCGAAGAAGAGCGTCGTCCACGCCGCGAAGGCCGCAGCGACCGTCCACGCACCCGCCGTGTTGCTGGCAGCGGTAATACCGCACCGGCAGATGGCAGCGACAAGCCGGCCGAAGCCTCTGGCGAAGCCAAACCCGCCGTTAAGCGCGCCCGCAAGGAAAGCGCGCCAGCTGCAGCAGCTGACGGCCAAGCAGCCGAATAATTAATTGGGCTGACATAGGAGAAACAATATGCTGCAACCTGCACGCAGAAAATACCGCAAAGAGCAGAAAGGCCGCAACACCGGCTTGGCTACGCGTGGCAACACCGTGGCTTTCGGTGAGTTTGGCCTCAAATCGACAGACCGTGGCCGTTTGACCGCGCGTCAGATCGAGTCCGCACGCCGTGCGATTTCCCGTCACGTGAAACGTGGTGGCCGCATCTGGATTCGCGTGTTCCCCGACAAGCCCATTTCCCAAAAGCCTGCTGAAGTGCGTATGGGTAACGGTAAGGGTAACCCCG
>CAYUAF010000113.1:0-4995 GCA_964442555.1 uncultured Allobrachymonas sp.
CTCCACTACGATGGATTCTCGCTGTCAAATTCCACACGAAACGACGAGGAACCCACATTTTGGACAAATTTCGGCCTTGACATTAATTAACGAGCCGCATTCGCTGCAAAACTTCTCGTTTGCATTCTTCTTGACCATTTCATTCATTACCTTCTCCTTTGATAAAAAACCAATAACCAAACTCGACCCATAACGAAAACCATTGACTGTAATAAATGATTAGTTGCCTTCAGCAAATTCAACCTAGCATCACTTTCTACGGTATTTATTGAGGCTCTCCATTTGCCTGCCAGTAACACCGTATCAACAGCACAAAGTCAGTAACAAAAGTAACGTAGCGTTAGCCTGCATTCTAAGGAAGGAAGTGCGGAATAGCCGCCTCATCCAACGCCAGCCATTGCCCGCAGGGGCAGGCGCCGTCCAGCGGCCATTCGGCGGCCGAGCCGGGCGGCACACGGCCATGCCGCTGCAACCAGTACAGCGCCCGCATGATGCCCGCGTGCGTGACCCACACGGCCACCGCGCCCGGGTGTTGTTGCAACCAGTGGGCCGTTTGCTGCGCCGCCCCCTGCACCCGTTGCACGAAGTGCGCGACCGATTCGCCGCCGCCCGGGCGGTAGTGGGCAAAGTCGGCCTGCCAGCCGTCCCACTCCGCCATGGCGATGCTGGTCCACGGCCTGCCTTCCCATTGGCCGAAATCGATTTCCGTCAAGGCCGCATCGGTGGCGTGGCGCGCTACGTCATGCGCCGCCAGCAAGGGCTGCAAGGCTTGCGCCAGTTGCTGGCAGCGTTGCAGGGGCGAGCATTGCAGGCGCACGGCGGCAGGTTTGCCGCTTGCGCCATGCGGTCCGTGCGTTGCCAAAAAATGTGCGGCAAACGCGGTGGCGGCCGTTTGCGTCAAGTCGGCATCTGCAGGCACGTCGAGCTGCCCATAGCAAATGCCCTTGGCAATAAGCGGCTGGGCGTGGCGCAAGACGTACCAACGGGGCAAAGCAGCAGCAAGATGAGCAAAGACAGCAGGGGCAGCAGGTGCAGACATGACGGGCGCACTCACGCAAGCCTGCTTACAGCGGCGCAGGCGCAGGCAGGCGCGCCAGCACGGCCAGCGCCGTGGCGTAGCAGGCCAGCTCGCATACTTGCTGCGTAGCGCCCAGGCAATCGCCCGTAAAGCCGTGCAGGCGTCGCTGAAACCAACGGCCCATGCCTGCCGCCACTACCGCCGCCGCCACGGCACACAGCCCCAACATGCCCAGCAGCCATGCGCCTTGCGGCAGCAGGCCCGCCCCCAGCAAAGGCACGCACCACAGCGCCCCCGGCCACAGGGCCACGCCATCCATCACGCCGGTGATTTGCCGCGTTTTGGATTGCCCGTCCAGCCCCACATGCGGCAGCCAATTGACCAAAACAAGCGGAAAGAAGCGCGACAGCACATGCGCCGCCACCAGCATGCACAGCGCGCCCGCGCCATGCAGGGCAGCCAAGGCCGCCAGCAGGCAGATTTTGAGCGCGAAAACGACGGCTGCCGTCCACACGCCGTAGTTGCCCACCCGTGGGTCTTTCATGATGTACAGCGCCCGCTCGGCATCCACAAAACCGCCCAGGCCATCGGCCACGTCGGTCAGGCCGTCTTCATGAAAACACCCCGTTAGCCACAAGGTGGCGGCTACGCTCACAATCGCTGCCAGCACATTGACCAGCACAGGCGCAGCTTGCAGCATGGATGGCGCGCCCCACAGCGCCCGCGCCGCCATGAATGCCAGCGCCGCCCACGCCCCCACCAGCCAGCCCACGGCTGGCATATGCGCCATGGCCGCCCGCATGCGCGCGGGAGAAAAATCGGCCCACTGCGCCCATGCCGACGGCAACGGGATGCGGGTAAAAAATTGCAGAGCCACCAGCAAGGTGCGCAAGAGGTTGTGCATAGCTAAAGGTAAACGGATGAAGGGATAACAGATGAGAGAAGGGAGTAAGGGATTCTGCCCTGACGGGCTGGCTAGCACCAGGTTTGCCATGCACAAACGGCTGCCATTTGCGCTCGGCTAGCACCCGGTGCGCCGCTGGCGCACGCCAACAACGGCTCCCTGCCAACCGCCATGCACCGGGCAAAGCGCAGATGGCCAGGCCGCACGCTGCGGGCTAGCGCCCGATTGTGCCGGCAACATGCCGCAGCATACCGGGCAGGTTGCGTCTTGGCGGCCCAGACTGCCATATTCTGATGCCCGTCACAAAGCCCAAGGCTTGTACCGCCTGCCCGTCCCTGCCGCCACATGCACCGCCGCTATCGCCAGGGCCTGCTCATCCCATCCGCAGCCAAGGCGCTATCCCTTGGCAAGGCTGGCAACAAGGGCGATAGCTTTTCTGATCACAACCCGAAAGGAACAGGCCCTAGTGCCACGCTTCAAGCACGGGCCAGAATCGCCGTTTGGGGCAGCCGTGCGGCGTTCTCCTGCATGTTTCCCCGCATGTTTCTCCTCATGTTTTCCGGCGGTTGAACGGGGGGGCTTACGCGGTATGCCCAGCCGCCTGCTGCGCCACGGCTTCGCGCACGGTTTGCGCCAGTGCGGCAATGCCGCGGTCGATTTCTTCGGCAGTGGCGGTCACAAAGCTCAGGCGCAGGGTGCGGGTGTCGGGCGTGCCGCCGTAAAACGGTATGCCCGGCACATAGGCCACGCCTTTTGCCACGGCCTGCGGCAGCAGGGCCGCACTGTCCAGCCCGGGCGGCAGGCGCAACCACAGGAACATGCCGCCGCGCGGCGTATTCCACGTCACGTTGTCGGGCATGTACTTTTGCAGGGCAGCCAGCATGGTCTGGCATTGCGATTTGTACAACTGGCGAATCTGGTTCAGATGCGTGTCCAGAAAGCCCGGCGTATTCAACACTTCTACCGCCAGGCGCTGGTTCAGGCTGGGGCTGTGCAGGTCGGACGCCTGCTTGGCCTGCAACAGCAGCGGGTAGATGGATTCCGGCACCACCATGAAGCCCAGGCGCAGGCCAGGCGCCAGCACTTTCGACAAAGAGCCGATGTAGATGCTGTTTTCAGGGAAGTGGCTGCTCACGGGCGGTGGCGGCGGCTGGTCGAACCAGAGTTCGCCGTAGGGGTTGTCTTCCACCACGGGCAGCTGCAAGGCATGGCAGCTGCGCGCCAGTTGTTCGCGCATTTCTGCCGACAAGGTTTGGCCGGAGGGGTTCTGGAAGTTCGCCAGCACGTACAAAAAGCGGGCGGCATGTTGCAGCTGCTCGCGCTCCAGAATGTCGATCTGCATCTCGCCGCTTTCCGGGTCGTTGGGCACGCTCCAGATCATGGGGCCGTAGGTCGAAAACGCCTGCAAAGCGCCCAGATAGGAGGGCGTTTGCACGGCGATGCGGCTGCCTTCGTCGATAAAGATTTTGCCCACCAAATCCAGCGCTTGCTGCGAGCCGGTGGTGATCAGCACCTGATCGGGCGATACGGCCCAGGGCAGCGACTGCGCCACCCACTCCCGCAAGGGGCGGTAGCCTTCGCTGGAGGCGTATTGCAGCGCCTCGCGCGGCTGCTCGCGCATGACTTTTTCGTAAGCGGCATTGAACGCCTCGACTGGAAACGCATGCGGCGAAGGCAAGCCGCCCGCAAAGCTGATGATGTGCGGCTGCTCGGTGATTTTGAGAATGCCCCGCAACACCGACGGATCCATGCGGGAGGTGCGGGCGGCCAGGTACCAGTCTTTCATGAGGGATGTTCCTTGTCTTTTTCACATCAAACAGTTGCCACAATGGTTGCCGCCATGCATGGCCGGGCATATGCCGGAACATGGCCGACGCATGGCCGCTCAATGACTAGCAACGGCACAAACAGCGCCAAGGGCTGCCAGTGTGGCGTACCGCATATTGTGCATTGTTGCGCGCGGCCTGTGGCGCGCCTGCCAAAGCGCGAGCCTGCGCCCGGCACGGATGATGCGGATGGCGCAAACGATGCAGACGGCACAGATGGCGCGGGCGGCTTTGGCACGGCATCTTTGCCACGCAATGTGTGCCTGCCCATGCCCGCAAGGTGTGTGCAAAGCGCGTTCTCCCCTTCTCAAAGCAATCCGTTTGCTTGCCATGCAGGCCAGAAGCCAGCGACGTGCGATTTTTGCAGCACCCGCCAGCAGTGGCCATCAAACACCAGAAAGGGGCAGCAGCACCACGCTCCGGCTGCGCCAGCCGCGCTGCCAGCAGCGCCCTGTCGTCTTTCTTTTTGCAAAAGCGGCGCTTTTACTCGTTTGGGCCTGCGCTGTTCCAGCCGGGCACATGCACGATGCGCCCGTGCGCCCCGCCGGGCAATATCTCTGCGGCGGTGAGCGCGCCGCCCCAGCAGCACGATGTATCCAGCCCCAGCAGATTGGGGCGCTGCAAAAAGCCCAGAGTAGACCAGTGGCCGAAAGCCACCGTCACGCGCTGCGTGCGCCGATCGGGAAAGTCGTACCAAGGCTGCAAGCCGGCCTGTCGGGTTTGCGCATCCGGCCCCCATTTGTGGGCAAAGTCGATGCCGCCGTGCTGATCGAGCATGCGCGTGCGCGTGAGGGCGTTGAGGCTGCAACGCCACCGGTCCATGCCGCGCAGGCTGTCGCTCCATTGGTTGGGCTGGTTGCCAAACAGCTGCTCCAGGTGCTGCTTCCATTCCGCATCGCGCAGCAGTTGGCTGACTTCGTCGGCGCAGGCCATGGTGCAGCCTACGTCCCACTGCGGTTGCACGCCCGCATGCACCATCAGGCATTTGTTGGCGTACATGGCCAGGGGTTGGCGGCGCAACCAGTCGAGCATTTGCGGCGCGTCGCTGGCGGCCAGCAAGGGGGCCAGCGTGTCTTGCGCGTGCAGTTTGCGCACGCCTTGCGATACGGCCAGCAAATGCACGTCGTGGTTGCCCAGCAGGCAATGCGCGCTGCCTTCCAGCGCCATGAGGCTGCGCAGCACGGCGGCAGAGTCCGGCCCGCGATTGACCATGTCGCCCAGCACGTACAGCGTGTCGCGGCTGGGCG
>CAYUAF010000114.1:0-4972 GCA_964442555.1 uncultured Allobrachymonas sp.
CTTGTCGGTATTTTCAACAAGGGTTAAGAACTCCAGTTTTCAGGGGCAACCTCACGGTGATTGCAATGGAGATTGCAACGGATATTGCAATAACGATTGCCGCGGTGGCGGTGGCGGCGATGGGCGGATGGTTGGCCACACAGCCATCCGCCCCGTGATTCGGCCACGTGTGTCAAATCCGTGAGTCAGACCCGTCAAGCGGCTTACGCCTGTGGCGCGTAGCCCCAAACAACGTAGGTTTCGCCGTCGCAGTGTTCCGACCCCATGGTGCGCAGGTTCATGGCGTGCACCTCATCCAGTGGACGCCATTGCACGTTGGTGTAACCGGCGGCTTCAAGCAGGGCGGCAACCTTGGGCGCGTCGTTGTCTTGCATCAACGGCAGGTTGTTGCGCGTGCGGGCGTTGTATACCTCGTACCACAGGTCGTACCAGGGCTTGCCGACGTAGTCGCTTTGTTTCCAGCCCTTGGCGTACCAGGTGCCGTCAAAAACGGCCATCAGCGCGCCGGGCTTGAGCAGCTTGCGGGCTTCGGTGAGGGTGCTCATGGGATCGGGCAAGGTCCAGAACAGGTAGCGGCTCACCACGGCGTCGTACGCGTCGGCTTCGCCCGTGGGGTGGGTGGCGTTGCCCAGTTCAAACTGCACGTTCAGGCCCTTGTTTTGCGCGTCTGCACGGGCGCGCGCCAGCATGTTTTCGGCAGTGTCGATGCCGCGCACCTGGTAGCCCATGCCGGCCAGGTTGATGCTGACAAAGCCCGGCCCGCAGCCCAAGTCCAGCACTTTGGCGGGCGCTGGCGGCATGACGGCGGCAAATTCCTTGCGCCAGGCTTCGGCGGCAATGTCGCGGTTGTAGCCCGGGGCGTGTTGCGATTCGGTGTCGTATTCCTGCGAGCGTTTGGGGTCGTTCCAGTAATTGACGATTTGCTCGGTGACGGATTTTTTGCCTTCCTCGATGAACTGGCGGCCTTTCACGCCCATCAGTACGCGGTCGTCAAAGCGTTGCCAAATGGTGCTGACTTCGGTGCAGCCCGCCTGGCGCAAGGCCAGCATGTGCAGCGAGAGGTTGTTGAGGTTGGATTGGTGCCGGTCGCCATAGCGTTTGTCGGCTTCGGCCTGGCGGCGGGCGCGTTCGGCAAAGGCGGCTTGCAGGGCGGGTTCGCGCTGCATGGCTTGCCACCAGTTGTCCCAATCCAGCACGCCGGGCTGGGCCAGGCCGTGTTTGAGGGCGCGGTCTTTGTCGGCTTCGGCCAGGTGGCGCGATACGCGCTCGGGCATGTCGTAGGCGAAGTGGTCGCCGTTGAGGATGATGCCGCCTTCGTGCATGAGGGCGGCAATGTCGCCATACACCTGAATGAGCTGCTCGGGGCGCAGCCAGTGCAGCGCCGTGGTGGAGAGCGCGGCATCAATCTGCTGCACGGGCAGCTGGCTGGTCCAGTTGGGCGTGCGCATGTCCGCATCGACAATGCTGACGCGAGAGCCAAAGCGCGCTAGCGATTGGCGCGCCATGGCCAGCAGCACGGGGTCGGTATCGACGGCAACCGCCGTCGCCAGCGGAAAGGCGTCCAGCACCCGCTGGGTGAGCGAGCCGGGGCCGCAGCCCAGGTCTACAAAGGTGAAATTGGTACCGATTTGATCGGCCAGCGCCTGCAACATGACGGCAAAGCGCTCTTCGCGGTGCGCGATGTAGGCGGTTTGCTGCTTGTCCCACGATTCCAGCAGGGCGGGCCAGTCGGTAGCGGTGGTTTGGGCGAGGGTATCCATCTCATTTCTCCTTGGGTTTGGTTCCGCGTACAACATACAAACTATCGGTGGGCCACTGTTCGCTGCGGTATTGGCGATACATGGCGTTGGCGTGCTGCATCAGCTCGCAGCGCACGTTCTCGAAGCCAGCCTGCTGCAAGAGGGCGGCCACTTTTTCGGGCGGGTTGTCGTGCATCAGGGGCAGGCCGGCCTGCACATCGGGGGTATATGCCTGCAACCACAGCCGGTCGCGCGGGTGGTGCGCATCGCGCGTCCACATATCGCGCGCCTTGAACCACATGCCGTCAAACACGGCCAGCATGCCGCCCGGGCGCAGCAAGTGCAGGGCGCCGCGCGCGGCCGCCAGCGGGTCGGGCAGGGTCCAGTACACCCAGCGGGCGATTACGGCATCAAAAACCGGCGGCGGGCAAGGCGGCTTCCGGCGCCATGACGTCGCCTTGCACAAAAGCCACGTTCAGCTTGCGTGCGGCGGCTTTCTGGCGAGCCAGCGCCAGCATGTTGTCGCCCTGATCCAGCCCCGTGACGGCGTGCCCCAGCTCGGCCAGCAACAGGCTGGCAAAGCCCGTGCCGCAGCCCATGTCGGCAATGGTCAGAGCGGCGCTGCCGGCAGGTAGCGGGCGAATTCTTCGCGCCAAACGGCATCGTCCAGCTCTGCGCCTATGCCTTGCGCATGTCCTTGGTCATACTCCTCAACGCAAAGCGGCGCATTCCAGTAAGCGTTGATGTGTTGGGCGGCGGTTGTGCTCATATATTTAATTTGAATGATATTAGCAGCAATTTGTATGACATGCGAGCAAAAATATGGGCCCTTGCGGGCCGTGGGCCGATGCTGCAATGTTTGGCGCCCATGCCTGCTGCGCCGGACATCGGGGGGCATCATCCCACAATGGCGGGAAACATCTTTTTCAATCCTTCGCTGATGACCTCCACACTCAAAGACGCCAGCACCAACCCCATCAGCCGAGTCATGACGTTGATGCCCGTGCGCCCCATGAAGCGGGCGATATGCGGTGCCATGGAATAGCTGACATAAACCGACACAGCCACCAGCACGGCATAAAACAGCAGGAGCAGCATTTGTAACATATTTTGCGTGCGATTGGCAAAAATCACCATGGCCGACATGCTGGCAGGCCCCGTCAGCATGGGAATGGCCAAAGGCACCACGGCGATGCTGGCCTGATTGACGGCGTAGCTGGCTTCGTCCACATTGGTTTTGGCCTCGGCCGGCTGGGCGTTGAGCATGCTCAACGCGCTGATGATGAGCAAGGCGCCCCCGGCCACCTGAAAGCTCGCCAGCGAAATGCCGAAAAAAGCCAGAATGCGCAAACCCAGCAGGGCGCACACCACCAGCACCACCAAAACCGACAAGCTGGTCGCCTGAATCGTTTTTTTGCGTTGCAAGTCACTAAAGCCGTTGGTGATGTGGATGAAAAACGGAATGCTGGCCAGGGGATTGACCAGCGCCAGCAGCGTAATCAGCGGTTGCAGGCCAATGCCGGAAAAGTCGAACGAAAAAGACATGATCAATTGAAAAAAAGCCCAAGCCCGCACGCCGTGCCGGCAACACGCAAGCCCTGGCGGCCCGGCGCATGCGGCGCACGCAGTTTGGAGAATTGTAAGAATTTGCTTGCCATTGTCGGGCAGGCGGTAGCGTTTGCCGACATGCAGGGGCAGGCTCTTTGCAAGATGTGGCGCGGCTGCTGCACCTGCATGCCGCGCGGCAGTGCTATCTGCACGTACAGGAGCGTGCCTGCATGCCTGCCATGATGGGATGGGCGCGTGCAGCCCGGCATGAAAAACAGCCGTGCAGCGTGGTGCCAGCCGTATCGGCACGCCAGCAAGACAGGCAACAAGGGCGAATAGCTTTTCTGATCACAGCCCTCCCATCACTCGCCTCGGCTTTGACGGGAACAACGTGTTGAGAAACTACAGCTAGCGCCCGTGCGGGCGTTGGTGTCGGGGATGCGAAGCCATCTGTTCGGGCGATGCAGCGCCAGTCGCCGCGCTAGAGCAGGCGCTGGAACTGGCCGGGGCGGGTTGCCGCGCCAGTGTCTTTCTGGCAGGCGTGCTTAATAGCCTAATAGCCAGCCGCGGGCATTTCGTGCACGTAGGCGTCGGGCCGGGCGTGGGCAAAGGGGTCAATGGCTGGCGCGGGGGCTGGCTCCGTGGGGGCTGCCGTGGCATTGGCTGCCGCAGGCGTTGCAGTGGTGGCCGCTGTTGCTGCCGCCGTGGCGGGCGCATCGTCGGCCAGCTCCATCGTCCAGTCCACCAGGGCCTCGAAAGCGGGGCGCGCCGCAGGCGCACCGGGGCCGTTGGCGATGGCAACCAGCACGTAATGCCGGCCATTGTTGGCTAGTACATAGCCTGCCAGCGCCGATGCGTTGTTGAGCGTGCCCGTTTTGAGGTGCGAGCTGCCGGGCTGGCGCACGCGGCTGCGGCGCAAAGTGCCATCAATGCCGGCAATGGGCATGGACGACACGAATTCCGACATCGAAGGCGAGCGCCACATGGCCTGCAACATCGCGCCCAGCGACGAGGCGCTGACGCGATCCGTGCGCGACAGGCCCGATCCGTTGCTGATCACGGGCGGCGGCGTATCGCCCAGCCGCGTGCGCCACCATTGCTGCAAGGTGGCGTTGGCGCTTTCGTAGCTGCCGGTGCCGGTGGCGTGCAGGCCCATGCTCAAAAACAACTGGCTGGCCATGACGTTGTTGCTGTATTTGTTGATGTCGCGAATCACCTCGGTCAAGGCGGGCGATACCGTTTCGGCCAGCACCGGGCGCTGGCGCACGTCTTGGGGCACGGCGGCAAAGCGTACCTGCCCGCCAATGCTGCCGCCCATGCTCAGCCACATGCCGGCAATGGCGCGCGCGGCAAATTCGTTGGGCGCGGCATAGGCCAGCGGCCAGCTTTTGCTGCCGCAACTGGCCGGGTAATGGCCGCCAAACGTGATGGCGCGGCTGTTGCCGAACGCCGCCCCCACCTTGTTGTGCCAGGCGCCGCAATCACTGCCGGCAGCAGCCAGCGGCAGCGTGGGCGATACCTCCACACCCGCCAAAGGCGGCGTGATGCCCACGCGCGCCACGCCTTGCGCCGCATCGGGCGTAAAGTGCAGCACCAGCGCCTTGAAATTGACCAGCAGCGCATCGGGCGCGGCGTTGTAGGGGCGCAGCGGCTCGCCATCAAAAGCGCCTGCTTCGTGCGGGGGC
>CAYUAF010000115.1:0-4948 GCA_964442555.1 uncultured Allobrachymonas sp.
GTATTCCCCGCACCCGCGGGGATGAACCGCAGATTACTGATGAGATGTTGGGCACGGTTTGGCGCCCACAAGTACATTAAGTCGGGAGCCGGAAAAAAGTGACCGATCGGCGACACAATTCGGTTAAATCGAAAGAGTCTTGCTTGTTGTTGATGCGCGAGGGCGCTTGTTCGGCTATAATTCGTGGGATTGTCAAATCGGCTGTGTACATACAGCCTTTCTTTTTTTAACGGATTGTATAGAGGAGCGGGCCATGGCCGTTCAGCAAAACAAAAAATCGCCTTCCAAACGCGGCATGCACCGTTCGCATAACGCGTTGACTGCACCTAATGTGGCCGTAGAGCCTACAACTGGCGAGATGCATCTGCGTCACCACATCAGCCCTAACGGTTTTTACCGTGGGCGTCAGGTGATCAAGACCAAGTCTTCCGAAGCCTGATCGGGGCATCTTCATGAAAAGCCCGGCGCTACATGTGTAGCCTCGGGCTTTTTTCGTTTCTTTTTCTTTTTCCTGCATCCCTTGCTTTAAAGGAGCCAATCAAGCATCCATGGCCGCAGATATGTCGGCGCAGCTTGATGGGTAGCAGGTGAAATGTAAAGGTTAAACAGTAAAGGCTAAAGGCAATGAGTGCAGCAGAGAACCGTGGCGCTGATAAGGTGGTGTTGGCAGTTGATTGCATGGGCGGAGATCATGGCCCACGGGTTACTTTGGCTGCCTGTGCGCAGTTTGTATTGAATCACCCTGATGCCACATTGCTGCTCGTAGGCCAGCCCGAGGCGTTGCAGCCCGTATGGGCGCAGCAACCAGGCGTGCAAGGCTTGCCTGAAGACAGGGCCAGAATCGTGCCAGCCTCTGAGGTGGTGAGCATGGATGATCCCGTGGAGGTGGCGCTGCGGCGCAAGCGCGATTCGTCCATGCGCGTAGCCATTGCCCAAGTGCGCGAAGGCAAGGCGCAAGCGGCGGTTTCTGCGGGCAATACGGGGGCGTTGATGGCTGTTGCGCGCTATCTGCTCAAGACGATGGAAGGCATTGATCGCCCGGCCATTGCTTTTCAGTTGCCCAATTCGCAGGGCGCGGCTACCACGGTGCTGGATTTGGGCGCCAATGTGGACTGCGAGGCCGAGCACCTTTTGCAGTTTGCCGTCATGGGTTCTGCCTTGGTGTCTGCGTTGGGCGGCAGCGAACGGCCTACTGTGGGCTTGCTCAATATCGGAGAAGAGGCGATCAAGGGCAACGAAGTCATCAAGCAAGCGCGTGAGCTGCTGGTGCAGGCGGGCAGCAGCGGCAGCCTGAACTTTTACGGCAATGTGGAAGGTGACGATATATTCAAAGGCACGACCGACATTGTGGTGTGCGACGGTTTTGTGGGCAATGTGGCGCTTAAAACGAGCGAAGGGCTTGCGGCCATGGTGTCTTCCTTCCTCAAGCAGGAGTTTGCGCGCTGCTGGCTGACCAAGCTGGCGGCTGTTGTGGCCTATCCGGTGTTGAAAGCGTTTAAAAACCGCGTGGATCACCGCCGCTATAACGGCGCGGCATTGCTGGGCTTGCGGGGGCTGGTGTTCAAAAGCCACGGCTCGGCCGATGCGCTGGCTTTTGGTCATGCCTTGCAACGCGCTTATGACACAGCTCGTAACAATCTGGTTGCGAAGCTGGAAGTGCGCATTCAACAAGCCGGGCCTTTGTTGCAACAAGCGCATGAACAGGCGCATGCTACAGCCGCGCAGGCCGTTGCGCAGCCGCCTGCGGCAGAGACCGAATAAGAATAAAACGACCGCAATGGAGAGTGGGCGCGGCAACATCGCTGCCGTGCATGCGAAAAATATCGTTGCCTGCCTGCTCGCGGTGTTCTGCCGGTTTTTTTGCCGTTTTGCTGCGTGGCTTGCCCCCGTTCGCCGGACATAGGTGCCGGCAGCCCAAGGGGATGAGATGAAACCGATGGTTGCCTTGGCGGCTTAAGGCATGCGTGGCTGCATGCCCTGTTGCGAGGCGTGTACAAGCTCGGTGCCTAGCCTTTCATGTATAAGCGCAAGGCGCGATTGATTTCAGCAAGCGATTCCCAAAAGCACAGCGCATTCGCGGCAGCACCCGAAGATGCCGCTGGGTTAGGCATCTTCCCTTCGGGTTGTGATTAAAAAAGCTGTTCGCCCTTGTTGCCAGCCTTGCCAAGGAATAGCACCTGGGCGGCGGCTGGCGCCTCGGCCAGTAATTTTTGACCGCAACGCATTCTCCAAAAATAGGGTGAACAGGCCCTAGTGTGCCTGCAACGTAAATGGCGCGCAAAGGCAAAAAGCCCGCCTAACGCTGGCTTTGTTTTTGCGCCATGTCTTTGAGTGCATACAAGGCATCCAGCGCTTCGCGGGGTGTCATCTGGTCGGGGTCCAGCTGTTGCAGTTCTTGCTCAAGCGGGCTGTGCAAGGTCTCGGGCGCGGGGTCTGGCGCGGCAGGGGGGCTGAACAAATCGATTTGATGGTGTTGCTGCTGCTGTTGGTTTTGCAGGGCTTGCAAGGCGTGGCGCGCCTGGTGGATGACGGCTGCGGGCATGCCGGCCAGGCGTGCTACCTGAATGCCGTAGCTGCGGCTGGCCGGGCCGGGTTCAATGGCGTGCAGAAACACAATGTCTTGCCCTGATTCGGCTGCGCTGACGTGCACATTGAGCGCGGCATGGTGCTCTTTGGGGAATTCCGTCAATTCGAAATAGTGCGTGGCAAATAGGGTGAGTGCCTGCGTTTTGTCGTGCAGGTGCGTGGCGATGCTGCCGGCTAGCGCCAGGCCGTCAAAGGTGCTGGTGCCGCGGCCGATTTCGTCCATCAGCACCAGGCTGTGCGGCGTGGCACTGTGCAGGATTTGTGCAGCCTCGGTCATTTCCAGCATGAAGGTGGATTGGGCATTGGCGAGGTCGTCTGCCGCGCCAATGCGGGTGAGGATGGCATCAATCGGGCCGATGCGCGCGCTGTTGGCAGGCACATAGCTGCCCATGCTGGCCAGCAGCACGATGAGGGCGACCTGGCGCATATACGTGCTTTTGCCGCCCATGTTGGGGCCGGTGATGATTTGCATGCGCTGTTTGGCAGACAGGTGCGTGTTGTTGGCGATGAAGCTGGCGCCGGTGGTTTCCATCAGGCGGCTTTGCACGACCGGGTGGCGTCCGCCGGTAATGTCGATGCAGGCTTCTTTGCTGAAGCTGGGCGGTTGCCAGTCCAGCGTCAGGCTGCGTTCGGCCAAGGCGCATACGGCATCCAGCGTGGCCAGTGCGCCTGCCAGGGTTTGCAGGGCGGCTACGTGCGGTTGCAGGTTTTCGAGCAATTGCTCGTAGAGCCATTTTTCGCGGGCCAGTGCGCGGTCTTGTGCAGAGAGGGCTTTGTCTTCAAAGGCCTTGAGTTCGGGGGTGATGAACCGCTCGGCGTTTTTCAGAGTCTGGCGGCGCTGGTAGTCGTGCGGCACTTTGTCGAGCTGGCCTGTGGTGACTTCGATATAAAAGCCGTGCACTTTGTTGAATTGCACGCGCAGGTTGGCAATGCCGGTGCGCTCGCGTTCGCGCTGTTCCAGGGCCAGCAGGTAGTCGGCGCTGTGGGTTTGTATGCCGCGCAGTTCGTCAAGTTCGGCGTCAAAGCCGTCGGCAATGACGCCACCGTCGCGCACATTGGCCGCAGGCTCGGGCATGAGTGTGGCGTGCAGCAGGTGCAGCACGGGCTGGGGCGGTTGCAATTGCCGGGCCGTTTCGGCTAGCAGAGGGGGGCCATCCGGCTCGGCCTGGGTCAGATCACCGTGGCAGGGGGCAGCGTGCAGCAATTGCAGCAGTTGTTGGCGCAGGGTGTCGGCTTGCTCCAAGGTGCGCAGCAGGCCGGTGAGTTCGCGCGGCTTGCTTTGGCGCAAGGCCAGCCGTGCGCTGATGCGTTCCACATCGCTGATGCCGTGCAGCACGTTGCGCAGCTCGTTCAGGCCGCGCTCGCGCAGTAGGGCAATGGCTTGCAGGCGTTGTTGCGCTTGGGCGCGGTTGCGTTCGGGGTGCAGCAGCCAGTGGCGCAGGGCGCGGCTGCCCATGCCGCTTTCGCAAGTGTCCAGCAGGCTGAACAGGGTCGGGCTGGGTTCGCCGCGCAGGGTTTGGGTGAGCTCCAGATTGCGCTGGGTGGTAAGGGGCAGGTCGATCAGGTTGTCGTTGCGTTGCACTTGCAGGCTGTGCAGGTGCGTCATGGCGCGGCCTTGGGTGTGCTCGGCATAGTCCAGCAAGGCGGCTGCGGCGGCGTGCGCCTGCGGCAGGTCTTCGGCCTGCCAGGCGTGCAGGCTGGGGCTTTGCAGCTGCTCTGTGAGTTTGCGTTGGCCCAAGTGGCTGTCAAACACAAAGCCCGGGCGCTCGGTGATGATGAAGCGTTGCAGCGCGCCGTGCTGCTGCCATTGCACCAGCTGCGCTTGCTGTGCGGGCGCAATGTCTGCGCTGTAGAGCACTTCTGCCGGCTGAATGCGGCTGATCCAGTCGGGCACTTCTTCGGGCGTGCATTGGGCCAGCGTCATGCGGGCTTGAGTCAGGCTCATCCAGGCCAGGCCCACGGTGCCGTTGCGGCTGCGCTGCGGCCAGTGCAGCGCCAGCAAGACCGCTTCGTTTTTGTCGCCCAGCAGGGCCGTGTCTGTCAGGGTGCCGGGGGTGACGACGCGCACCACCTTGCGCTCAACCGGGCCTTTGCCTGCGCCCACTTCGCCTACTTGTTCGCCAATGGCGACGGATTCGCCCATCTGGATCAGCTTGGCCAGGTAGTTTTCTACCGCATGCACGGGCACGCCCGCCATGACCACGGGCTGCCCGGCCGACTGGCCGCGCTGCGTCAGCGTAATGCCCAGCAGGCGGGCGGCTTTGATGGCATCGTCGTAAAAAAGCTCGTAAAAATCGCCCATGCGATAAAACAGCAGCGTGTGCGGGTGCTGCGCTTTCATCTGCAGGTATTGCTGCATCAT
>CAYUAF010000116.1:0-2664 GCA_964442555.1 uncultured Allobrachymonas sp.
CTTGCTGGCTTGCTGGCTTGCTGGCTTGCTGGCTTGCTGGCCATCCAGCTTGGCACATGCCTCGCAGACAAGCAAGCAGCGCAAATCGCATGCCTTTTCTGCGCAAAAAAACGAAGCAAAACAAACCGTACGCGCGATTTTTGTTGATAACAATTCTTATTCAGTGATATGATTTGGTCACGAATTTCAAAAATCCCTGTTTTTATTCAGGTATTTGAACTGTGCTAGCCCATTTTCATTTCAAACCAGTCAAGCAGGCCGTGTTTGTTGCGGTTGCGGCAATCCTACTGCCTGCGTCTTTAGAGGAGAACTAACGATGCCAACGATCAAACCCTGGAAATTCGCCGCTTTGCTGATGGCCGGTTGCGCCTGGACGGGCGCTGCCTGGGCGCACACGCCGCTGTGCAGCTGCTACGACAACGGCGACGGCAGCGTGGAATGCGAAGGCGGCTTCTCCGACGGCTCTTCTGCCGCCGGTGTGGTCATGAAGGTGCTGGATGCCGGCGGCAAAGTCGTGCAGCAAGGCAAGATGGACAAGAGCAGCACTTTCTCTTTCAAAAAGCCTGCGGGCAATTATTCCGTGGTGTTTGATGCGGGCGAGGGCCATCGCATCACCATTCCCAGCTCGAAGATCAGCAAGTAAGCACGCGCCCCGGCGCCTTTCTTTTTCAACCATCAATACCCGTCATCATGAAGAAAAAACTGCTCGCAAACCTTTCAACCGCAGCCCTGCTGCTTTCTGCCGGTGCCGCGCACGCCCACTTCCAGCTGGTGTATACGCCGGATGTGCAAATCGACGAGCCGAAAACCGTGCCCGTCAAACTCGTTTTCTGGCACCCGATGGAAAACGGTCACGTGATGGATATGGAGCAACCCGAACAGTTCTTCTATGTCGCCAAAGACGGCAAGGTGGATTTGCGCCCATCGCTCAAGCCCATGACCTTTGCCGGCAAAGAGAACCAGGCCAAGGCGTTTGAGGCCGATGTATCAATCCGCCGCAACGGCGACTACATCTTCGTGCTGCAACCCGCGCCCTATTACGAAAAAAGCGAAGACGCCTATATCCAGCAGATCACCAAGTCGTACCTGAACAAAGGCGGCATTCCCGATGGCTGGAACAAACCCGTTGGCCTGCCTACCGAGATTGTTCCGTTCAACAAGCCGACCAATGTGCTGGTGGGTTCGACCTTTACCGGCCAGGTATTGAGCGAAGGCAAGCCCGCCGCTGGCATCGAGATCGAAATCGAATACATGGCCGCGCCACCGGATGTGAAAAACAACCGCCCCGCCTCCAACGATGCGGCCTCGGCCAAAGGCGGCACGCTGGTGGCTGTAACCGATGCCAACGGCATGTTCACTTTCGGCATTCCCAAAGCGGGCTTCTGGGGCTTTGCCGCCTTGGGCTCCGGCCCCAAAAAGGAATACAAGGGCAAGGAGCTGAGCCAGGATGCGGTGATCTGGATCCGCGCCGACAAGCTGGACTGAACGGCAGGTAGCCTGCACAGGGCTAGGCCAGCCGCCATTTTCAACAACTGCCGGCCTGCGCCCTTTTTGCCGATATCTGCTTGCTGCAGCAACCTTCCAGACCTCCGCGAGCCTGCCGGCCATGCGGAGGTTTTTTGGTTTTGACGGGAGATTTGCCATGACCTACCCGCTTTCGCTTCACGCCGCGCCGCACAACGGCGCCCATGCTGGCGGCACGCCAACACCTGCCGTGCCGCAGCCCTTGTCTGCCTGCCCCACCGGCCAACGCTGCCGTGTGCATGCGGTAGGCGGCAGCGGCCTGATGCGTCGCCGCCTAATGGACTTGGGCGTAACGCCCGATGCGGAAATCACGCTGCTGCGGGTGGCCCCGTTGAACGACCCCATCGAAATCCGCGTAGGCAACGCCTTTGTATCGCTGCGCCGTTCGGAAGCCGCCCTGATTGACGTGCTGGCCTTGTAAGAGTATGAGCGAAAAAAAATCCAAACTCCTGGTCTCCCTGGCCGGCCAGCAAAACTCCGGCAAGTCCACCCTGTTCAACGCCCTCACGGGCTTGCAGCAGCACATTGCCAACTATCCCGGCGTAACCGTCGATAAAAAAAGCGGCTACTACAGCCATGCCGGGCAGCGGGTCGAAGTCGTGGACTTGCCCGGCACGTATGCGCTGACCTCCTTCTCGCCCGAGGAGCGCGTATCGCGCGACTTTTTGCTCAACGAGCAACCCGATGTGATCGTGAACGTGGTGGATGCCGCCAATCTGGAGCGCAGCCTGCTGCTCACCTTTCAGCTCATGGAGCTGGGGCGCCCCATCGTGCTGGCGCTGAACATGGTAGACGTTGCCCGGCAACTGGGCCTGACCCTGCACGCCGAGCGATTGCAGGCGCATTTGGGCATACCCGTGATTGCCACCGTGGGCAGCAAGGGGCAAGGCATTCAGGAATTGCGTGAAAAAATTGCCGAGGCCGCCGCCAGCGCCCAGCCTGCGCCGCACTTTGCTTACGCGCAGTGGGAAAACGCCGTGCAAGCCCTGGCTGCCGAATGGGCGCAACACCCCGAGCTGCTGCCCCACTACCCGCGCCGCTGGGCCGCCTTGCTCACGCTGGAACAAGACGAGGGCCTGGCGCAAGCCGCCAGCCGCGCAGCGCCCGATGTTTGGCAACAGCTGGCGCAAAGCGCGCAGA
>CAYUAF010000116.1:2764-4860 GCA_964442555.1 uncultured Allobrachymonas sp.
TGATCTACCAACTCTCCATCGTGCAAGGCTACGAAATCACCAAAATCACCTGGCCCCTGCTGGCGGGCTTTCGCAATCTGGCCGCTTCTTTTCTGCCGGATGCGGGCTTTCTGGTAGACCCGCAGTTGCGCTCCATCGGCTTGTGGATGGTCGATTCGACCAACACGTTGTTGAACTACGTGCCCATCTTTCTGATCCTGTTTGCGCTGATCGCCATTTTGGAAGACAGCGGCTACATGGCGCGCATCGCCTTCATTCTGGATCGCATCTTGCACCGCTTCGGTCTGCACGGGCAGTCCACCCTGCCGTTGATTCTGGCCGGCGTATTTGCCGGCGGCTGCGCCGTGCCGGGCGTGATGGCCACCAAGGGCATACCCGACACGCGCGCGCGCATGGCCACCATTCTGACCGTGCCTTTCATGAACTGCCTGGCCAAAGTGCCGCTGTACGTGCTGCTCGTCAATATCTACTTTGCCGAAGACAAGGGGCTGGTGCTGTTTTACATCTCTACCATCACCGTGATTGCGGCGCTGCTGGTATCCAAGCTGCTTACCGTATCGGTGTTGCGCCAGATGGAAACCGCCCCGTTCGTCATGGAGCTGCCGCACTACCACCTGCCCGGCATCAAAAGCGTGCTGCGCCGCGCGGTAGACCGCACCTGGCTGTACATCAAAAAAGTCGGCTCCGTCGTGGTGGCCGTGGCTACGGTCGTCTACATCCTGCTGCAATTTCCGGGGCTGACGCAACAACAAGAGCAAGACTACCGCGCGCAGGCCGAGCAAGCCATTGCCACTTTTTACAAAGGCATGCAGGGCAACCCGCACCTGGCCGCCGTGAACGAACAGCACAAGCTGATCGCGCTCATCAACGTCTACAACGACTACCGCGCCCACAAACTCAACGCCTCGGGGCCAGCTGCCTCCGAAAAAGTCGATGCCGCCTACGCCAAGCGATACCCCGACTTTTATCCCTTCTTGCAGCGTAGTGGCGACGCTCACGCCAAAAAAGCCGCCCGCAGCCTGAAAAAGCTCGACGACACGCGCAAGAACCTGCGCCGCGAGATGAAAGAGCTGCGCATTCAAAACAGCGTGCTGGGCCGTGTGGGGCGCGGGCTGGAAAGCGTCACGCAATTCGCCAATTTCGACTGGAAGGTCAATGTGGCCCTGCTCAGCTCCTTTGCCGCGCGCGAAAGCAGCGTAGCCACTTTGGGCGTGCTGTTCGGGCAAGACGATGAAGAAAACGTCACGCTGGAAGAGCGCATGGGCGAAGAACAAAAATCGCAGGGCTACAACGCGCTCACCGCCGTGGCGCTGATTCTGTTTTTTGCGCTCTACCCGCCCTGCCTGGCCACCACCATCATGATTCGCGTGCAAACCGGCTCGTACAAGTGGATGCTGTTTTCCATGATCTTTCCCACCATGCTGGGGCTGCTGGTTGCCAGTTGCGTATACACCATCGGCACCTGGCTGGGGTTAAGCGGCATTCAGGCTTTTTCTGCGGTGTACGGCATTGCGCTGGGCTTGCTGCTTGTCGTCGGCCTGTATCGCAAGCCCGCAGGCAAACCGCGCCAACAGCCCTAGCATGCAAGCGCCCACACACGCTTCAAGCCATTATTTATCTGCGCATCACATGCAAACATCTTGCTAACCGGAGAGGCAAATACCATGCAGCCATCCATTGATTTGAGCCACGAAACCGCCATGGGCTGGGCCGAATGGGGCCTCGTGCTACTCGTAATCATCGTTGCAGGCATTTATTTGTGGCGCAAAATTTTCGTCAAAAAAGGCTGCGGCTGCTCCGGCTGCGGGAAAGAAAAAACATGCGCCGTCAAACCGCAGGCGGGGCAGGAAAAGCCCGTCACCTTCCACAAATAACGCGCACAACGCACGCCTTCATGCGCCTTCACGCGCTGATGCGGCCAAAAGACCAAGCAAGCGCACTTGCGCCCTCTTGGCCCCATGCCTTGCGGCTGCCAGCGCCTGGCTCAAGTTGATCTAGAGGATGCGTTGCGATCAAAAATTACTGGCCGAGGCACCAGCCGCAGCCCAAGTGCTATCAGCTGCCATCTCTTGGCAAGGCAGGCAACAAGGGCGAAT
>CAYUAF010000117.1:0-3501 GCA_964442555.1 uncultured Allobrachymonas sp.
GCAACATTGGTTTCGCCATCACTGGTAGCCCCCTTACCCATCACCACCGACTTAGGACTATTACCATTGGTGGTGTTGGTTACGCTTGTAGTGGCATCACCACACACCACGCTTTGGGTAGTCGTATCATAAAAACAGATATTATCTGAAAATATCTGATATTCCGTCCCCGTCACCGCCATCGCCTGCCCGTTCATCAACAGAACAGCCGAAGCGGCCAAGGTATAGACAAAACGTGTGCCTACCTGTGTACAACTGGCTACAACTCCACCGTCCACAGAAGCTGATTTGCCATGGGACTTGGCTGTTTCTTGCGCAGCCGTCCATGTGCCGAGTTTTGAATTCCAAACGGTTTTATAGATGTGGTTCATTGACCAAGTCTCCCTCTAAGCTGCGCAGACGTACAACCAAGACCGACCGTTGCGCATGCGATCGGCAAAAGTCACAAATACAAAGAGCGCGTTTACCCTAAACGCACCACGTACAAGTTAATAGCTTAAATTGTAGGCATCCACCCAATCCCTTGCACTGCCCAAGCCCAATACAACGATAGTTTGCGCATTACGTCACGCTCGCATAGCGCTTTTATATGCTTTTTTGACAAAGAAACAACAAGTTGTTGCCGTCTTTGATGCCTTGACCTGTAACAGAAATGTATGCCGTTGGCTGCGTGCAACTATTGGTACGCTCAAGCGCAACAAATCATTTTTTAAAGCCTTTTGGCAAACGGTGCTTGCGCGGCCCCAAGCAAGCTCAAAGCCTCTGCCAAGATCAACAGCGGCAAATGGTTGGCTCGCCTGCATCAGACATCTGGCGACAAACACGCAAGACACGCAGGCAAAAAATACGCCCTGGCGGGCGGGTTGGTTGGTGACAAGTTGGCGCGGCTGGCGGGGATCGAACCCACGACCCTTGGCTTCGGAGGCCAATACTCTATCCACTGAGCTACAGCCGCGTGATTGCACAGTTGTGCAGTTGATTGCAAATGCAGAGCCGCGCGGCGCATTGCTGCCCAGCCCGCAAGGGCTACATTGTATGGGCACAAAGGCGCTTTTGCTACGGCTGGCGCATTGTCTGAATGGCACGGCGCTTGCTGCGTGGCAGATTGTGCTGCCCATGTACCTTACCCGTGTACCCGCCCAGGCGCGCCACACTACGTGCGAGCAACCGCATTTTCACGTCGGTTTTAGGTTGTTGTTTGTGCGTCTTTTTTCTGCGTTTTTTGTGTGCGCCATCGGCTTCGTGCCGACAACCAGCGGGCGCAGATTGGCGGATGCGATGCGATGAGATGCGTGCCGCTTCTGTGCCGCCATGTGTGTGCCGTGCGGCGTTTTGCCCTGCCTGATGCGAGCCAGGAGTTGTTACGCCAAGCGCACGGCTGAAAAAGAATCGGCTATGCTTGCCGGCAGATGCGCGCAGCTTTGTTCAGCGGCGCATGAATGTGGCAGGGCGACCAGGCAAGCCCGCCGCCTATGCAGGCGGCGACGCGTGCTGTTTTTGCCTTGAACATTGATGAATGAGCGTTGAGTTGAACGCGCGTGTGATGCGGCGTTTTGATGCGGCGTTTTGATGTAGCATTTTGATGTAGCGTTTTGATTGGCGCTTGCAGGGCGCGTGCGTATTTTTGCCTGCGCATTTTTACAGGAAGGAGCCTGTTGCATGAAGAACCGTTTGTTTGTGTTTTTTGCGACCGTTGTTGCCGCATTTGCTTTGTCGGGCTGCGGCTATAACCAGTTTCAGACTTTGGACGAGCAGACCAAGTCCGCCTGGAGCGAGGTGCTCAACCAATACCAGCGCCGCGCGGATTTGGTGCCGAATATTGTGGCCAGCGTGAAAGGCCAGGCCAATTTCGAGCAAGAGACTTTGACCAAAGTGGTTGAAGCACGCGCCAAGGCCACATCCATTCAGATGACACCCGAGATGGCCAACGACCCCGAGGCGCTCAAGAACTTTCAGGCCGCGCAAGGCGAGCTGTCTAACGCGTTGTCGCGCCTGATGGTGGTGTCCGAGCGCTATCCCGAGTTGCAAGCCAACCAGGGCTTTCGCGATTTGCGCGTGACGCTGGAAGGCACCGAAAACCGCATTACCGTTGCACGCAACAACTACATCAAGGCGGTTGAAGAATACAACGTGCTGGTGCGCTCGCTGCCCAGCAATATCACGGCCATGGTGATGGGCTACAAGGTCAAGCCCAATTTCACGGTCGAGAACGAAGCGGCTATTTCCAAGCCGCCGGTCGTGGACTTTGGCACCGAGAAAAAATAAACCCGGCAGATTCCAATGCCTGCCCCCATGCGCCCTCATCTGGCATATACGCCCTCTGCGGCTTTGCCTGCAACAGCTGCAAGCGCGCGCCGTGCGGCACATGCAGCGCATGCACACAGCGCGGCACGCAATGGCACATGCCGTGCCACTGGTCATGCCGCCTGTCATATCGCTTGTGGCAGGCCCGCCGCACGCCCCAACGGCTCTTGCCGCACCGCACACAGCCAGATAGGCGCAGCATGGCTGCGCCAGTTTTGCGCTGCTCTGCTCTGCGCTCTGTTTTGCGCCCTGCTGTGGGGCATGCCCGGCCTGGCGCTGGCGCAAGCCGGCGTTTTGCCCGTGCCGGAGCTGACTGCCCGCGTCATCGACCAGACCGGCACCTTGTCTGACGCCGACAAAGCGGCCATGGAGGCCAAGCTGGCCGATTACGAAAAAGCCAAGGGCAGCCAGATTGTGGTGCTGATGGTGCCCACCACCCAGCCCGAAGACATTGCCGCCTACGCCCACCGCGTAGCCAGCACCTGGAAGATTGGCCGCCGCGACGTGGGCGATGGCGTGCTGTTGGTTGTGGCCAAAAACGACCGTCGCATGCGCATTGAAGTGGCGCGCGCGCTGGAAGGCGCATTGCCCGATTTGGCGGTGGCGCGCATTCTCGACCACACCATGAAGCCGCAGTTTCGCCAGAACCATTATGCGCAAGGCATTTCTGCCGCGCTGGATCAGATCATGCGGGCGCTGGATGGCGAGGAGCTGCCCCTGGCCGACCGCAACGCCACACAGGCAGCGGATGATGCGCTGGATATGGGCCAGGTTCTCACCATTGCCGTTTTCTGTTCGCTGCTGTGCGGCACTTTCTTGGTGAATCGCACGTCTCCCATTCAAAACGCTTTGATCACCAGCTTGCTAACAGGCGGCGTGGTGGGCATATGGTCGGATTTTGCGCTGTCAATGACCGCCTTCGCGGCGATTGTTGCATTTGGCATTGGCTGGCTCATTGGATGGGGCAACCTCCCTGACGACGGTGATGACCCGCCGCACAGCAGTCGTGGCGGGCGTGGCGGGCGCTCGCCCATCATCATTGGCGGCTCCTCATCTGGCGGCTGGGGCAGCGGCTCTGGCGGCGGCTTCAGCTCGGGCGGGGGCGGCAGTTTTGGCGGCGGCGGCGCATCGGGAGGTTGGTGAACATGGGCCAAGAGACGAAACGGCAACACACCGCCGCTGCGGATGAAGCAGCCA
>CAYUAF010000117.1:3601-4820 GCA_964442555.1 uncultured Allobrachymonas sp.
TGCTGCTGGATCGGCACGCCATTGAACTCATCGCAGACCGTGCGCTGTACCGCAGCGTTGCGCCAACCACCTGGAGCCACATCACCACGCAGCTCGCCGCCGCCTTGCGTGCCGGGCAGTACGAAAGCGGGCTGCAAGCCGCGCTTGCGCATCTGTCAGACCTGCTGGTCACCCACTTTCCGGCCTGCGGCCAAACGCCGCGCGACAATACCGTGGCTGATGCGCCCGTTTTGCTGCGCTAAACGGCACGTTGCCTGCTGCCAAAGCCCGTCATTGCAAAAGCCTGCCATTTTCGTTGTATGCACACTTCGTCTTCTCGCACGCCCCCGTCACCCTCTGCCCCGCAGGCGGCCACATGGTCGTTTATGTGGCGGCATCCGGCGCATCTGCTGGGCTTGGGGCTGGGCACGGGGCTTGCGCCCGTAGCGCCTGGCACTGCGGGCACGGCGTGCGGCTGGGCCTTGTTCGTGCTGCTGCAACTGGCGCTGCCCGTGTGGGCGCAAGGCGCAGCCGTAGCAGCCGCCATCGCTGCAGGCTGGTGGGTGTGCACGGTAACGGCGCGCCATCTCCAGCAGCCAGACCCGGGCTGCATCGTGTGGGACGAAATAGCCGCCATCTGGCTGGTGCTGTGGCTGCTGCCCCCTGCCGACGGTGCGCACGTTTTCAGTTGGCCGCATCTGGGCTGGCAGTTGGCCGCGTTTGCGCTGTTTCGCTACTTTGATGCCGCCAAGCCCGGCCCCGTGCGCTGGGCCGACAAGGTCTTTAAAGGCCACGGCTGGCGCGGCGGCTGGGGCATTATGTTTGACGACTTGGTTGCGGCTTTTTGCACCTTGCTGGTGCTAGGGCCTGTTTACATTGTTTTTGGAGGTGCGAACATATTCACAAAGCCACCAATCTAGGCATGCGACGATGCGCAGACAGAGAAGAAAGTAAGAGTGTTTGCGCAAGGAGCACAACAACGCGTGGCGGCTTTGTGGGCATGTTCCCTTAGGGTTGTGATCAAAAAAGCGACTCGCCCTTGTTGCCCGCCTTGCCAAGGAATAGCACCTGATAGCACCTTGACTACGGCTGGCACCTCGGCCAGTAAGCTTTTTGGTCGCCACGCATCCTCCAAAAATAGGGTGAACAGGCCCTACCTTGGCACAGCACGCCAGCGCCTTTTGGGCAGCCTAGGTTTTCTTCGCGTTGTTTGCTGTTGGATTGGGTGATGCGAAAAACA
>CAYUAF010000118.1:0-4738 GCA_964442555.1 uncultured Allobrachymonas sp.
GGAAAAAGCCAAGGTCACGGAGAAAAAAGTCGGCTTTGACGAGCTGATGGCCAGAGCAGCCTGAAGCCGCCTTGTCCTTCCCCAACGGTCTGCCGGCCTTGCTTGCATGGCAAGGCATGTCAGGCAGAGTTGGTGGCAGGGCTGCCAAGAGTTTCTGACACACCGGATTGGGCGCTGTTGCCGCAACTTGCTTTTTGCGACACAGTGCCCATATTCATTACCACGCACAGCGTGCTGAAGCCTTTGGTTCTTGGGCCAATCCAGCCTGCTGTATCATGCGCCCGACGGGTGCCGCAAGGCGGTTCTACCTGCTTTTGTCAAGGTTTATCAAGCTTTAGCCACGGAGTTACCACTCATGCAAGACATTCTGTATCCACCTACTTGGCACAACAACGGTAGCCAGGATACGCGCGCGCTGGGCTACGTTCCGATTGTTATCGAACAATCCGGTCGGGGCGAGCGCTCGTTCGACATCTATTCGCGCTTGCTGAAAGAACGCGTGATTTTTCTGGTGGGCGAGGTGAACGACCAAACAGCCAACCTTGTGGTGGCGCAGCTGTTATTTCTGGAAAGCGAAAACCCCGACAAAGACATTTCGCTGTACATCAATTCGCCTGGCGGCAGCGTAACGGCGGGCATGTCGATTTACGACACCATGCAATTCATCAAGCCCGATGTATCTACCATGTGCCTGGGGTTTGCCGCCAGCATGGGCGCGTTTTTGCTGGCAGCCGGCGCTAAGGGCAAACGCTACAGCCTGCCCAATAGCAAGATCATGATTCACCAGGTGCTGGGCGGCGCGCGCGGCCAGGCTACGGATATTGAAATTCATGCGCGGGATATTCTGCGCACCAAAGAGCAGATGAACCGCATTCTGGCCGAACGCACGGGGCAGCCTTATGAAAAAGTGGTGCACGATACCGAGCGCGACTATTTCATGACGGCAGACGAAGCCAAGGATTACGGCCTGGTTGATCAAGTCATTGCCCGACGTGGCGAAACCAGCTGATACATGGATACAGCCCTCGCACGAGGGCTTGTTTATTCTTTTTGCTTTTTGATTGCATAGGCCCATGACATCTCGAAAAGACGCCGGTAGCAAAAATATTCACCACTGCTCGTTTTGTGGCAAATCGCAGGACGAGGTAGACAAGCTCGTTTCTGGCAGCTATGACGGGAAAACTGTCTTCATCTGCGATGAGTGCATTACGCAATGCACCCAGATTTTGCGTGAAGAAAGCCAAGCCCAGCAGCCGGCAGACTCTGCCGCGCTGCAAAGCTTGCCAACGCCTGCGCAGATCAAGGAGCATTTGGATCAATACGTGATTGGTCAGGATTTGGCCAAGCGCACGCTGGCGGTGGCCGTTTATAACCACTACAAACGCCTGCTGCATAAAGACGCGCAAGGAAAACAGCAGGGCGGCGCGGCAGACAGCAAAGCGGCCCAACCCACAAACGAAGTGGAATTGGCAAAAAGCAATATCTTGTTGATTGGCCCAACAGGTTCGGGCAAAACCTTGCTGGCGCAAACCCTGGCGCGTGTGCTGCAAGTGCCGTTTGTAATTGCCGATGCCACCACGCTGACCGAAGCCGGTTATGTGGGCGAAGACGTTGAAAACATCATCAGCAAACTGCTACAAAGTTGCGACTACGATGCGGAAAAAGCCCAGCGCGGCATTATCTACATTGATGAAATCGACAAGATTGCCCGCAAATCGGAAAACCCTTCCATTACCCGCGATGTTTCTGGCGAAGGCGTGCAGCAGGCTTTGCTCAAGCTGATTGAAGGCACCAAGGCCAGCATTCCACCGCAGGGGGGGCGCAAGCACCCCAATCAAGACTTTTTGCAGATCGATACCAGCAATATGCTGTTTATCTGCGGCGGTGCGTTTGATGGCTTGGAAAAGGTCATCGAACGTCGCACCAGCGGGTCTGGCATGGGCTTTGGCGCCGAGGTGCGCAGCAAAAAAGAACAGTCGCTCAGCGAAGTGTTCCAGCAAATTGAGCCGCAGGATTTGATCAAGTTCGGCCTGATCCCCGAACTGATTGGGCGTATGCCGGTCATTACCGCGTTGGCGGAGCTGGATGAAGCAGCCTTGGTCAAGATCTTGACGGAACCGAAAAACGCCTTGGTCAAGCAATATCAAAAACTGTTTGATATGGAAGGCGTGCAGTTGGAAGTCAAGCCCAAGGCCTTGCACGCCGTGGCGCAGCAGGCGCTGGAGCGCAAAACAGGTGCGCGCGGCTTGCGTTCCATCATGGAGCGCATGTTGCTGGATACCATGTTCGAACTGCCCGCCATGCGCAATGTGGAAAAAGTGGTGGTGGACGAATCGACCGTAACCGAAGACAAGCCGCCCATGTTGATGTACCGCGCCAAAGAAAAACAGGCCTGAGGATGATCGCGATCGCAGGCTTGCAGCGCTGGCCAGACGGTTTGTGCGCCTGCAAAGGCAAGCCGTGTTGCGGGTTGCGCCACCCATATCAAAGCAGCACCAATAACCGGGAGCTAGTTAGCAAGTTTGTTTGACTGGTTGGTAAACGGTTGGGGCCGTAGCCAAGGTTCAGGCTTGGTGCGCAGGCTTTTCTGCTGCGGCAAATGGTGGTTGCGACAGGCAGCTATCGGCAATCAACCCACGGGCTATGCAAGCGTTGATTGGCCGCCGCTTTTTGCCATGTGGTGCTGCTTTGGGCATGGCCGAAGCAGCATCTGCATTCACCCCGCTTCGTATTCGCATATGCCTGCATCCATATCTGTGCAGATGTGGCTGGCGTGCCGCCATGCAACGCCATGCAAAATAGCCCGCGTGCCTGCTTGGGCATTTATTTCTGAATGGATTGCGGGATGGTTGCCAGGGTTGGGCTTTGCGCTGGCAGCGTGCGAGCCAAGTCTTTTTGCTGTGCGGCTCCATGCGTTGTGGCGTGCGGGCACCATTGGGCGGGAGCCTGCCTGTATCTTGGGCGGATACAAAACCTCTCAATTGCCAAGGCGTGCGCGCATTGAAATACCTACCAATAGCCCCATACTAGGCTCTAATCTCTCATGCGTTTCTGCCCGAGACGCGAACCGGAAGAATTGTGATATGTCTGACTTTGCTGATTTTCCTGCCGAACCCGTAGACCTGCCGTTGCTGCCGCTGCGTGACGTCGTCGTCTTTCCGCATATGGTCATCCCCTTGTTTGTGGGGCGCACCAAGAGCATTCACGCGCTGGAAGCCGCCATGGAAGGGAACAAAACCATCATGCTGGCGACGCAAAAGTCTGCCGCGCAAGAAGAACCCACGGTCGCCGATATGCACGGCACGGGGTGCATTGCGTCGATTTTGCAACTGCTGAAATTGCCTGACAACACGGTCAAAGTGCTGGTAGAAGGCCGCCAGCGCGCCAGCGTGCAAGCCATTATCGATAACGAAAAATACTTTTCTGCTACGGTGCTGCCCAAGCCGGCAACTAACGCCTTGTCTGCCCAAGAGCAAAGCGAGCTGGAAGCGCTGCGCCGCGCCGTGATGCAGTCGTTTGAGCAATACGTCAAACTCAATAAAAAAATCCCGTCTGAAATTCTGCTCTCGATTGCCAATATCGAAGATGCAGGCCGCTTGGTGGACACCATTTCGGCGCATTTGCCGCTGGAGCTGCATTACAAGCAGCAAATTCTGGATGAAATGAATGTGCACAAGCGCCTGGAGCTGCTTTTTGCCAAGCTGGAGCAAGAGGTGGATATCCTGAATGTGGACAAGCGCATTCGTGGCCGTGTAAAACGCCAAATGGAAAAAAACCAGCGCGATTTTTATTTGAATGAGCAAGTCAAAGCCATTCAAAAAGAGCTGGGCGAAGGCGAAGACGGCGTGGACATTGAGGAGCTGGAAAAGAAAATCCGGCAAGCCAAAATGCCTAAAGACGCCTTGGCCAAAGCGCAGTCGGAGCTGAAAAAACTCAAGCTCATGTCGCCCATGTCGGCCGAAGCGGGCGTGGTGCGCAACTATCTGGAAGTGCTGGCCGGGCTGCCCTGGAGCAAACGTACCAAAATCAAAAAGAATCTGGCCGAGGCAGAGGCGATACTGAATGCCGAGCACTACGGGCTGGAGCGCGTGAAAGACCGCATCCTCGAATACTTGGCCGTGCAACAGCGCGTGGATCGGCTCAAGGCGCCCATTCTTTGCCTGGTAGGGCCGCCTGGCGTGGGCAAAACATCGCTGGGGCAGTCCATCGCCCGGGCTACAGGCCGCAAATACGTGCGCATGGCGCTGGGCGGCATGCGTGACGAGGCCGAAATCCGCGGCCATCGCCGCACATATATTGGCGCTTTGCCGGGCAAAATTCTGCAAAACCTCAGCAAAGTCGGCACGCGCAATCCGTTGTTCTTGCTGGATGAAATCGACAAGCTGGGCGCGGATTTTCGCGGCGACCCTTCCAGCGCCTTGCTGGAAGTGCTTGACCCCGAGCAGAACCACACGTTTACCGATCATTACGTGGAGCAAGACTTTGACTTGAGCGAAGTCATGTTCGTGGCGACATCCAACTCCATGAACATTCCGCCCGCCTTGCTGGATCGGATGGAAGTCATTCGCCTCTCGGGCTATACCGAAGACGAAAAAGTCAATATCGCCCAGCAATATCTGCTGCCCAAGCAGATTGGCAACAACGGCGTTAAAGACAACGAGCTGGAAGTAACCGAAGCGGCTATTCGCGACATTGTGCGCTACTACACGCGCGAGGCGGGCGTGCGCTCGCTGGAGCG
>CAYUAF010000119.1:0-4718 GCA_964442555.1 uncultured Allobrachymonas sp.
CGCAACTGGGCACCCACTTGCTCGATGGCGTGTTCCGCATTCTGGCGGCGGCGTGCGGTCATGCTGGGGTAGTTCAAGCGGCCTTCGTTGATGAACATTTTGGCGTATTCGCCGTTTTGAATGCGCTTGAGCGCCGCACGCATGGCGCGGCGTGATTCTTCGTTGATAACTTCCGGCCCGGTCACGTACTCGCCATACTCCGCGTTGTTGGAGATGGAATAGTTCATGTTGGCAATGCCGCCTTCGTACATCAAATCAACGATCAGCTTGAGTTCGTGCAAGCACTCGAAGTACGCCATTTCGGGCGCGTAGCCTGCTTCGGTCAGGGTTTCAAAGCCCATTTTCACCAGCTCCACGGCACCGCCGCACAGCACGGCTTGCTCGCCGAAGAGGTCGGTTTCGGTTTCTTCCTTGAAGTTGGTTTCGATAATGCCGCCCTTGCCGCCGCCGTTGGCCATGGCGTAAGACAGGGCCAGGTCACGCGCCTTGCCGCTCTTGTCTTGATACACCGCAATCAGCGAAGGCACGCCGCCGCCTTTGAGATATTCGGAACGCACGGTGTGGCCTGGGCCTTTGGGCGCCACCATGATGACATCCAGATCGGCGCGCGGCACCACCTGGTTGTAGTGCACGTTAAAGCCGTGGGCAAATGCCAGCGTGGCGCCCTGCTTGATGTTGGGCTCCACGTGGTTTTTGTACACCTCAGGAATGTTCTCGTCTGGCAGCAGAATCATGACCAGATCGGCTGCCTTCACGGCCTCGTCCACTTCCATCACGGTCAGGCCGGCTTTTTCCACCTTGCTCCAGCTTGCGCCGCCTTTGCGCAAGCCCACGATCACTTTCACGCCGCTGTCATTGAGGTTTTGCGCATGCGCGTGGCCTTGGCTGCCATAGCCGATGATGGCTACGGTTTTGCCTTTGATGAGGGACAGATCACAATCTTTATCGTAAAAAACTTTCATGGTTCACTCCTAAAAAAACAAACACGGCTCAAAAATTGAAAAAAACCGGCTGCCATCCGCTTTGCCGGGTCACTCTTTGCCCCTACCGGATAAGCGCCACTCCCAATAACTCCCGCCTGCCGCTGCTGCACGCCCGAGCAACAGCGCGCCATCACGCATGCTCAAACCCGCAAAATCCGCTCGCCACGGCCAATGCCATTGGCGCCCGTGCGCACGGTTTCCAAAATGGCGCTGCGCTCAATCGCGTTGAGAAAGGCGTCGATCTTGCTTTGCTCGCCCGTCAGTTCGATGGTGTAGCTTTTATCGGTTACGTCGATGATGCGGCCACGGAAAATATCGGCCATGCGCTTCATTTCTTCGCGCTCTTTGCCCACCGCACGCACCTTCACCAGCATCAGCTCGCGCTCGATGTAAGAGCCGTCCGTAATCTCCACGACCTTGATGACCTCGATCAGGCGGTTCAAATGCTTGACGATTTGCTCGATCATGTCGGCGTTGCCGGTGGTTTCAATCGTCATGCGCGAGACTTGCGGGTCTTCAGTCGGCGCAACGACCAAGCTTTCGATGTTGTAGCCACGGGCCGAAAACAGCCCCACCACGCGCGACAGGGCGCCCGCTTCGTTTTCGATCAATACAGCAATGATGTGCTTCATGGTTGTCTCCTCTTTTCGCCAAGCAGCCCGGCGCAAGGCCCGTGGCTGCCGCCCTCGCCGGTTGCCGGTAAGCAACCAGTCTGGCGGGCAATAGATTCAGCAAATGAAAAAATGGATGAATAAAAAATACCGGCAGCCGCCCGCTTACAGCCCGCCAGACCCCAAGAGCATTTCGGTAATGCCCTTGCCGGCCTGCACCATCGGGAAGACGTTTTCGGTCGAATCGGTGCGGAAGTCCATAAACACCGTGCGATCTTTCAGCTTGCGCGCTTCACGCAGCGCTGGCTCCACATCTTTGGCGTGGTCGATGCGCATGCCCACATGGCCGTAGGATTCGGCCAGTTTCACAAAGTCGGGCAACGCCTCCATATAGCTGTGGCTGTAGCGTTTGGAGTATTCGATCTCTTGCCATTGCCGCACCATGCCCAGATACAGGTTGTTGAGCGACAAAATCTTGACCGGCGTGTTGTGCTGCAAGCAGGTGGACAGTTCCTGAATATTCATCTGAATAGAGCCTTCACCCGTGATGCAGAACACTTCGCTTTCGGGCTTGGCGTATTTGATGCCCATGGCGTATGGCAGTCCCACGCCCATGGTGCCCAGGCCGCCCGAGTTGATCCAGCGGCGCGGTGCGTCAAAGCGGTAGAACTGAGCGGCAAACATTTGGTGCTGCCCCACGTCAGACGTGATGTACACATCGTCGTTCTTGGTCATTTCCCACAAGGTCTCAACCACCTGCTGCGGCTTGATGAGATCGCTGTTGCGGTCGTAACGCAGGCATTCCGTACTGCGCCATTTGTTGATGCTCTCCCACCATTGCTGCATGGCGTGCTCGTCCAGCTTGGTGTTTGTTTCGCGCAAGGCAGCGATCAGCTCAGACAGCACCTCGCGCGCATCGCCCACAATGGGCACATCCACCTTCACGCGCTTGGAGATAACCGACGGGTCCACATCAATATGGATGATCTTGCGCTCGTTTTGCGCAAAGTGTTTGGGGTTGCCGATGACGCGGTCGTCAAACCGCGCGCCCACGGCCAGCAAAACATCGCAGTTTTGCATGGCGTTGTTGGCCTCGACCGTGCCGTGCATGCCCAGCATGCCCAAATATTTGGGGTCGCTGGCCGGGTAAGCGCCCAAGCCCATCAGTGTCAGCCCGCAAGGCGCGCCAAGCATATCCACAATGGTGCGCAACTCCGCACTGGCGTTGCCCAGAATCACACCGCCGCCCGCATATACATAGGGGCGTTTGGCATTCTGCAAAAGCTGCAATGCTTTTTTGATCTGGCCCGTATGCCCTTTTTTGGTGGGGTTGTAGGCGCGCATGGCTACTGTTTGCGGGTAACCCGTCCAGGCGGCCTTTTGGGCAGAAATGTCTTTGGGCAAATCCACCACGACCGGGCCAGGCCGACCGCTGCGTGCGATATGGAACGCCCGCTTCATGATGGAAGGAATTTCCTGCACCGAGCCGACCAGGAAATTGTGTTTGACGATGGGGCGGGTTATGCCCACCGTATCGCATTCCTGAAACGCGTCTTGCCCGATCAGGGTGGACGCTACCTGCCCGGTAATTACTACCAGCGGAATGCTATCCATATACGCCGTGGCGATGCCGGTAACGGCATTGGTTGCGCCCGGGCCGGATGTAACCAGCGCCACGCCCACCTCGCCTGTGGCGCGGGCAAAGCCGTCGGCCGCGTGCACGGCAGCCTGCTCGTGCCGCACCAGAACGTGCTGCACGGCGTCTTGCTTGTAGATGGCGTCGTAAATATAGAGTGCGGCTCCGCCGGGGTAGCCCCATACCTGTTTGACCCCTTCGGCCTCCAGGCATTTGACGAGAGCTTCCGCCCCTGTGAGCATGGGTGCTTGCGCGCCTTCTTCAGCGTCAGAAGACGCAGCCGTAGAAATAGCTGTATTGCTTGGAATATCCATTGATGAACCTCTGTGATTTTCAATCAAGAAAAACCGCGGGTGCTCCTCCGTTACGCCCTTGTGAGACGCCTTTGGAACTTAAGGCCACTGCCATGGGCGATACCAACCTGCCTGCAAGCTGCACCGAACAGTGACCCGTTTGCCGTGATGAATGTCGCATTATGGCACCGCGCGCCGGCAAATTACACCCTGCCCGATAAAAATTTGCATAGCGCAAAAATCGCTGGCCCATGCCCTGCTTGCCCGCGCCCAATCGCTCTCGCACGCCTCACGCAAACGAAGGGGCTTTGGCATAATTTGCGCACAGTTGGATGGGGCTGAGTGGTGCTTGACGCGCCGCATCACGCTTGCCTGTTTTTGCAACCAGCACGCCAACTGCACCCGTTTTCGCGCTTTTGCACGACCCGCACGGCTGCTGCAAACGCTCCTCCACCCTCGTATCTTGTAAAGGATTTTCCGTGCCAGCCTACCGCTCCAAAACCTCCACCCACGGCCGCAATATGGCCGGCGCCCGCGCATTGTGGCGCGCCACCGGTGTGGCCGACGAAGATTTCGGCAAGCCGATTATCGCCATCGCCAACTCGTTCACCCAATTCGTACCCGGCCATGTGCATTTGCACGATTTGGGCCAGATGGTTGCCCGCGAAATCGAAAAAGCGGGCGGCTTGGCCAAAGAGTTCAACACCATCGCGGTGGACGACGGCATCGCCATGGGCCACAGCGGTATGCTCTACAGCCTGCCCAGCCGCGATTTGATCGCTGATTCGGTGGAATATATGGTGAATGCCCACTGCGCTGACGCGTTGGTATGTATTTCCAACTGCGACAAAATCACCCCCGGCATGCTGATGGCCGCTATGCGCCTGAACATCCCCACCGTGTTTGTTTCCGGCGGGCCGATGGAAGCGGGTAAAGTCATCGGCGTGGCCAATATCGTTGACGAGCGCAAGCTCGATTTGGTTGATGCGATGGTTGATGCCGCCGACGACAACGTGAGTGATGAAGAAGTGGCCGCGGTAGAGCGCTCCGCCTGCCCCACCTGCGGCTCGTGTTCGGGCATGTTTACCGCTAACTCGATGAACTGCCTCACCGAAGCGCTGGGTTTGTCGCTGCCCGGCAACGGTTCGCTGCTGGCCACCCACGCCGGCCGCAAAGAGCTGTTTCTCGAAGCGGG
>CAYUAF010000120.1:0-4699 GCA_964442555.1 uncultured Allobrachymonas sp.
ACGGCGTCTTGCTCGTGCGCTTGCAAGTCTGCGCTCATGGGCAGGCTCATGACTTCGGCGGCCAATTGGTCGGCCACCGGCGTGGGGCGGTTGCACAAGCCGGCATAGGCCTGCTGCCGGTTCAGCGGCACGGGGTAGTGCACGGCGGTGGGTATGCCCGCGGCCTTGAGCCGATCTTGCACCTGCGCGCGCGCCGGCACTTTGACCGTGTATTGCGCAAATACGCTGCTGCGCCCGGCCCGCTGCGCAATGCGGGCCACGCCCGCGGCATCGCACAGGTTGTTGTAGCGCGCGCCTAGTTGCCCGCGCTGCGCCAGCTCCCAATCAAAACGCTCCAGCTTGGCCAGCACCACAGCGCATTGCAGGGTATCCATGCGCCCCCCCACGCCCACCCGCGTGTGGGTGTAGCGTTTGCTTTGGCCGTGGATGCGGATTTCGCGGCAGGCTTGCGCCAGCGCGTCATCGCTGGTAAAGATGGCACCGCCATCGCCATAGCAGCCCAGCGGCTTGCTGGGAAAAAAGCTGGTGCAGCCCAAGGTGCACAGGTTGCCGCTTTGCCGCCCTTGGTACAACGCGCCCAGGCTTTGCGCAGCGTCTTCGATCACGGACAGGTTGCCATGCCGGGCGGCAATGGCGTTGATGGCATCCATGTCCGCAGGCTGTCCATACAGGCTCACGGGCATGATGGCGCGCGTGCGCGGCGTGATGGCCGCTTCGATCTGTGCGGCATCGATCAAGCCCGTATCAGGCTCCACATCAACCCACACGGGCTTGCCGCCCAGCAGCACAATGACTTCGGCTGTGGCGGCAAAGGTAAAGGGCGTGGTAATGACTTCATCGCCCGGCTGCAAGCGCAAAGCCATGAGGCTGATGAGCAAGGCTTCCGTTCCGCTGCTGACCGTGATGCAGTGCCGCGCGCCGGTGCGGGCGGCCAGCGCGGCTTCCAGCTCGGCCACTTCCGGCCCCATGATGTACTGGCCGTGATCCAGCACGCGCTGCATGCGCTCGGCGATGCGATCTTTTAGCGCGGCGTATTGGGTTTTGAGGTTGATGAATTCCATACATCGCTTTCTTGCGGGGGTGGGCAGATCAGATACCGGCACATGGCCGCACGCCCCGCGCCAGCGGCTTTTACGCCGCAGCCATATGCAAAGTCAGCTGCCCGTTTTGCAGCACATACCGGTCGCCCGTGTGCGGGCACACGGCCTCGCCTTCGCCGCCAAGAGGCACATCCAGCCGTTCGCCAAAGCGGCTCATCCAGCCGATTTGCCTGGCGGGCACGCCCACTACCAGTGCAAAGTCGGGCACATCTTTTTGCACCACGGCACCCGCGCCCACAAAGGCGTAACGGCCAATGGTGCAACCGCACACAATGGTGGCGTTGGCGCCGATGGTGGCGCCCTGCCTGACCAGGGTGCGGCGGTATTCGTCTTTGCGCACCACGGCTGCGCGCGGGTTGTACACATTGGTAAAGACCATGCTGGGGCCGCAGAAGACATCGTCTTCCAGCTCCACCGCGTCGTACACGCTGACGTTGTTCTGGATTTTGACGTTGTTGCCAATGCGCACATCGTTGCCCACAAACACGTTTTGCCCCAGCGAGCAATTGCTGCCGATGCGCGCGCCGCCGCACACATGCACCCAGTGCCAGATGCGCGTGCCCGCGCCGATTTGCGCGCCCGCATCAATGATGGCGGTAGCGTGCGCAGAGTAAGGCTGCGGCGCGGGCTGCTGCTGCCGGGGTTGCGTCATTTCCGGCATAGCCGCTCCAACATGGGGTGGCCGCAGCCGTCGCGAGCGGGCACGGCGTGTGCCGTGCGAATCACGTTCACCGTTTCAATGCAGTGGCGTGCATCTTCCAGCCCGTAGCCGCGGCCTGCCAGAATTTCTTCATAGCTGGTTTTGTGCAGCTCGGTAAAGCCTTCGGAAAACTCCAGCTGCTCGCCGTTGATGTCGATGCTGCGGAAGGTGGTTTTCTGGCCTTGCACTTGCGGCGGCAAATCGTGGGCATCAATCGACAAGAACCAGCGCACCCGCGCGCGTTCGTATTCCAGATAGCCTGCCGCCTTGTTCTCGGCGCTGTAGTGCACTTCGTTGCGCTGCAACTGGCCGAAGATGAAATGCAGCATGTCGTAAAAATGCACGCCGATATTGGTGGCCACGCCAAACGATTTGCGCGGGTCGCCTTTCCAGCTCTCCATATACCACTTGCCGCGCGAGGTGATGTAGGTCAGCTCCACATCGAACTTTTTATCGGCCGGGGCGGCAGCCACTTTCTGGCGCAAGTCCGCAATGGCGGCGTGGTGGCGCAGTTGCAGAATGTTGTACACGCGCTTGCCCGTTTCTTTTTCTACCAAGGCCAAATCATCCAGCAGCTCGGGCGTGGGCACCAGCGGCTTTTCGCAAATCACATCGCACCCCAGCCGCAAGCCGGCAGTAATGTGCGGATGGTGCAAATAGTTGGGCGAGCAAATGGCCACATAATCCAGCGCCGTTGCAGGGCTGCGCTTGAGGCGGTGGGCGTAGTCGTAAAAACGCTCGAACTCGGTAAAAAACGCGCTCTGCGGCGAAATGCTGTCGATAATGCCGACCGAATCGTTGATGTCGTACGCCACAACCAGGTTATGGCCCAAGTCTTTAATGGCGCGCATGTGGCGCGGCGCGATATAGCCCGCAGCGCCAATCAGCGCAAAGTTTTTGGCAGAAGTCGTATTCGTATTCATGCGCGTTATTGTGCGCCAAACTGGTACGCCCGGCGCCATCGGGCAAGAAAGCTATGATGCGTGTCGTAGCCATTGGCAAATATCGGCAAATGCCTGGCTCATACACGGCCAGGCCCTTGGCGCATCCCTGCAACCCATTTTGTTTTTGTGCCGTGCCCGTATCGGCAGGCAGCGAGACCACCTCATGCATGCGATTGAAACCCCCATCGCCGGCGTCATGATCATCGAACCCAAGGTATTTGGTGATGCGCGCGGCTTTTTCTTCGAAAGCTTCAACCAACGCGCTTTTGACCAAGCTACCGGCACCAGCCACACCTTTGTGCAAGACAATCACTCCCGCTCCGGCAAAGGCGTGCTGCGCGGCCTGCACTACCAAACCCAGCAAGCGCAAGGCAAGCTGGTGCGCGTAGCGCGGGGTGCCGTGTTTGATGTGGCGGTAGACATCCGCAAGGGTTCGCCCACCTTCGGCCAGTGGTTCGGGCTGGAGCTGAGCGAAGACAACCAGCGCCAGCTCTGGATTCCTCCCGGCCTGGCCCACGGCTTTTTGGTGCTGAGCGACAGCGCAGACTTCCTGTACAAAACCACCGACTACTACGCCCCCCAATACGAAGCCTGCCTGGCCTGGAACGATGCCGCCGTCGGCATCGACTGGCCGTTTGCACGCTACGGCATTGCGCAGCCCGTGCTCTCCGCCAAAGACCAGCAAGGCCATGCGTTGGCGGACATTTCCCATTAGCGGCGCGCACTTCCTCTGCCACGCACACCACCTAGGGGTTTCCCCTGAATGATACGCAGGCCATGAAAAAACACGGATCAAAGCCCCAAAATACGGCAAATACGCCCCAAGGGCCTTATGATTCTGGCATTCCCCTCCCCCAAGCAGAAAGTGTGTTGATATGCAAAAACGCGAATTTTTGAAACGGTGCGCCATCAGCGCCTTGGTTGCCTCCAGTGCCGCTTTGGCGTCGGTTGCGCATGCGCAAGCCGTCAAATCAGTTGGCATTACCGCCATTGTTGAACACCCGGCGCTCAACGCCATCCGCAAAGGGATTGAAGACGAGTTGAAGGCGCAGGGCTGGGCATCGGGCAAGAATTTGAAAGTAACTTACCAAAGCGCACAAGGCAGCCCAGCCACTGCAGGGCAAATCGCGCGCAAATTCGTGGGCGACAAAACCGATGTGATCGTTGCTATTGCCACGCCCAGCGCGCAAGCGGCTGTGGCAGCCACCAAAAACATCCCCGTCGTATTTGCTGCGGTCACCGACCCCGTTGCCGCCAAGCTCGTGAAAAGCTGGAATGCTTCGGGCACCAACGTAACCGGCGTATCTGACCGTCTGCCGCTGGCACCGCAAATCGATCTGCTGCTGAAAGTCAAGCCGGGCGCCAAGCGTGTGGGCTATGTTTACAGCCCGGGCGAAGTCAATTCGGTCGTGGTATTGAAAGAGTTGAAGGCTGAGCTGGCCAAGCGTGGCATGACGGTGGTGGAAGCGGCCGCGCCGCGCACGGTGGACATTCCTTCCGCCACCAAGAGCCTGGTCGGCAAGGTAGATGTGATGTACACGTCTACCGACAACAATGTCGTTTCGGCTTACGAAGCCATGGTGCGCGTGGCGCAAGAAGCCAAGTTGCCGCTGGTAGCCTCCGACCCCGGCTCGGTGAAACGTGGCGCTACAGCCGCTTTGGGCATGAACTATTACGACATGGGCCGCCAAGCCGGCAAGATGGTGGACAAAATCCTCAAAGGCACCAAGCCCGGCACCATTGCGCCTGAAACCGGCAACAAGCTGGCGCTGGTGGTCAATCCCGAAGCCGCCAAGAAACAAGGCGTGCCGCTTTCGAATGACTTGATCAAGCAGGCGACTGAGGTTGTGAAATAACTTCTGCCCTTGGCAAGAGATCCCATCAAGACCGGCGCTCCTGCGCTGGTCTGTTTTTTTGTTTGATTGACTAGAGAGATTCTGGGATGACAGCAGTCT
>CAYUAF010000121.1:0-4694 GCA_964442555.1 uncultured Allobrachymonas sp.
GGCGCGGCAAGCGCCCCAACCCGCAGCTTGGAAGCAGCAGCCCGGGCAAGTCGTAGCGTTTGATTTCCGCCCCCCTGTGCCGCACATGGCAAAAAGCCACCTCAACGGGTGGCTTTTTAAATGGCGCTTGTTGGGGAAGCTTGTTTGGGAATGCAGGCTTTGCAGCTTGACGTACGCTTGCATGCAGCTTGAAGTGCGCCCTGCTTGCCGTTTGCCTTGCCGCTGATAGCAGCGGCCGGGCGTGCCTGATGTCTGCATCAGGCGATCAAGCGATCAGGCGAACTGCTGGGCCACAAAGTCCCAGTTCACCAGCTTGTCGAGGAAGGTTTCCACATACTTCTGGCGCGCATTGCGGTAGTCGATGTAATAGGCGTGCTCCCACACGTCAATGCCAAGCAACGCCTTGTTTTCGGTCGTTATGGGGTTGCCCGCAGGCCCCATATTGACAATGTCTACCCCGCCATCTGGGGTTTTGACCAGCCATGTCCAGCCCGAGCCGAAATTGGCCACGGCAGATTTGACATACGCTGCGCGAAAACCCGCGTAGCTGCCCCATTTCTTGTTGATGGCATCGGCCAGCGCGCCCGTTGGCTCGCCGCCGCCGTTGGCTTTCATGCAGGGCCAGAAGAATTCGTGGTTCATGATCTGCGCTGCATTGTTGTAAATGGGGCCGGTGGCTTTCTTGACGATTTCTTCCAGCGTCATGGACTCAAACTCGGTGCCTTTTTGCAACTCGTTGAGCTTGTCCACATAAGCCTGCACGTGCTTGCCGTGGTGGTATTCCATTGTCTCCTGGCTGCAATAGGGGGCCAGTGCGTCGATGGGGTAGGGCAGGGGCTTGAGTTTGTGTTCCATGAAAAACTCCTTTGTTCCAAATGCAATAACTGCGAAAAAAATAAATACGAATACGGGCTGCGGGGCATTCTCGCACAAGCGCTTTGCCTTGGGGTTGATGGGGATTCTGCCTGCGTGCTAGGGCCTATTCGCACGATTTTTGAGCATGCGTTGCGATCAAAAAAGTTTCCAAAAGGTTTCCATCAAGACGGACAACGCAGATGCAGGCCTTTTTGATCACAACCAGGGTCAGCAAGCCCAGAAAACCGCAATTCGTCGTTGTGATCTTTGCCCAGACCCCCAGCCTGTGCGCCGTCGCACGCCTGGATTGCGTCTTTCTGTACATGTTCGCATTTTCAAAATAGCGTGAACAGACCCTGCAAGCTGTGTGCCAGGCCAACCGTCATGCTTGCTGAGGCGCTGCAAACGTCAGCAAATCGCCCAACCAGCACAGATACGGCTAGGCACAACAGCCAGCGCGTGGTGCTTGGTGCTTGGTGCTTGCAGCGGGCAGGCTATGATGCCAGCCGCTTCTTTTTTGCCAGATGCCTTGTTGGACGCCTTGTGCCATGACCGCTTTTACCCTTGACGACTTTGATTTTGACTTGCCGCCCGAACTCATCGCCCAGCAACCGGCAGCCCAGCGCACCGGCGCACGGCTGCTAGACGGCACGGGGACCGAGCCGGTGGATCGCATGTTCCCCGACCTGTGCGGCCTGTTGCAGCCCAACGATCTTTTGGTATTTAACGACACGCAGGTCATCAAAGCCCGCTTGTTCGGGCGCAAACCCAGCGGGGGGCAAGTCGAGTTGCTGGTAGAGCGTGTGCTGCACGAAGATGCCGCGCCGCACACGGTAGCCGCGCATTTGCGGTCCAGCAAAAAGCCCGCGCCCGGCACCGTGCTGCATATGCAAGGCGGCTTTGAGGCCACCGTGCTGGGACGCTGGCCGCAAGAAGATGGCCCTTTGTACCGCCTGCAATTCAGCAGCGACCCCTACGCCTTGATGGAACAGCACGGGCACGTGCCGCTGCCGCCCTACATCGCGCGCGACTACGACGGCGAATCAGCCGCCAACAAAGAGCAAGAAGACGCCCGCCGCTACCAAACGGTATTTGCCAAACACCCCGGCGCCGTGGCAGCCCCTACGGCGGCCCTGCATTTTGACGACGCCTTGCTGGCGCAACTGCGCGCGCAAGGCATTGCCACTGCCAGCGTGACCCTGCATGTGGGCGCGGGCACATTCCAGCCTGTACGCACGCAAGACCTGGGCGCGCATGTGATGCACGCCGAGCGTTATCAAGTGCCGCCCGCAACAATCGACGCCATTGCCGCCTGCAAGGCGCGGGGCGGGCGCGTTGTGGCCATCGGCACCACAACCGTGCGCGCGCTAGAAAGCTGGGCCGCCAGCGGCGCGGAAAGTGCGGAAACGCGCATCTTCATCACGCCGGGCTTTGCCTTCAAAGTGGTAGACGTGCTGCTCACCAACTTTCACTTGCCCAAAAGCACCTTGCTGATGCTGGTTAGCGCCTTTGCCGGCTATGAACGAATCAGGGCCTTGTACCAACACGCCATCGCCCGGCGCTACCGCTTCTTCAGCTATGGCGACGCCATGCTGCTGCGTCGTTGCACGGCAGGAGATTGAGCCAGGGTGAAGCAGCCATGCGGTGTGGCGCAAGGTGCTGTTTGGTCTTTGGCTATGCCGTCAGGCCAAGGTTGGGCTGGCTGGAGTGTGCTGGCATGCGGGGTGAGGCTTGCGCTTTTCGATAGCAATGACGTAAGGCGGCATGCCGTTTTGGTTGAGCAACCCGTATTGCACCGCCAGCGCCTGTTGCGGGTTGAGTGACTGTACCCAGTCTTGCACGGCTTGGCTTTCGGCGTTGCCCCCGGGGTGGCCGCTATAGATCACCAGTACTACGATGCCGCCGGGTTGCAACAAGTCCAGCGCTTGCTCCAGCGCCGATAGGGTGCTGGCGGCTTGTGTTACCACGGTTTTGTCGCTGCCGGGCAAATAGCCCAGGTTGAATACGGCGGCCCGCAGGCCGGGCGGCACGTGTTGGCGCAGCCGGGCGTGGCTGTCGGCGATGAGGGTTACGCGATCTTGCAGTCCGGCTTGTTGCAGCCGGGCTTGGGTGGCGGCCAGGGCGCTGGTTTGCACATCAAAGGCGTACACCTTGCCGTGCTTGCCCACGCATTGGGCCAGCAACATTGTGTCGTGCCCATTGCCGGCGGTGGCATCTACGGCGCAATCACCCGGGCGCAGTGCGCGCTGTAGCACATCGTGCGCAAAGGCCAGAATGCCGGGCAGGTGTTGCAGGTTGTGGCGCGACATGGTTAGAGCCTGTTTACGTGATTTTTGAAGGTGCGAACACACCCGGAAAGCCGCTCATAAAGATCATCCAGACGGGCAAAGACGCCCAGGCCGGGCATCTGCGCAAGGGGTACAACAACGAGTAGCGGCTTTCTGTGCATATTCCCTTCGGGTTGTGATCAAAAAGGCATTTGCTGGCGTTGCTCGCCTTGCCAAAGATTTTGCAGCTTGGTCGCGGCTGGAGCTTTGGCGAAAGGTCTCTTTACATGGTTTTTTGACCGCAACGCATCTTTCAAAAATAGCGTGAATGGGGGCGTGGTCAGGCCGAATGAAAAAAGCCAGGCAGTTTGCATGCCTGGCTGGTGAAGGTGCTTAGCTGTTCCAGCCGCCCAAGCCGCGACGCGGCCTGCCTGCGCCGCTATTGCGGTTGCTGCGACGAATGTCGTCTACGCTGGTGCGCAGCGGGTCGGGCTGCCCGCTGTTGCCTTTGCTGCGCGGTACTTTGAATTCGTCGCGATGGGTTTTGAACAGCGTGCTTTCGTGGCTGCGCGGCTGTGCTTCGCCATAGTTGCTGCGGCGTGTGCGATTGGCTGGCCGGTTGCCGGGTTGGCGTGGTGCGCCGGCAGGGGTGGCCGGTTTGGCGTCGGAAAAAGATGCGCCTTGTTCAGCCGCATTGGCCTTTTGCAGGCGTTGGCCGCCGCCACCACTGCGGAAGCGGTTGCGGCGCTTGCGCGGGCGCTGCTGATGCGGCGTGCGCGGCAAGGGGTTGCCGTCCGCATCCAGCGGGCGCAGATCTGCTTCGGCAGGGTTGCCGGCTTCCGCAGGCGCGAAGGTGGCAAATGTGGTCGCGGCGGGCGTGCTGGATGCGGGTGTTGTAGTAGGGGCGGGCGCTTGCGCGGCGCGGCGGCTTTTTACGGGCGCGCGTTTTTCGCGAATGCGCTGCATCATCTCCTGGCGCGCGGCGCGTGCGGCGGCGGCCATTACGGCGCGGCTTGGGGGCTTGCCTGCGCCTCCCCACAGTGTTTGGCGGCCCATGGCAATGGGTTCGGCCACTTCGCCTGCTTCGGGGCCGAAGCCGTCTACCGCCTGCACGGGGATTTGCTGTTGCGTAAAGCGCTCAATCGCCTGCATGAAGCCTTCTTCGTCCAGGCAGACAAAGCTCACGGCCTGGCCCTCGGCGCCCGCGCGGCCTGTGCGGCCAATGCGGTGCACGTAGTCTTCGGGCACGTTGGGAATTTCGTAGTTCACCACATGGGGCAGGTCGTCAATGTCGATGCCGCGTGCGGCAATGTCGGTGGCTACCAGGGCGCGCAAAGCGCCGCTTCTGAAGTCGGCCAGCGCCTGGGTGCGCGCGCTTTGGCTTTTGTTGCCGTGCAAGGCCATGGCGCTGATGCCCTGTTTGTTGAGGAATTCGGCCACCTGGTTGGCACCGAATTTCGTGCGCGTAAATACCAGCACCTGGTTCCAGCCGTTTTGTTGAATGATGTGGGCCAGCAAGTCTTTTTTGCGGTTGCGGCCTACGGGGTAAATGGTTTGGGCAATGCGCTGCGC
>CAYUAF010000122.1:0-4644 GCA_964442555.1 uncultured Allobrachymonas sp.
GCGAACGGATTTGGGCGTGATTTCCACCAGCTCGTCGTCTTCGATGAATTCCACGCCGTATTCCAGGGTCAGCTCGATCGGCGGGGTGATTTTGATGGCATCTTCCTTGCCGCTGACGCGGAAGTTGGTGAGCTGCTTGGTGCGCGTGGCATTGACGACCAAGTCGTTGTCGCGGTTGTGCACGCCAACGATCATGCCCTCGTACACGGGATCGCCCGCCTTGACGAACATGCGGCCACGGTCATCCAGCTTGCCCAGGGCGTAGGTGAAGATTTCACCATCGTCCATGCTGATGAGCACGCCGTTTTTGCGCCCGCCCACATCGCCTTTGAAAGGCTCGTAACCATCAAAGATATTGCTGATCAAGCCGCTGCCGCGCGTGAGGTTGAGAAACTCGTTGCTAAAGCCAATCAACCCGCGCGCAGGGATGCGGTATTCCAGCCGCACGCGGCCACGGCCATCGGATTCCATATTGATCATTTCGCCCTTGCGCTCGCCCAGCGCCTGCATCACGCCGCCTTGGTGGCTTTCTTCCACATCGGCGGTAACCAATTCGATAGGCTCGCATTTCTGGCCGTCAATTTCGCGGAACACCACGCGCGGCTTGCTCACGGCCAGCTCGTAGCCTTCGCGGCGCATGTTTTCCAGCAGAATGGTCAGGTGCAGCTCGCCCCGGCCAGAGACTTCGAACACGCCGTCTTCTGCCGTTTCTTTTACGCGCAGCGCCACATTGCTTTGCAGCTCTTTTTGCAGGCGGTCCCAAATCTGGCGGCTGGTAACGAATTTGCCCTCGCGCCCGGCCAGCGGGCTGGTATTGACGCAAAAGTTCATCGTCAGCGTCGGCTCGTCGATTTTGAGCATGGGCAGGGGCTGTGGGTTGGCAAGGTCGGTAATCGTGGCGCCGATGTTGATGTCTTCAATACCGTTGATCAGCACGATATCGCCCGGGAACGCCTCTTTCACCTGCACGCGGTCCAGCCCTTCAAACGTCAGCACCTGGTTGATGCGTCCCTTGTACTGCCTGCCATCCGGCCCTTCCATGATCAATACATCTTGCGCGGGGCGCAGTGTGCCCGCGTTGATGCGGCCCACGCCGATGCGGCCCACGAAACTGTTGTAGTCCAGCGCGGAGATTTGCAGTTGCAGCGGCGCGTCTTTGTCGCCCTGGTGCGGCGGCACGTGCTTGAGGATGGTGGCAAACAGGGCCGACATGTCGGGGCCCCACTGCTCGCCCGGCGCGCCCTCGGTCAGCGAAGACCAGCCGTTGATGCCGCTGGCGTACACCACGGGAAAGTCCAGTTGCTCATCGGTGGCGCCCAGTTTGTCGAACAGGTCGAACGCGGCGTTGATCACGTAGTCGGGCCGCGCGCCGGGCTTGTCGACCTTGTTGACGACGACGATGGGCTTGAGGCCCAGCGCCAGCGCCTTCTTGGTGACGAAGCGCGTCTGCGGCATCGGGCCTTCCTGCGCGTCGATCAGCAGCACCACGCCGTCGACCATGGACAGCGCGCGCTCCACCTCGCCGCCGAAGTCGGCGTGGCCAGGCGTGTCGACGATGTTGATGTGCGTGCCCTGCCAGGACACGGCGCAGTTCTTGGCCAGGATGGTGATGCCGCGCTCGCGCTCGATGGCGTTGTTGTCCATCACCGTGTCCACCAACTTTTCGTGGTCGGCAAAGGTGCCGGACTGGCGCAGAAGCTGGTCCACCATGGTGGTCTTGCCGTGGTCCACGTGGGCAATGATGGCGATGTTGCGGATTTGGGAGCTCATAAAAACAAATCGTGATGAAAAAAGAAGAAAACACTCAGATCAACTGCCGGTACAGCGCCAAGTCGGCCGGGCTGAAGCAGCAAAAAATCACCTCGTCCAAGGCACCCACGCCAGGGTGCTGGCGCACCGCCGCCACGGCCACTTGCGCAGCTTGGCCCTGCGGGTAGCCATAAATGCCGGTGCTGATGCAGGGAAAGGCCAGGGTTTTGATGCCGTGCTGCACGGCCAAATCCAGGCTGTGAATATAGCAGGCGCGCAGCAAATCTGCCTCGCCCTGCACGCCGCCGCGCCAAACAGGCCCCACGGTGTGAATGACGTGGCGGCACGGCAAACGGTAAGCCCGGGTGATCTTGGCCTGCCCCGTCTTGCACCCGCCCAGCAGCCGGCATTCGGCCACCAGCTCAGGCCCGGCGGCACGGTGAATGGCCCCGTCCACCCCGCCCCCGCCCAGCAGGGACGAATTGGCGGCGTTGACGATGGCGTCCACGGCCAGGGTGGTGATGTCGGCTTGAAGGGCGCGAAGCTGAGGCATCTGCGGCATGGGGTTGCTCCCGCTCAATTGAACAAGCTCCGTCCCGAGGTGCACCACTGCTGCTCGCAGGGAATGCCATCGCCATTGCCGTCCATCTGTGTGCCTGGGCAGTTGTTGATGAAAAACGTGGCTTCCTCACAAGAAGTCATCTGCGAGCAATGTGTTCGCCCATCACATCTAAAGCGTGAGGTATCTGCCGAAGGTGCAGACAACGGCACGGGAGCGGTGCTCGGCTGCCTTGCCAGATCACGCCGCTTCTTATAGTCATCCAACTGTGTATAGGCAATGGCACACAAGACCACCAGCACTGCTGCAGAACCCAGACGACTCAAAAATCGTGACGACGATGAGGTTCTGGCGTGCGAAGACGCTGTGCGCCAACGATGATGGACAGTGGAAGTGGAGGATGAGCGCTGACGCCGATCAAGACACTGCAAACGGTGTGCTTTCTTCTTGCCTGACGCATCCAATGTGACTTCGAAGGACACGCGCTCGCCGATGCGAGGGCGCTGGCCATCTTTAGGAAATTCTGAGATGTGAACGAATATCTCCGCACCGCCAGCACTGGGCTTGATAAAGCCAAAGCCGCGGTCATCGTTCCACTTTGCCAGCACGCCATCAAACTTCATGTGACATCTTCTCCTGCGCAGTCTGTTGCAGCACCTGCCCAATCTCCACCGGCGTCAGCAGTCGGCCTGCAATCAGCTCCCCCGCCTTGACATGCGCCGTGCCCAGCAGGGCGCGGGGCTTGTCGCCAAACACGGCTACATGTTCCGCATCAGGCCAGGAGCCGCGGCGACGCATGCCACTTAAGAATCGGCCAGCGTCTTCCGTCGAGAGCGTGATGCAAGGATAGGTGTGCAGCAGGCTTTCTACCGGCTGCAAGGCGTGCAGGCGGGCTGCTTCGTCCAGCGCCTCCAGCTGTTCGAGCGTGATGGCGTCTTTAACGTGCAAGCCGCCTGTTTCCACACGGCGAAGCATGGTCAAATGCCCGCCACAGCCCAGTGCGTTACCGATGTCTTCGCCTAAAGTGCGAATGTATGTGCCTTTGGAGCAGCGCACGCGCAGATGCAAATGGGGGGTATCGCCATCCAGCTGCATGCCCAGCAACTCCAGATCGTGGATGGTGACCTGGCGCGGCGTGCGCTCAACCGTTTCGCCATCGCGGGCGTATTCGAACAACGCTTTGCCGTCTTTTTTGAGTGCGCTGTGCATGGGCGGCACTTGGGTAATGGGGCCGGTGAAATCATTCAGCACCTCCACCACCTGCCCCACGCTGCAAGTTACCGGGCGTTGCTGCACCACGTCGCCTTCTGCATCAGCCGTGCTTGTGTTCATCCCCAAGCGGACGATGGTTTCGTACGTCTTGTCGGCATCCAGCTGCAATTGGCTGAATTTGGTAGCCGCGCCAAAACACAGGGGCAATACGCCCGTGGCCAGCGGATCGAGTGTGCCCGTGTGGCCGGCTTTTTCGGCGCGCAACAGCCACTTGGCTTTTTGCAATGCCTGGTTGCTGGAAAGGCCCAGCGGCTTATCGAGCAGCAACACCCCATGCACAGGGCGCCGCTGCACCCTGGTGCGTGGGGCAGCCGTTGTCATGTTTCGTTCTCGTCCTTGGAGCGTGAAGCAACGGCCTTGGCAATCAGTGCATCCATATCGGCGGCACGCTCCAAAGTGCGGTCGTACACAAAATGCAGCGTCGGCACGGTATGGATATGCAAGCGTTTGAACAGCAAGTTGCGCAAATGCCCTGCGGCGTGGTTCAGCGCTTCTTCCGTTTCTTGCGGGCTGCCCACCAGCACGGTGAAATACACCTTGGCATGCGCGTAGTCGGGCGTGAGCTCCACGCCTTGCAGGGTGACCATGCCCACGCGGGGGTCTTTGACTTCGCGCGCGATCAGCTCGGCCAGATCGCGCTGGATCTGGTCGGAGACTTTGTAATTGCGCTGGGTGGGTGAGCTTTTTCTGACCATGGGTATCTGGAAATATCGAAGCCACTGCGCCCTACCATATGCCGCGCGCTTTGTGCAGGCGCAAAGCATATGGCGGGAGCGTGGTTGGTTACAGCGTGCGTGCTACCTCGGTCACTTCAAAGAATTCGAGCTGATCGCCTTCTTTGATGTCGTTGTAGCCCTTGAGCTTGATACCGCATTCAAAGCCTTCTTTGACTTCTTTCACGTCGTCTTTATGGCGTTTGAGCGATTCCAGCTCGCCGGTGTAAATCACGACGTTGTCGCGCAACAAACGGAAGTTGGCCGTGCGCGTAACGTGGCCGGAAACCACCATACAACCCGCCACCGTACCGATTTTGGACGCCACAAACACATTGCGGATCTCGGCCA
>CAYUAF010000123.1:0-4590 GCA_964442555.1 uncultured Allobrachymonas sp.
GAAGAAGGCAACCCCGACCTGAAGCTGCGCGTATTCGTGCAAGGCGGCGGCTGCTCGGGCTTTCAGTACGGTTTTACCTTTGACGAAATCGCCAACGACGACGACACCGCCATGCAAAAAAACGGCGTAACGCTGCTGATCGACGCCATGAGCTACCAATATCTGGTCGGCGCAGAAATCGACTACAAAGAAGACCTGCAAGGCTCCCAGTTCGTCATCCGCAACCCCAACGCCACCACCACCTGCGGCTGCGGCTCCAGCTTCAGCATCTAAGGCCTGACTCGGCGCGCCTTTACAGCCCTTGACCGCTTTTCTGCCTTTTTGCCGCCTTGCTCGTATGCATTGTGGCGCACGCAAACGCGCAAGTGCGCAAGTGCGCAAGCACGCCGCCATCCTTGCGCCAACCGTCCCCCTTCATCCGTTTGGCTGAGCCGCATCTGCCGCAGCCTGCCTGGCCGCCAATAGCTTGGCGGCAATGGGTGAAGTCAGCATTTGCACCACGGCAAAAAATGCGGCCGGCACGGCCATTTCAGACGGCAAGCCGGAAGCCGCCACAAAAGCCGCCGCGATGGAAAATTCCTTTTTGCTCGTGGTAAACAAATACGCAATCAGCTCCTGCCGGTCGGCCACAAACACTTTGGCTACAGAGCCAACGGCATAGCCCGTTACATTCAACGCCAGCGCGGCCAACGCAATCACCAGCGCAAACCACCCGTAGCCCAGTATCGTGTGGGCATTGGGGCCTACCACAGCCAGCAGCAACAGCAGATAAAACACCGAGCCCAGCGCGGGATAAACGCCATCCCACAGGCTAACAGCCTGCGCATGGCGCGTGCGCAGGTACACCCCCAGCACGGTAGGCAACACCACAATCAACATCAATTCCGCAATCACCGCCCCCACGGGCACCTGCAACTCAATGCCCGTAAGCAGCAAGAACAACGCCGGCACGATCAAGGGCGACAGCAAGGTATTGACCGCATTGAGCACGGCCGCCAGCGCCACATTGCCGCGCGCCAGCAGCACCAGCAAGGGCGCAGATACGTCTGTTGGCAAAGCGCCCACCAGGGTTTGCCCGGCAGCCAGCGGCCCGCTGCCAAAAAACAGCCGTCCGATTACCCAGCCCGCCAGCGACATGGGGCCATACACCAAGCCCAGCGCCCACAGCTGCCTGCTGGGCTTTTGCAGCACCAGCCGCACGGCGTGGGCATCAAACGTCAGGCTGATTACCAACATCAGCAAAGCCAACAGCGGGCTAATGCCCTGCGCCAAAAACACCCCCACCGACGGCAGCAGCAAGCCCAGCGCCGCTGTGGCCACCGCCAGCGGTAGCAAATTGTTTTCGATCAATCCGAGAATTTTCTGCATGAATCATCCACTGCGCAGCTTGCCTGCTGCAAAAGCTGCCGCATCTCTTGCTGCCGTATCTTGCTGCTGCCGCTTTGTTGCTCGCTATTGGTTTCCGTCGCGTGCCATGCACGGCTTTTGCCTGCATCACCAAGGGCTTTTCATCGCATGCACGCGGCATCGGTCACACCAGATCAAGACACCAAGCACCGCCTGCCACCCAATCCGCCCCCGGCAAGTACCCCGGCCATCCAAAGCCGGCATGGCGGGGCTAGCCGCGCAGCTGCTTTGGCTACACGCACCACCCAACGCGCCTGCTAGCAATATATATCCCATGAATTGATTGCGATTCTTATCTGGGGCATAAAAACCAGCGTTTTTTTCCGAATTAGTCGCTTTTTGCCTGTCTGGCGCTGCATCTGCCGGCAAGCGCAGGGCTAAACTTTGGCGATCAAAAATGCCTTTTCGGTTTTGCCATGACTATGCCCCGCCCCAAAAGCCTGCTGCTCATCTCGATAGGTGTGGCTCTGCTCACCATCGCGCTCAAAATGGGGGCGTGGTACATCACCGGCTCGGTGGGCATTTTGTCAGACGGGCTGGAATCTTTCGTCAATCTGGCGGGTGCCATTTTTGCTTTGGTCATGGTCACGATTGCCGAGCGTCCGGCCGATTCCGACCATCCGCACGGCCACCACAAGGCGGAATATTTTTCATCCGGTTTTGAGGGCGTGCTGATTTTTGCTGCGGCGCTGGGCATTCTCTGGACGGCTGCCGTGCGGCTGCTGCACCCCCAGCCGCTGGAGCAAATCAATTGGGGGATTGCGCTGTCCGTCATCAGCACCCTGCTCAATGGCATTGTGGCCTGGGCGCTGCTCAAAGCTGCCAAATTCCACCAATCCATCGCGCTGGAAGCCGACGGCAAGCACCTGCTCACCGACGTGTACACCTCCCTCGGCGTCATTGGCGGCATCGCACTGGTCATGGTCACGGGCTGGCAATGGCTGGATCCGTTGGTGGCCATTCTGGTTGCCCTCAACATCCTGCGCGAAGGCTGGGGGCTGATTCATCGCTCCAGCCAAGGGCTGATGGACAGCACCGCCAGCCCGGAAGTAAACCAGCTGATTCACGATACGCTGCAACGCTTTGAAACGCTGGACGCCCAAAACCGCCGTGAAATCTTTTTCGACCACGTGGTGACACGCGCCGCCGGGCAGCGCAACTTCGTCTCCATGCACCTGCACCTGCCCGCCACCTGGCCGCTGCACACGGCAGCCGAACTGCGCAACCAGGTCGAGCAGGCGCTGATTGCCGCCGTACCCAGCCTGCACGCCACAATCGAACTCATGCCCTGCAATATGGAAGCTGTACGCACGCCGCTGAACGCCCCGCTGCACGGCACGACGGCGTGCAACCCCGCCCATACGGATGCTGCACGCAGCTAACTATTCGCTGCCAATTGCGCCGCCCATCAATTAAAAACGATTGGCTTGGGCGGCTTGGCAATTACAGCGCTGCGAAGCAGCTTTTTGCGTTCTATTCAGAAAAAGCTGCATCGCGCCAACCCGCGCGGCTTACCTACGCGGCATCAACATTACGCGCATCAATGCAACTGCCGCTTGTCTTCATCCACAGGCGGCACGCAGGCTGTGGCTGCCGCGCTGGCAAGAGCCTCGCGCCACAGGCGGTGGGGCACGTGGTTTTGCAGCCGGTGCAAGATGCATTGCCGCAAGTCCGGCGTGTCGGCCACAACGGTTTGATTGGGCAACACGTCTAGCGTGAAGTCTGCCTCCAGCGCTTGCAGGCGCTGCCCTATTTCGCGCGCGCCATCGGGCGTTATGCCGGCGTCGTGCTGGCCATACACGCAGTGCAGGCTGGTTTGTTCGGATAGCGGCGCAGCCTGCTCGGGCAGCCCCCCGCCCAAGGCAAACAGACGGGCGGCCACATCCTCATATTGCATGGCCGCCTGCAAGGCGACTGTGGCGGCCTGCCCCTGCGCCACAACGGCGGTGCGCGTAAAGTCCAGCCCGGCATGCGCCTGCCAGCGCCGCAGCAGCGTGCGCAGCGCATCAACAGCGGCGGGCATGTTTGTTGTGCCTTGCACAACTTGCGGGGCAGCCACTATCGCAACGACTGCCTGCGGAAAATGCCGTGCAATGTGCTGCGCCAACGCTTGCCAATGAGCCGCTGGTTGCGATGCGCCGGGCACGATGACAAACAGCTGTTGCGGTTCTTGCGGCGCGGCAATGAGCAAATCGCCTTCGGCAAGCGGCTGCGGGGATGAGGTGTTTTGCGACATATCGGTTGTGTGTTGCCAGTGCGCGTTATTGCGCCCGGGCAGGCGTGTTTGCCAGCCACTGGGCGATGGCGCGGGGGTAGAGGATATGCTCTTGCGTCAATACGCGGGCGGCCAGCGTATCTGCCGTGTCGTCAGGCAAGATGGGCACCACAGCTTGCGCCAGAATGGCGCCATGATCCAGCTCGGCTGTAACCTGGTGCACCGTGGCACCGGCAAATTGGCAGCCCATGTCGATGGCGCGCCGGTGTGTGTGCAGCCCCGTAAACGCGGGCAAAAGCGAAGGATGGATATTCAGCAAGCGCCCCGCATAGCGCGCCACAAATTCCGGCGTGAGAATGCGCATAAAGCCCGCCAGCACCACCAGATCGGGCTGGCAGGCATCTATGGCCTGCGCCAAGGCTTGATCAAACGCGGCGCGATCGGCATAGGCTGTGTGTTCAACCACAGCCGTAGCAATGCCGCGTTGCTGCGCCCATTGCAGCCCTTCGGCATCGGCCTTGTTGCTAATAACCGCGGCCACGCGCGCGCCGTAACGTTGCAGCCAGTGCTCGCGCTCGGCGGCTTGTGCAATGGCCGCCATATTGGTGCCACTGCCTGAAATAAGAATCACGATGTTGCGGGGGGAAGATGCCATGCGCGTTTTTAACACCTACTTTTAATACTGTTTACCTGCACAATTTATGGCACAAAAATCAATGTCCATTATTCATGGAAAATACCATCTGATCAGGCAAATTGCTCATACCTGTTCCGCCTCCAGAAAGACGCCGCACAACCATAGGACTGATGGTACTGTAATGGTAAACGCCTGCCGCATCTTTTGTGATACGCACCATTCCGGATACCGGTCGATAATCCGCCATCGCTGCACGCCCCAAACCACTCAACACCTTGACATTCATGCGAACACCATTAGGATCATTAGTGGGTTTAGTGAGCCAATAAGG